>JARLIH010000463.1 GCA_031291845.1 Isosphaeraceae bacterium | reverse complement strand
TTGGGATAGTCCCCCCTTCTCCCTTGGCCGAGGACATCCCTATCCCGACGGTTTGTTCCTAACAAGGAACTCTAGTGCGCGTCCGGCCGGTTGGCGCGGGAGGGACGAAAGATCATGTTGCGATTACTCAACGCAACCCGAACGAGCGTCAGGATCGTCTCCCTCCCCAGGCTCGACCAGCCTGCGCAGGACGCGTCCCCACTTGCGCGGGAGCCGCGCTCGGCCGAATTCGGCCAGGTGCGGGACGAACTGGTTCCAGGTCAGGACGGTCAAGCAGCGCGTCCCCTGGAGCACCGCGACGAGCGCGCGACCCCGGTAGACGGCCAGGACCGCGACCGCGCCATTCGAGCCGTTACGCCCGAGCCGCCGAGTGCGCGCCAGCGATCCTCGTAGCGCTTCCGCAGCGCTTTCGGGCTCGCCGCCGAAACGCTCGACAAAGCGCTCGAGCGCGTGGCGCGTCAAATAGGCCGAGCTGTAATCACGCTGTCCGGCCGGCGTCATTGGCGTTCTTGCAGGGTGCATGAAATGCACCCCACACCGTAACCACGCTCAGTTCGACGACGGCTTGACCTCGCCGGTCGCCGCCCACTCGACACCCCGCCGCACCCATTCCTGGTAGCTCTTGTCCGCCATCGCGGTCGTGTCGTGGCCGAGCACGTTGTTGAAGACACGGCCCTTCCCGTAGCTGTTCACCCAGATCACCGGCTCGTCCTTACCCGTCCCCTTCGGCTTGCTGGGGTCGCAGTAGGCCGTTGCGAGCACGGTGGTCTCCGGGAACAGCTTCGAGTTCGAGTACAGTTCATCGATCGCGTGCTCGAACTTCGCCGGCGCGCCGTCCGAGATCGCGTGCTTGGCGTCGGTCCGTTTCACGGCGAATTCGTGTTTCGGCCCGTGAAACCCCTGCGAGCGCCACCCGCCCGCGATAGCCCGTTCGAATTCGTCCCAATTCGGCTTGGTGAAGGCCGCCGAGGCGAAGTGATGGACGACCAGCCCCTTGCCACCGTCGTGGACGGCTTTCAGGAAAGCCTTCTTGTTCTCGTCCGACCATCGGGTGTCTTCGCTGCCGTCCTTGGTATCGCGGTAGTTCAGCAGCAGCACGTCGTACCTGGCCAGGTTCTCGTCGGTCAGGTCCTTGGCCGGCGTGGTGGTCGCGGTGACCTCGACCTTCCCGGGGGAAGAGAGGATGTCGGTCAGCGCCTGGGTCGTCCCCTTCCAGTCGTGCGCGGGGACGTTGTCGCCGGTAATGATCAGCACCTTGATCGGACGGGGGAAACCGGCCCCCTTTTCGCTTTTCTTGGACTCTTCCTTCTTCGTCTCGGCACGCGCGGCCGCCGCGCCGTTGCTCGCGAGGTCATCGAGCGCAATCGGGCCGAAGACCGGGACGGCCATGTCGAGGCCGTCGACCAGGTTGCAATAGGGGTCGAGCCCATAGCCGTACCAGAGGTTGGCCTTCGGCGGCACCGGGCCGATCAGCTTGAGCACGACGGTATCCTTCGCGCTGCCGACGGTCGCCTCGAAGATCAAAGGGATTTCCTTGCCGGCCTCGTCGCGAACCGAGAACCCGCCGATGTGTCGCGCGGGAGTGAGGCCGACGTTCGACGGGTGGCCCGGACTGGCGGGTTGCGCCTGGGCTTGGGCCATCATCCCCGCCATCATGCCAGGCCGTCCGCCGGGCCCGCCGAAGCCTCCCCCCGCCACGGGCTGCGCGCGGGTGGGGCTCATGTTCACGCCCTTGAACTTGACGATCAGTGTGTTGCCCGGGCCCGGGATGACACGGTCGAGGGTCGGCGTGGTCGCGCCGGCCTGGCCAAACAGCTCGCGCAAGGCAATGCGCGCGAGCCGTTGTCCCGTGCGCTTCAGGCCCTGGGTGCCGACGTGGATCAGGTCGTCGAGCTCGAGGTCGATCACCGAGACGACGGCCGTGTTCGGCACCCGGTCGGGAAGCCGGCGCTGGACGTCCTGCACCGTGTTCCACCCCTTGGGGTCACTCGTGTTGATGAAGCGGCCGATCTGGACGAAGTAGAACGGCAGGTCAGGCTGGTGGAGGTCGTCGCGGACCGCGGCGATGAACGCCATGAAGTTCTTGGCGTACGAGTCCGCCGCACCCGACAGCGCGTCGCTCTCCCCCTGGTACCAGAGCACCCCCGCGAAACGATCACCGGCGAGCTTGAGCTGGCGGAGCATCGAGCCGTACAGGCTGTTTCCCCCTTCGTTTTTCTTCTCCGGGCTCCACTGCGCCAGGCTCGTGCCGCCGTGGGCGCTGGCGATCAGGCCGACGGGCACGTTGGTCTGCTGGGCCAGCATCGCGGCGAACGGCAGGCCGAGGCCGGTCCCCTTGGTCCGCGTCTTGTGCTCCGCCGCCGACCGCTCGGCACGAGTTTTCGCGTCGCCCGAATGGACCGGGTCGGGGGAGTCGACCAGCCAGTGCAGCGGCTCTTCGGCTTGCGTCCACTTGCCATCCATCCCCAGCAGCATCACGTTCGGGTGGTTCGGCTGAACGTCGATCAGGTCGCCGACGCCCTGCATGTTGGACTGGCCGGCAAGGATCCAGAGGTCGCCGACGTAGACGGGGCCGATGCTTGTGGTGACCGCGCCTTCGCCGACTTTGACCACGACGGTGATCTCGTACGGCCCCCCGGCCGGCACGCCGACGACCTTGCCGTCTTCGAAGCGAACACCCGACACCTCAGCGCCGCCGCTCGTGATGCCAACACTGGCGATGGAGGCATTCTTCAGCTCGCCATCGAGGACAATCGTGATCGTGGCACGCCCACCCCGATCGCGCTGGTAGACGCGGTGAGCCACCGGTTCCTTGGTTGCGACCTTTGGGCCAACTCCACCAGCTTGCGCACGGGCGTGGGATGCGAGCCCCGGCAGGACCAGCACGAGCGCCAGCGTCCAGCCGCTGGCACAGGTCAAGAGGCGGCGTGCCATCGGTTTGCGTCTCCGAGGAATGTGGGAGAGGAAGGCCGAGGCGCGAGCGTCTCGCGCCGCATGCCGTTATCGTAAGGGGCAAGCGGGGATGGCGAAAGGGGCCGGGGGCTTGAAAAAATGGCAGGTGCCTGCCAGTCAGAGCTTCATTGCTGATGCTGGGTGCCACCCCAACCGCGCTGGCATACGGTGTTAACACGCGGAGTTGCAGGCACTTACAAAGAAATGATATGCGCACGCCTTGCTGTTATCTCCGGAATGGGGGATTCGCCTTGCCCTGGCTCTTCGGCCTGACGCTCTTCGTGAGCGCCGCCTTGCTGTTTGTCGGCCAGCCGATGATCGCGAAGTCGCTCCTGCCGCCGTGGGGCGGTTCGCCATCGGTCTGGAACACCTGCATGGTCTTTTTCCAGGCCGCACTCCTGGCCGGCTATGCGTATGCACACGCGACGACCGCCTGGCTCGGCGCGCGGCGGCAGACGCTGCTGCACGCGGGGTTGTTGCTCGTCCCCTGGGCGTTCCTCCCGTTCGCGGTCCCGGCCGAAGTGGGGCCGTCGGCGAGTCCCACGCTCAGGTTGCTCGGATCGCTGGTGGCCACGAACGGCTTGCCGTTCTTTGTGGTGTCGACGACCGCACCACTGCTTCAGCGCTGGTTCGCGAGCGCCGATCCGCGCGACCCCTATCCGCTCTATGCCGCGAGCAACGTCGGCAGCCTGCTCGCGCTCCTGGCGTACCCGCTGGTGATTGAGCCGAACCTGGGGCTTGGGCAACAGGGGATGATCTGGGCGGGAGGATACGGGTTGCTGGTCGCATTGACGTTCTCTTGCGCTGTGTTTGTCTGGCGCAACGAGACGGAACACGGCGGCTACGACGCGAGCGTTACCCCCGTGCCCCTTGCGAGTGAGGGCTGGGGAGCGGGGTCCGAGCCGGCCCCGATGCTGCGCGAGCCAACGGCGCTGCACCCCCCCTCCCCAGCCCTCACCCGCAAGGGGCGAGGGGACAGGAAAGACGGCGTCTTTGCCGGAGAACGAATCGACGGCGTTCGCTTCGCGCGCTGGGTCGCGCTCGCGTTTGTGCCGTCGAGCTGGCTGCTCGGCGTCACGACCTACCTCACCACCGACATTGCCCCCGTCCCCCTCCTTTGGGTCGTGCCGCTGGCGCTTTATCTCCTCTCGTTCATCCTGGTATTCGCCCGCGGGACGCGGCCAATCGATGCCTGGGGTGTCCGTCTTTTGCCATTGCTCGCCTTCCCGCTCGCGCTGGTGCTGGGGCTAGGCCTGGCGCAGGCGTTCTGGCTGCCGCTCCACTTGCTGACGTTCTTCGCCGGTGCCTTGGTCTGCCACGGAGCGCTCGCCCGCGACCGGCCGGGCGTATACGGCCTGACCGCCTTCTACCTGGCGCTGGCCGTTGGAGGCGTGCTCGGCGGCCTGTTCAACGCCCTGATCGCCCCTCAGGTCTTCGACCGGATCGCGGAGTACCCGCTCGCCCTGGTACTGGGGTGCCTGGCCTTGCCCTCCATTCCCTCGCGCCGCAACAAGTGGCCCGCGCTCAGCCGCCACTCGCTCTGGGCGCTTCCGCTGGCGATCTTCGGGATCATCGCGCTGCTCGTGCGCAACGTCGGCGGGATCGAGCCGACGCCCCTCGGCACCATGCTCGAGTTCCTGGCGTCGGGGCTTCTCGTTTTCGTCTGGTACCGACACCGCAGCCATCCGGCCCGCTTGGCGCTCGGCCTCGGGGCAGCGCTGCTCGCGAGCGGTCTCTCCGACGGTCTGAGCGGCCGTACGTTGTTCCGCGAGCGCAACTTCTTCGGCACAGCGCGTGTGACTACCGCCAGCACGCCCCACGGCGAGGTTCACCGTCTGTTCCACGGCAACACGCTCCACGGCCAGCAAGCACTTGACCCCTCGCGTCGCCGCGAGCCCCTGGCCTATTTTCACCGGACGGGTCCGATCGCCCAGGTGTTCTCGGTGCTGCACGACGGTCCGAACGTTGCGATCGTCGGTCTCGGGGCGGGCTCCCTTGCGGCATATGCCCGAGAAAACGAGCGCTGGACGTTCTACGAGATCGACCCGGCCGTGATCCGCATCGCCCGCGATCCGCGCTATTTCACGTTCCTTTCCGATAGCCGGGCTGAACGCATCGACGTTCTGGAGGGGGACGCCCGGCTGCGTATTCGCGAGGCTCCGGAACACGGTTTCGGCCTGATCGTGCTCGACGCGTTCAGCTCCGACGCGGTGCCGACGCACCTGCTCACGCGCGAGGCCTTGGCCCTTTACCGCGCCAAGCTCGTCGCCGCCGGCTTGATCGTCTTCAACATCACGAACCGCTACCTGGACCTCGAGCCCGTCATCGGCGCCTTGGCCCGCGACGCGGCCATGGTGTGCCGGGTGCGTTACGACGTGGTGGTCTCCGACGAGGAGAAAGCCGATGGGAAGGAGGCGTCGATCTGGGCCGTGCTCGCGACAGACGAGGAAAACCTGGGCATCGTTGCGCATGACGACCGCTGGTTCCCCGCGCGTGTTCCGGCGGCCACGAGCACGTGGAGAGACGACTTCTCGGACCTGGCCAGCCACCTCGTCCTACGGCGGCGGTTTCGGGCCGAGCGCTTGGTCGCCCGACCGCCCGACGCTACAATCACGCCATGAACGTCATCGTCGTCGTCTGCAACAGCCTCCAACTCGGCTTCCTCGGCACTTACGGCAACGGCTGGATCGAGACACCCCACATCGACCGCCTGGCGTCGGAGGGGATTGTCTTCGACCACCATTACCCCGAGAACCTCACCACGCTCCCCACGCGACGGACGTGGTGGACCGGGCGTTTCGGATTTCCCGACCCTGAGCTCGGCTGGACGCCGCTTCAGGCCGACGAGACGATCCTGCCCGACCTGCTCAGCACCCAGGGGGTGCGCACGGCGCTCATCTCCGACGTCCCCCTGCTCCGCGAGGCCGGCCAGGGCTATGGACGCGGCTTCGATGACGTGATCTGGGTCCGCGGACAAGGCTACGACCCGTTTATTCCCGAGAGCGACCCGCGGGCCAAGCACGTCCGCCTCCGCGACGAGCCCGGGTTGCGGCTGCCCCCCAAGGACGACCCCGACTACGACCTCTGGAAAGGGCGCTGGGAGCAGTACCTGCGGAACCGAGCGGTCCTGAAAACCGACGTCGACGAGAACACCGGCGTCGCCCGCACGATCCGCGCTGCGATCGAGTGGCTGGAACGGCCGAAGGACGAGACGCCGTTCTTTCTCTGGCTCGACCTGTTCAGCCCCCACGGCCCGTGGGACCCGCCCCAGCCGTACCGCGACCAGTACGTCGAGGCCGAGCCCGACGAGTTCGAAGCGGGCGATGAAGAGGGGGACGAGGACGACGAAGGGGAAGAGATCGACCTGGAGGAGGTCGCGGCCCTGATCGACGTCCCCGCCGGCGCTATTGGCGATGTGCTCGACGAGGCGGAGCTGCTGCGGCTGCGCCGGACGTACGCGGGGACGGTCACGCACGTCGATCGCTGGCTCGGCGCGCTCTTCCAGGCGCTCAAGGCCCAGGGACGGACGGATGACACCACGATCATTTTCACCAGCGACCAGGGGGAGCCGTTAGGCGAGCACGGCTTCGTCCGCCGCTACCGGCCCTGGCTGTTCGAGGAGCTGATCCACACCCCCCTGATCGTCCGGATGCCCGGAGCCCGGTTCGGCGGCACGCGGCACCAGGCGCTCGTGCAGACGGTCGACCTGCTGCCGACCGTCCTCTCCGCCCTGGGTCTGCCGCCGCACGAGCAGGTCCATGGGCACGACCTCCTCCCCTTGATCCGGGGCGAGCAGACCAAGGTGCGCGACTACGCGTGCCTCGGCATGGACGTCGAAGAGTTTGCGATCCGGACGCATCTCTGGCACATGGTCGTCCCCTTGGAGACGGATCCCGACGATCCTCCGAGAGCTCCCGAGTTGTATCGGAAGCCGGAGGATCGCTGGGACCAGAACAATGTCGCGGAGCAGTACCCCGAGATCGCCGATCACCTGGAGCTAACGCTGCGCCGCTTCGTTGACGCGCTCGGCCGAGACGCGCTCGACCGACTCCCCGCGCTGCGGGAGGTTGCCCGGTACGGCGTTCCCTGACGGCGGCACCGGACTGGGGGTGGGTGGCGGCGCGACGGCGACGTTTGTGGGGGCCGGGGGCGCGCTTGCGTTGGATGCGGACGCCGTCGGTTGGGTCGTGTCGCTCTCGCCGTGGATGCGGTTCCAGAGCCGCGTGATCAGCCAGACGCGCTTCGGCTTGGGCTGCGGCGCCACTCTCGGCGCAGCGGCCACGGCGACCGCCGGCGTGGGCACTGGGGCAGTGGCCGGCGGCGCAGCGGCCGGGAGCGGGGGGGTCGCGGGGACGGGGTTCCTGCCCGCAACCATTGTGGGGGCCGGCGGGGCCGCATAGGGCTTGGCCCCGCCCCGCATGATGGCCGTCTCATAATAAGTCGGGGGGAACATCCCAGCCGTTTCGAGCGTCCGGTTCACCCCGAACCAGGGAGCGGCTTCGCCCTCCTGGCACGCATGATGCGGGCAGCCGTGGGCGTGAACGACCTGCGGCTTCACGCTCGCCGTTTGCACGGGCTTCGCACCCGTTGCCGGCGTAGCGGGACGGCTCGGCGAAAGCGACGCCAGCGTCGGCTGCGGCGGGGCGGCAGCCGAATCGGAGCGCAGCCAGGTCGGCCAGAGCGACGCCAAGAACGGCCGCGGAGCGGGCGAGGGCGTCGGCGTGGCGGTCGCTGTCGCCGTGGGACGTAATCCGGTCGGTGAGAACGATGCCAGGAACGGCCGCGGAGCGGGCGACGGGCTGGGCGCGACGTCCGAACGCAGCCAAGTCGGCCAGAAGGAGCTTGCGAGCAACCTCGGGCGCGGCGCCGGGTTCGCCTTGGCACACAGGGTCTGAGGACTCAACCGCGGCATCTGCTTCGAAGGCAGCGGGGGGATGCTCTGAGCCACCGGGTGAACCTGGGATGAGGAGACCACCGTCGCCACGGTCGGAACCACCGGCGCGGACGCCGGTGTTGCGACGCTGGGCGCCGCGGCTGCGTCTGCCGATGCGGGAAGCGACGGGTCCGGCAACGGCGCTGTGCGGGGCGCATCGGCAACGGCGATCATCGGGGGCGTCTCGGACTTCACCGACGACGAGGGCTCGGGGGCCGAAGAGGGCTTCGTTGACACTGCCGGTGCCGGAACGGGAGCGGACGCCGGCTTCAGGACCCGGGCCGGCGCCGACGGCTCCAGAGTGGGCTCAGCGCCGGGCGCAGGCAGTGCCGGTGCCGGCGGCGGCGCGGGAACTACGTCCGACGCCGGCGACTCGGACGCCGCCAACGGCGCGGCGATCGGTTGTTGAAGAGCGTCGGAGGTCCGCGGCGGGTCGGATACGACCATCATCGGCTCGACATAAACAGGACTGTCGGCCGGGACCGGCGCCGTGGCCGAGGTCGGAGCCTGGGCGGGAGCGGGCGCCTCGGACGGCGGCGGCGCGGGTTTCGCGGATGCCGGGGCGTCCGCCGTCGGCGCCGGCAGAACGCGACTCGGCGCGGGGACCTTCGGATCGAGCTCGCTGAGGTCGTCAGGCTTGCTGAACGAGAGGTCGCCGGGCAAGAGCGCGGGGGCTTTGCCCGCCGCGTCGGTCACCTCGGCCGAGGCGGGGATGACACCCGGGTCGGTCCCGCCCCGCACGAATGCCGGCACATCCTCCACGCGGCTGGGTTCCGAGGCCGTTGCCGCGACGTTCGCACTCGGCATGGGGGGCATTCGGAGCGGTTCCTGAAAGCCGACCGTCACGGCCACCGGGAGCGTCGTGAGCGGCTCCTCCGGGCTCTCCGGGGCCGGCCGCCCTGCGCTCTCCAAGCTGGGCGGTACGCTCGGTCCGCTCGGCGGCGGTGCTGGCGTCCCGCGGCCGGCCGGCCGGGAGGCCACCGGGGCCTCACCACGCGGGCCCATCCCGGGGAAGAAGCGCGACAGCCGCTCGTCAGGCGCGGCCGACCCGCTCGTCGGTTGCACCCGGGCCGGCACCGCTCGCGCTTGCATGGGATCGCGACTCCGGAACAACGACGCGACGCCGCCGCTCCGTGCGGGTGTTCCCGCTTGTGTGACCTGCCGCTGGTTCGGCCCCGTGGCGCAGCCGGAAAGGAGCGTCACCAGAAGCGCGATACTCCATTTAGCCCGTTTTCGGTTCATGGCGACTCCCTCCGCCGCGACGACGTCTCATCCTGGTACGTCCGGGGGACTGGCCGCTCCCGGCCGGCACTCCCCTGCATGCTAAACCATCGGCACGGAAGAAACCGGGCGTCCCGACAAACCGGCCGCCCCGGCGCACCCGTGAAATTACAATTCCTGCAATCAGCACAACCGTTCCGATTGCCTCATTCGAACACTTCGGCGAAGAATAAGAAGGGGCGAGCGAGGGCACCGGCGCCGAACCCGCGCTCGCACGCGGCCCGAGGCGCTTCGCAGGGAGGTCAACAATGATCGATGACGATGCTGCTCAACGATTTATGACGGCTCCCCAGTTTGCGGGGACCGACCCGGCGTCGCTCCGGGCCCTGCTTAACACCTTGGTCGAGGACCGCGCGCCGGCCGGTGCGGTTCTGCTCGAGCAGAACCAGCCCAACGACCACCTCTCGATCCTGATCGGAGGAACCGCCACCATCGAACGTACGTTTCCCGACCGCCCCAAGGAAGTGCTGGCGACGCTCAACGCCCCGGCGCTTTTCGGCACGACCTCCTTTTTTCGCCCCAGCCCCCCAACCGTCACGGTCCGCGCTATCTCCGAGGCATGGCTCTTGACCCTCTACCACCCGGCCCACGACAAGCTTCGTGCCGAGAACCCACGCGCCGCCGAGGCCCTCTTGCTGGCGGTCGTGCGCGTGCTGGCCGAGCGCTTCGACCTGGTCGACAAACGCGTCTCGGACTACCTTTTCGCCCACGCCGACGATCACCCGAAGGTGAATGAGTGGTCCGGTTTCCGCGCGCGGTTGTTCGAGGAGCCCGCCATCGAATAGGGGCTCGATCCGACGCGAGCGAAACCCGGAATTCCCGGCGCGAGAGTTGACGCGAACCGGCCCGGACCGCACAATGGAGGCCGCGTGAGCGATGATTTAAAAGGATTTTCGCGCACGTTGTCATCCTGCCCCCTCGAGAAACGTGAGTCGGGAGGCGCCAGTCCACTTGGCACCGCGCTGACGACCGGCCCATGCTGTGCCCTGCCCCCACCCCTGGATCACACGAGTGTTGGGCACGCCCTGTTGGAGCCTCTTCCAAATCATGGACAAGCCCACCACGAACTCACGCTGCGCCCACTGGCAGCCCGAATTTGAGCAACTGCTCGGCACGGTGCAAGGCTGCGGCACGCACGGCCAGCTCGTTGACATCCGCGAGTCGCTCCGGCACACGATCGGCCCCAACCGGCCGCTCGTCATGCTTTGCCCGCACGCCGACGACGGCGCGATTACCGCGGCCTGCCTCCTCCACGAATACGCCGTCCGGCGCAGCCTGCCTGTCGTCGAGATCCTGGTCTTCGCGGGTGAGCGCAACGTCGCGGCCCCCTGGCTGAACGACAAAAAAAAGGTCTCGGTCCGCGAGAGCGAGTTCCGCCTCGAGTGCAGCGTACTGGGCGCTGAGGCCGTCTGCTGGGACCTCGACGCCTACCGCTCGCCCGGCTACCAGCCCTCGCCGGCCGACATCGACAAAATCGTCGACTGGTTCCGTGCCCGGCGCCCCGGGGCCTTGATCTTGCCCCCCGCGACCGACGCCCACGTCGCGCACCGCGTTACTCGCGCCCTTGCCGCGATCGGCCTCCTGGGCGCCCGCCTCGACGACACCTTGGTCCTGACCGGCTGGACCCCCTGGGGCCCCCTGCCTCAGCCCAACGCCTACTTCTGCTACGACGGCGAGGCCGAGCGCACCAAGGAGTGGGCCATCCACTGCCACGCCTCGCAGGTCCTGCTGACCGACTACACCAAGTACTGCTCGCACCTCGGACGTGCTTACGCCGCCTTGACCCGCGAGTGGGCCGAAGGGCACAGCCTGGCCGGGCGCGGCACTCGCACGGACGACCGGTTCGTTGGCGTCGAGCTATTCCAGATCGAAACCTACGACCCCAGCCGGTGCGACTCCCACCCCGAAGACGCGATCCAGATCGCCCTGGGCCTGTTGCACGAGGGCCGAGGCGCGGCCACACCGGCCGCCGGTCACGCGGTCGCCGCGGTTTGAGGTTTTCTGTTCAATAACCCGCCACACGACAAGTCGACCGGCATCTTGATCCTGGGAGGGCGAGGCACCTGCCGAGCCACGCACCGCCGAAGGGCTCCCCGAGCTTAACGCACCGCGGTGCGCGGCTCGGCAGGAGCCTCGCCCTCACAAAAAGGTCTCGGTCCTGGCCGTTTTGCCCTGGAGCGCCGTTGCCGATGCCCGCCGAGATCCCCGCCCGAGTCCTCACCCTGGCCGGCTCGTCCGTCCAGGTCTTCGCCGACGCCCCCACCGCCTGCCTCGCCGCTGCCGGTCGCATCGCCGAAGCGGTGAAAGCCTCCCTCGCCGCCCGCGGCCGCGCTGTGCTCGGCCTCGCCACCGGCGCCACGCCCGAACCTGTCTACGCCCGCTTGGTCGCCCTCCACCGCGAGGGCGCGCTCTCGTTCGCCCGTGTCTCGACCTACAACCTCGACGAATACTACCCGATCCAGCCGCTCGACCCGCTCAGCTACCGGTCCTACATGCACTGGCACCTGTTCCAGCACGTCGACCTAGCGCCGGACCACGCGCACGTCCTCGACGGCACCGTGCCCGAGGCCTTCGCCGCCGAGCACGCCGCCCAGTTCGACCGCTGGATCGCCGCGGACGGCGGACTTGACCTCCAGTTGCTCGGCATCGGCCGCAACGGTCACATCGGCTTCAACGAGCCGAGCGACCTGAGTGTCGACGACGCTCGCAAGCTCCCGACCCGCCTCGTGCCCCTGCACCCGATCACCCGCACCGACGCCGCCAGGGAATTCGGCGGCGAGGACAAGGTCATCCCCCGCGCCCTGACCATGGGCGTCGCGCCGATCCTGGCCGCTCGGTCGATCCTCGTCCTCGCCTTCGGCCCCCGCAAGGCCGAGGTCGTCGCCGAGGCCCTCCGCGGCCCGGTCACCGCCGAGGTCCCGGCCTCGCTCCTCCAAACGGTTCCCGGCAAAGTGACGTGGCTGCTCGACGAGGCGGCGGCACATCAGCTCGTGTACGACAGCAACTTGCGATGATCGTCTCCGACGCGCAAGGGAAACATCGCGTCTTTCTCGCGTCGCCACGTGGCCTTCATCCAGTTCAGATGTTCGCGATACTTTGTAAGAAGATCATTAACCTGATTTGCTTGGAATGCCTCGATGATCGGATCGAACGGATCGTCCTCAATGGCGCGCCGCCGGACCTCCTCTGCCCAGACTTCGCGAGCCCAGTCGATCCAAACATCGTGGCAAAAGCTCCGGTAAGTGAACTCAACGAAATCAATCAATGCATTGCCCGAATGCGGAGCGTCCAAGGGAAACCTTGCTCCCCCGTGTGGTTGTGCGTGCACGTGCGGCAAAGGATGCGTGAAGATCGGACCTAGCTGGGTCGCGTCAAAGTCCAGCCGGAGGTAATACTCTTCGCAGTCCGCTCCCAGGTAGTACGACTCGAGATCCGCTCCCTGAACCGCCAAAGATTGACAGCGGAGGTAGGTCAATTGCTCGCCTGACTTCCATCCAAGGGTGATGAAGAGCGCGAGGTTATCCTCGACCACACAGCGTTCCAGCACTCCGCCGAGGACGTCGTTTACACACCTTCGAAACCAACCTCGCACCGGCTCGCCGGTACGAACCCGGGCCGGAGTGAGATCACAGGACGTTGGAAACTGGGCCGTTCCCTCGGGACGCCCCTTATACGTGAGTCCGTAAAGGACTTGCGCGAATCCGGCCGAGAATGGGCGGCTCACCGAGCTACCTCGCTCCGGACCGCCAGGATCTCCTCCGGAATGTCAACGTCTCTTCCGCCGGCCAAGAATGGCCGTAGCTCATCCGCGTTGTCAAAGTAAAACAGTTTCGAGCAGCATTCCGGACGAAGGCTCAGCGGCTTCCGGAAGTCGAGCCAGAACTGGTAGCGCAGGCTGACCGGCAGGAGCGTAATCGCATCGACGTCGTGGGCGTAATCGGGCGGTTTGCGGCCCAATTCCAAAGCCGTCGCGCAAAAGACCGGCTCGATCTCGATGTCAAAACTCGCGACGAACGCCTCATGCAATCGACTACAGAAGTCGTTATGGTCCACGAAAGTACGGAATCGGAATTCGTTGAAAAGATCGATCAGGTCGCGTTCCAGCCGGCGACCGACCACGTGCGGAGAAGCATGATACCGGAGGCTCAGCCCGTCGCTTTGAAGTCGCGCGAAAACCCTGTCCAGCGAATCTTCGGTCATCCCGACTCGCAGCGCGGCCCAACGCTTTGGTACAAGCTCCTTCGACTGGAGAAACAGTTCGAATTGGTGGCGGTTCACGTCGTCGTCCGCCGCGCCGTCTAGTTTCCCACGGCGGCCCAGCCAGAACCGAAAGTCTCGCCATAACGCGTCGTCTTTTGGGAGGTCAAGCCCGTACAACTCGCGCACGAATTCCAGGCTGCATCGCGGTTGTTGAAGGGAGTGCAACCGCCTGCGCTCATCCGGGCTCATCATCACTCGATTCTCCTTGCTTCCACCCGGGAATCACGGCCGCCTTACATGCAACCTCATGCCCCCGCCCCCGGCCGCCCGATCACCTCGCGCGGCTGGTCACGTTCCCGGCGCGTGGCGATGGCGTTCACCGCGTTGAGGTACGCCTCGGCCGACGCCTCGATGATATCGGTCGACGCGGCGCGGCCGTGGAAGCTCCGGTCGTCGCTCTCGACCTCCAGCTCCAGCGACACTTCCCCCTGCGCGTCCTTGCCGCCGGTCACGCCCCGCACGGCGAACTCGCGCAGGTTCGCGGCGATGCCCGTAACGCGCTCGACCGCCTTGAAGATCGCGTCGACCGGTCCGTCCCCCGTGGCGGCGTCCTGCACCACCTCGCCGTCGGGCCGGCGAATCCGCACCGTCGCCGTCGGCACGACACTTGAGCCGGCGACGGTGTGCAGGCTGACGAGCGCCCAGTGCGCAGGGACGTCCTGGATGTGCTTCTCGATCAGGACGATCAGGTCCTCGTCGTACACTTCCTTCTTCTTGTCGGCCAGGGTCTTGAAGTCCTCGAACAAGACCTCGAGCTGGGCGTCGTTCAGGCGGTAGCCCAACTCGTTCACCCGCTCGCGCAGGGCGTGGCGGCCGGAGTGCTTGCCCAGCACGAGGTCGGTGCGGGGCACCCCCACCTCCTCGGGCCGCATGATCTCGTAGGTGGAGCGCTCCTTGAGCATGCCGTCCTGGTGAATGCCTGCTTCGTGCGCGAACGCGTTTCGGCCGACAATCGCCTTGTTGCGCTGGACGGTCAGGCCGGTGACCGTCGAGACCATCCGGCTGACCGGGTACAACCGCTCGGTCTTGATGCTGGTGCTGATCCCGAAATAATCCGCGCGGGTCTTCAGGGCCATCACGATCTCTTCGAGCGCGGCGTTCCCCGCGCGTTCGCCGATGCCGTTGATCGTGCACTCGACCTGCCGCGCGCCGGCCTCGACGGCCGCCAGGCTGTTCGCGACGGCCAGCCCCAGGTCGTTGTGGCAGTGCACGCTGATGACCGCCCGGTCGATGTTCGCCACCCGCTCGCGCAAGGTGCGGATCACCGCCGCGTACTGCGTGGGCACCGCATAGCCCACCGTATCGGGAATATTGACCGTGCTCGCCCCTGCCTCGATCGCGGCCTGGACGACGTCGCACAGGAAGTCGATCTCGGTCCGTGCCGCATCCTCGGGGCTGAACTCGATATCGGCACACCGCTCCCGGGCCTGTCGCACGCTGGCGACCGCGCGCTCGATGACCTGCTCGCGGGTCATCTTCAGCTTATGTTCGCGGTGGATGGCCGACGTGGCGAGGAAGACGTGAATGCGCGGGGCTTGCGCAAACTTGAGCGCCTCCCACGCGCGGTCGATGTCGCGCTCGTTGCAGCGGGCCAGGCCGCAGACGCTCGCTCCGGCCACCTCGGCGGCCACCGCCCGGACGGCCTCGAAGTCCCCCTGCGAGGCGATCGGGAACCCGGCCTCGATGATGTCGACCCCGAGTCCCGCGAGCGCCCGGGCGACCTCCACCTTCTCGGTGGTGTACCTGCTAGCGCCGGGGGGGTGTTCGCCGTCGCGGAGCGTCGTGTGGAAGTTCCGGATGCCATTCGCATCGGCCATGGGAGAGGCCCTTTTTTCCTGGTTACGAGTTCGTTCGGAAACAGAGGTACGACGCGTCGACCGGGCGGGAAAACAAGCGAAGCCCCGAGATCCACCGGTCGAGGCGGGTCTCGGGGCTTCGCTTTTGATTCACGCGGGAGGCGTTGCGGAGGCGAACCCTAAGACCGAACCTGGCCCGTAAGGGCAAGGAGTTGAAGTCGAAGGTTCAGCCGGGTCATTGCCATTCGGGAGCTCCGAGAGCGTCCGCCTCACGTCCACTGCTTCATCTTACGCCCCCTCCTCACCTGCGGTCAATGGGCAAAGAGATGCCCGTTGAGTCCTCGGGTGCACGTCAGCTTCTGCGCCTTCTCGTTCGCGGTCCAAAGCGTCAATAGAGGAACCCGACGGATTTGTGGTAAGGTGCGCGACCTCTGGTGTTTTGGAGGCCCGTTTTCCCCCGGATCAGGAGGATCGCCATGGACC
>JARLIH010000054.1 GCA_031291845.1 Isosphaeraceae bacterium | reverse complement strand
CTCCGCACTCTTGCACCGTTAAACGCCTTCCCACTCAGCGCCGTCGCCGCCTGAGGAAGCTCAGTCGCGTTCGGACTGAGTTTGTTGCGCGCAGCACGGTGAGACCCGCGACGTGAAAGCAGACTTTTGACGCGGGCGTCATACCGCGGTAGAGAAATCGGCCACGCACTAAAAGGACGAGAGTTGCGCATTCTGGCGAAGAGCGGTAGTCCCGGACAAAGTCATGATCCGCAACCGCCGGTAATGTAAACTACGCAGCCTAGCCACATTTGGTGCCTGGCCTCATCTTCGTTCCACATTTAATACGCCCTGCACAAAAAGTCGCCCGCCTGCACATTTAATCGATGGGAAGCCGCGCAGCAGATTGCGCGGGCCTACCTGAACAGAGGCGGCGGGCGCGATGGGATGGAGAGCCAAGGATAGCGCGAGGCGCGATGGTAGGACGCAGAAAGCCAGCGATAGAACCGCTCCTTGTCGCGCAGCGCCATCGCCTCAAGGTTGCGGCCGGAGCCTTCCATTTCTTCCGCCTCAACCGCGAGAGACTCAGCGAGAACCTCAGCCGCGCGGCTCTGTTGTCCGAATTCCGCAGAGCGCCGGCGACCCAAGTCGGCCAACAAAGCTAGCCCCGCGATCGCCACCGCGATCATCCAGCGCCGCGTCGTCATCCGTGGGGGCATTACAACCCGCCTCATTAGGGCTCCGGCGAGTCCGTAGGAAGCCACGGCTCGCTCTTGTCCCAATTGGATCGCCTGTCTTCTTCGCCCGAGAATGCTGCGGCGAGCAAGAGAAAGACCCCGAATGGAAGGGCTGGCAGCAGCATCAGGGGAAGCAACCCCGAATAGATCTCTTGTTCTTCCGATGGGAGCGCATTGAACTCGTTTAGTACTGCGAGCGCCGCTCCCACCACCGCCACGGCGATCATCAGCGTCCGGATGCGGAAGCGGGGGAGGGGCATGGGATTGGATTCCAGTGCAGCACAGGGGGCCTACTGTTGTGGTTGGCCACCTATCGCGTCTGTCACCTTGTCGATCATCTTTTGGAGGAGCGGCAGGACCGTCTCGTCGCGTTCCTCGAAATACTCCAGCGCGCGGTCGGTAAGCCACACCGTTTGAAAGTGATTGATGAACTCGGGCAGCAGTTCGAGCGGGTAGGCGCGGGCCTGCACAATCCGGCCGTCTTCGTACTTGTGGTCGTAGTGTCAGCGGGCGCTCAAAACCGGTTCTTCCGCACTCTCGATGATGGCGGCTACATTCTGTGCAGAATAGCCCAGAATTCAGTTTATACTGGGTATGTCGGGCGAATTGGAGGCCAGTCGATCATCGAGAGTGCGGAAGAACCGTTTTGAAGCGCCCGGTGACAATGGGTGGCGTCCCAAAGACCGCAATCCTCCAAGCATTTCGCCCGCACCTGTTCTTTGATGATCAGGACGCTCACTGCCGGTCGGCGTCCACGGTTGTGCCGACGGCCCGTGTACCGACTGGCTTCGAGACCCGTCAGATCAACGTTGCACCATTGCCTGAACCCGACCTCGAAATTGAGGCATCAACCGAGAATCCTCAGGCCGCAGCGCCGCCGGCAACCGTGAACGAATCGAACAGGAGCGTAAGCTTGGAAGAGTCAGCAACGCGAAAAGGTGCCAGGAACCGTTGATCAACGGTTCCTGGCATCTTTTCAGCGCTCCAAATAGCGACGAGTGGCTATTAGCTCAGTCCCTTGGTGGTCACCTCTGCGACGAGTTTAGCGGCGACTGTCCTCTAGTTCGATATCTTACTGCAGACGCCGCAAGAGGAGTTCTCCGATCAAGAGATGACTATGATGAGCAAACGAACACCGGACCTGGACAGAATCCGCCGTCCGACAGAGCAGATGATCAACGCACTCGGAGAGAGAGTAGCGGCCAACCCAAAAGAAGTCGAAGCCGGGTGGCAACGAATTCGGGGAATTCCTCGAACGGGGCGAGTTGATCGTATAGCCAAAGTGAAGGCAGTCGACCCTAATCTTTTGTGATCAGGAATGCCCCATGCCTCTTCCCCGCTTCCGCATCTGGACGCTGATGATCGCGGTAGGGGTCGTGGCGCTCGCGTTGGGCGGGATGCTTGGAGTGTTGCGTTTGCGACAGCGCGCGTCGGCCTATCGCGCGACTGCGTCACGCTATGCCGATCTGGAGCTGGTGTGGCGTTCCATCGAAGAGCGGGACGGAGGCGGTTCGCCGGTTGATGTTTACGACGGTCCTTACCGCACGCACAGACGAACGACAACCCGTGCGGTTCTCGACCAAATGCGCCGGCTACGTGCCACCTACGAGTGCGCCGCCCGCTGCCCTTGGCTCCCCGTGCCACCGGACCCGCCAGAGCCGAAATAGGGCTGCGCAAATAATTGCCTAATCGTCAGAGCATTTATTGGGCAGACAGGGTATTTATCGTGACACGCGGCTTCGCGTAATAAATGCCGCGTGTCACGATAAATAAGGTGCTTGCTCAATAAATGGCCTAACTGGTGAGCAATAAGTTGCGCAGCCCTATTTCGGCGGTGGCGGATCGGGTGGCACGGGGAGCCAGGGATAGCGGGCGGCGCGCTCATATTTGCGTGAGAGCGAGCTAAACAGAGTCAAGCTTTGTTGGGCAGTGTTCTCTCGCTGGCGTGTTGCTTCGACTGAGGCGCGGTCTCTCTCCACAAGCGCTTCCGCTCGGACCTTTCGTGCGGCGTCCGCACGTCGGCTTGCGGCGATCAATGCAGAAAGTTTGGACGCGCGGGCAGGTTGTGGAGCGATACAATCGCGCATCGCCTCGGATTCCCTAAGTTTAGCTTCGCCTTGCAACAGAGCCGCATGTGCCGCCACCGCTTCCGCGTTGAAGATGGCTTCGAGACTGCGGTATTGCTTTGCCAACCGTTGGCACCGGAGGCTCTTTTGATAGAGGATGATCGCGCCCATAGCGATCCCCACCACCGTCACCGCGATCATCCAGCGCCGCGTTGTCATTCGAGGGAGGGGCATCCTGTCATCTCGCTTTGATCGCTAACGACCAGCGTTCGATCGGTCCCGCGCAAAGGCACGGATTATCCAAAACGCGACCCACCAGGTGAGCGCAGAGAGGATCACTGCGGACGTGACAACCTGTGAGGTCGAAGCGGGATAGTGGATGGTCCGACAGCCGTTCGGGCCGCGCGATACGGATTGTCATATCGCGCGGAGCGAGCCAGAAGCCGACGCACACGCTCGCCACGGCGATCATCAGTGTTCGGATGCGGAAGCGGGGAATGATCATGGCCGCGGCTCCTTCCAGATCGGCGCAAAATGTACGCCGATAAGACCGAAGGGCGCCGCGGCGAGCAAGACGATAAACAAGATGACCTGCAAAGCGATCGGGTTATCCTCCACGCTTGTGTTAATGGAGAATCCGAACAGCAGCGCAACGGCCATAAAGATAACAAAGTTAATAATAATACGCGAGTGGATATATGCCACGAGGAGCCAGAAGGCGATACCCGCGATAAGGATCGTTGTTCGGATTCGGTAGCGGGGGATGGACATGGAAGCCTCACGGCCCGGCGAGGGTTACTCCTCTGACTCTACCCTCGGCCGCCCCGCCGGTCCACGCTGTAATACGCCGAGTCACGTGGCGCAGCAAGTGCACGGGTATCCGGTCGGGTTTGAACGTCGATTCCTTGTGTCCACTCGCCCGGAGCGCGTCAATGCGACCCCCGGAAGTCTCGATCCGCAAGTTCGACATCCTGGCCACCTACGTTTACGCCAAGGCGTTGCTGGACGGCCTGGACGATGACCAGGCGAGGCAACGAGGCATGGTCGCGGCGATCATGGGGGCCAAGGCTCGACTCGGCGGGGGAACCCACCACGAACAGGATTTCGAGGCCGACAAGCAAGCGGCCGAGAAGAAGAAAAAGTTCACCATCACGGCCGAGGCGTTCGACCACCAGGTCGCCGACAAGATGGGCGACTTCTTCGACCGCACGTTCTTCCCGGCGATGGGTGTCCTTTCGGCAGCCGTGCAAAAACTGAGTTTGCGCGACGGCGCGACGGACGGCTCACTGGTTCGCGCGTCGAAAGTGCGGGATGCTCAGGCCACGGCGTCGCGGTAATTCCAGGGCATCCAGCGCTCGGGCCGGACGGAGAGTGCGTCGGCGTGCTGCTGCAGTTGGGTTAGGTAATCGAAGGGGCCGGCCTGATTCAGCTGGCAGGTGTAGATCAGGCTCAAAACGTGAAAAGGTGCCAGGAACTGTTGATCGACGATTCCTGGCACCTTTTCAGCACGCCATTCCCTTTTGTCCCAAAAAGATGGTGCATTCCACGCACCCTACGAAGCGGTACCAGGCAAGGAGCTCGTCCGCCGATGACCCGTGTCGAGCAAGACCGCTTCCTGCCCGATCCGCGGCTCGACCTGCCGCTGTGGGATACCACCGATGAGACCGAGCGCGTCCTCCTGGCGAGCGGGATTGCGGACCAGTTCCCCGCATTTCGTTTCAAAGGGATTGAGGACGCCTCGCAGGGAACTCAGCTGGCGATGAACTCGATCTGCCGACTGTGCCGGGCCAGGGTTTTCGGATAGCGCGCGCGAAGCTGCTTACTCGTGTCGGTCGGCACCAAGGTCGGCCCGTATCCGGGTGAGCGGTGATCGAATTCCATGAGAAAGTCGATACGCAGTGCGGTCGGGCCGGACGTCAGGTCAAACGAGTAGGGCCCGTTCTTGTACAGGATGTACGCAAACCCGGCCGGCACGCCCAGCACTTCTTCGAGGAAGTACACGGCCTTCTGCACGTGCGCCTCGCCGCACCAGCTTCCACGGGAACGAAGTTGATCCATCAGCTCGGTCAGAATCGCGGCGCGCTGAAGACGGTCCACCGGTCACGTCTCCCTTTGGGGCCTTGATCGGTCGTTTGCGCTGGGTCGGTAACCAGGCCGTGGCTTGATTGAGCAAGCGAACGCAAAAAGGTGTCAATCGGTCGATCCGACATCGTCGAGCGTGGGAACTGTGGACCACTCCGGCTTCGAGATTCGCCCGGCAGTCGAGCTCCTGAATCGAGTCCGTCGTGAATCTCAAACTCCGTGATTGCTTCCGGGCCTCCAGGGTGGCAGAATACCGATCAGGAGTCCAGTAGTGGTCAAATGCTATCGGAGGGCTCGCTGACCGGGGGAAGCGCGCCAAACTGCCGGAGAGGAGATCTTCTGATGCCACGTAAGAAAGAGGTGACCCCGACCTCGACCGGCCTGCCCGCAGACTATCCGGCATTCTTGGAGTCGCTCAAGCGCCGCGTTCAACAGGCCCAGACGAAGGCGATGCTTTCGGTGAACCGAGAGCTGATCCAACTTTATTGGGAGATCGGTCGCTTGATCTGTGAACGGCAAGAACGGGCAGGTTGGGGGCAGAGCGTTCTGGAACGTCTGGCGGATGACTTGCAGAAGGCCCTTCCCGGGGTCAGTGGCTTCTCCCGGAGCAATGTCTTTCGCATGCGGGCGTTTTACGTGGCGTATCGCTCTCGGGAAAAAGTCGCACAGCCTGTGCGACAACCGAAGGCCACACCAAAAGTCGCACAGCCTGTGACACAATTGGTCGAGGAAGGGCCTCCCGAGGCGGTTGCCGGCCTGCCGTGGGGTCACAACGTGGTGCTGCTTCAGAAGGTCAAGGACCCCGCCCAACGCCTGTGGTACGCGGCCAAGACGCTGGAACATGGCTGGAGCCGGGCCGTGCTGACGGTGCAGATCGAGAGCGGGCTGTTCGCGAGGCAGGGCAGCGCGGTCACGAACTTCGGGAGCCGGCTCCCCACGCCGCAGTCGGATTTGGCTCAACAGTCTCTCAAAGACCCGTACCTGTTCGACTTTCTGACGTTGCACGACGGCGCCGTCGTGCGCGACCTCGAAACCGGCCTGGTCGATCACATCCAGAAATTCCTCCTGGAGCTCGGCTCGGGTTTCGCCTTCGTGGGCCGTCAGTTCCACCTGAACGTCGGCGCGGACGATTTCTACCTCGACCTGCTGTTCTACCACCTCCATCTGCGTTGCTTCGTGGTCATCGACCTGAAGATGAAGAAGTTCACCCCGGCCGATGCGGGGCAGATGAATTTCTACCTGTCCGCCGTCGATTCGCTGCTGAAGCATCCCACGGACCAGCCCACGATCGGGCTCATCCTGTGCAAGACCCACCATCGCGTCATTGCGGAATACGCGCTGCGGGACATTGCCAAGCCGATCGGCGTCGCGGAGTGGCAAACCAAGCTGGTCCAATCGCTGCCGGAGTCGTTGCAGGGAAGCTTGCCGAGCATCGCAGAGCTCGAGGCCGAGTTCGGACCGGCGGAATCCTCGTGAGCGACGAACTTCGATCGTTCCTCGAAGAATCCATTTCTCAGAAGGCAAAACGGTGTCACTGTGGATTAACGACTCCTGCCACCTTTTCAGCCCCGACGAGAGCGCCTGACACATGCGTTGCGCGCGTCCTTCCCGGAACGACGCCCCGCGTCCAGGCTCCCCGCCTTCAGGACCCGGGCGAAAGTGACTTCCAGGTCTGAGAGCGAGCCGAGGTAACGGGTGAGCCAGAGCCGGAGGAGGCCGAAGAAGAACTCCTCGAAGATCGCGAACGATTCCTTGAATGTACCCACCGCCAACTGGACGGTGATGTACCCCTGGGCCCGAGCGAGTAGGTCTTGCTCGTTCGAAATCGAGCCGGTGGTCCTGTTCCGGACGGTGAAATGGTGACCCTCGTTCGTGTAGAGCTGGACAACCCGCCAGGCGATCTTTGTGTCGGTGTCATATTCGTGCAGCGCGTCGAGCGCCGAAAGGGACCTCATACCCAGGTCCTGGATGCCACCCTCCAGTGGCATTGCGACCCTCCGCGGGTTACGGGTTTGCGTTCAGGATCGATTGGACCCTGGACGCATCGCCGCCAAGCCCCAGGTCGATGACCACGATCTCCGGCTTGCCATCGAGGGAGATCGCGTCCTCGTCCGGCGAGTAGGCAACGTCGTGGCCGTCGAGTAGCCGTTGGACCTGATCCCGTTGCGACACCGGCACCATGATGTAGGGGCCAGCGGTACCGTCGGTCGAGACGCGGATCGGCCGCCGGGTCGTCACATCAACCATGGAAATCCCTCCCAGGTAGGTCGCTTACCCAGGCGGTCGCCCTTCATCCGCATCGTGATCAAGGCCAGGAATGGCCGCGAATTCTCCTCTATTTTTAAGCAGCGCCTCGCTTCCCGTCTGACGGTGGATCTTTATAGGTTTCCCGGCGTCTCCTGTACCGATTGGCGGACGCGCAGCCAACCCGCTCGTCTCCGCATAAGTGCTTATACCAGGACCTGGGCGACCGGCCAGACCTCGAACGTCCTGCCCAAGAAAGAAGCCGGGTCGCCCCGGGGGAATCTCCCCGGGGCGACCCGGCTTTTACGACTGTTCCGGCGGGACCTGATTTCCGGCCTGTTGCTCAAACTCGCGAAGGCGTGGCCACGAAGCCGTGGAAGACCCCGTTGGCGTCCGAGTAGAAGCCGGTGATCTCCCCTGAGTTGGTGATCCCCGTGATCTGCGTGACCTCCACGCCGTTGTTGAACGCCTCGCTCGGGTCATCCAGGAAGGTGTATTGACCCGTGTTGGTGTTGTAGATGAAGCCGTGCTGGCTGGTGGTGGAGTCGCCGTAGTAGCCCACCGCGATCCCTTTGTCGTTGACCGCGAGGACCTGGGAGAACACGAACGTCGCGCCCGGCTCCCCTGGGACTGCCGGGATGGTCGGGTCGGCGATCGGAGTGCCGGTGAGCGTGCCGTTCTTCGCTTTCTTCTCGACGGTCAGGAAGCCGTGGTCCTGCCCATCGTTGCCGACGTAGAACCCGACCACCAGGCCCTTGTTGTTGATGCTCTGGGCGTTCACGACGTTCGGCCCCGACGGGGCGTTGATCGTGATGGTCGACCTACCGTTGACCCGGATGAAACCCGGGGTGGCGTTCCCGTTGTTGTACTGACCCACGATCACCCCACCGTCATTGATCCCAAAGGCGGTCGCCGAAGTCCCGCCGTGGGGGATGAACGTCTGCACGAAGCCCCGGTTGAGGACGAACGCGTTCCCGTTCCCGTCGGTCCCCACCACGGCGCCGGCGGAGTTGGTCCCGAAGGCCATGGCGGTCGTCGACCCGTTGATGTTCAGGGTCTTGGCCGAATTCGACCTCAGGGGGTTCGTGGTGAAGTTCAGGAAGTTCCCGTTGTTGTCGATCGTGAAGCCCACGGCGTTGCCCGTGTTCGAGATGCCGTTCACATTGGTCCCGGCGGCCGCATTCGTGCCCGCGTTCGGCCCGTCGAAATTGCTGAACTGGTAGCCGTGCGACGAGACCGTGTTGATGGGCGTGATGGCCGGCCCGCCGTGCGACTTCGTTGTGGTGTGCTCGCTCGCGTGCTGGACGTGCGCCGGGACGGCCGCGTCATGACTCAGGTGCGGCAGCGCGGCGTTGAGCAGTGCGCGGTCTTCCAGCGCGGCCAGGACCGGACGGACGTTGCGGTTGCGCTTCGATCGGTTCGTGGAAATCATGGGGATCAGCTCCGGGTCGAAAAATCGTCGGTGTTCCAGACCGCGTGCCCTCACGATCCCGTTCCACGCGAGTGCGTGAAATCAGTGCGGGATTGATCGGTCGCGCGGTCGCTCGGGGTAAGCGGTGCGCTTTTGAGGTCAGACGGCAAGGGCCGCGTCGGCCTTTCCCGGGACGGCGAGATGCCATCCCCGCACGGGGAGAGGCGGAACGGCGAACACAATCAAAGGGTGGCCGGCGCGCCCGTTCCCGAGCCGCTTCGGCCAACGCGATGATGCATCCCCGGCGTCGTGTCATTCGACGCGTCGAGTCGGGCAGGTCCCCAATCCGCGTCTTCACGGATGCGGTGTGGCTGCCGGTCTGCCAGGAAATTGCCAAACCACGCGCCGGTCAGACAGGCGGGCCAAAAAAAAAGACGGCGATCGCGGTTCGCGCCCTCCCTTTAGGAAGCTGGCGGCCGATCGTTTTTGTGCATGCTGCAAGCAGGCGTGGCGGGGTGAGGGCGAACGGGGACACGTGTCCATTCAGCGCCCTCACCCGGCCGCTGCGCGGCCGACCTCTCCCAAGGGGAGAGGTGATCGGGAACCACGGCGCGTGGGCGGGCGGCCTCACGCGACCGACGAGCTGCTCTCGCGCACGATCAAGCGGCCCGGGACGGCGACCTTGATCGGCGCGGACCCCGGCTCGAGGACGCGCTGCTCCATGACGCGGAACGCCTCCTCGGCGACCCGCTCCGAGTCGAGCTGGTAGGTGGTCAGGCCGAGGGAGAACGAGTTGCCGATCGGCAGGTCGTCGTAACCGACGAACGCCACGTCCTCGGGGATGCGGACGCGACGGGCGAGCAGTTCGAGGATCAGGCCCATGGCCACGGTGTCCTGATAACAGAAGACACTGTCGGCCGAGAGCTCCAGCAGCCGCTCGGCGAGCCGGCCGAAGGCCTGCTTGTTGGCCACGTCGAGCCGGTGCTCGAGGACGAGCGGCGGATAGCGGCCGGGGTCGTCGGCTCCTCCGGCTTTGCAGAGGGCGAGCAGGTAGCCGGCCAGGCGCTCGTTGTGGCCGCTGGTGGGCCCCGCGTGCACGAACGCGATGCGCCGGCGCCCGCCGTCGAGCAAGTGCCGGGTACACTCGAACCCCCCTCGCAGGTCATCGGTGCCGACCAGGTCCCACTCGAGCCGGCGATCGTCCCCCCGCAGGTTGCGCTCGATGAGAACGGCGGGAAGCTCAGCCGCCTTGCAGCTTTCGAGCAACCACTCGTCGCGCTGTAGACTCACGTCGCTGATGCGCGAAGGGAGCAGGAACACCCCCGCGACCCCCTGCTCCAGCGCACGTCGGACCTGGCCGCCGATCGCGTCGCGGGACGTCGTGTCGTCGATCGCGAACGTAAACGGGTCGAGCAGGAAGCCCCGGTGCGCGGCGACGGTCTCGAACCCCGCCATCGTCACGGAGGAGGAGGCCCGCTGCCAGGGGCCGGGCGTCGTCCGGAAACAGACCGCCCAGGTGCGGCCGTCGCCGACGTCCGCAATACCGCGGTCCGCCTCCGCCACAATGAAGTTGCCCGAGCGGTGCACGCTCTGCACCAGGCCCTTCTCACGCAAGACGCGGACCGCCCGCGAGGCCGTGACGACCGACACCCCGTACTCCGCCGCCAGCTCCCGCAGCCCGGGCATCCGCCCCTCGCGCCAACGCCCCGAGGTGATCTCGGTTTCGATCAGGTGCGAGAGATCCTGGTATTTCGGCAGCGCCGGCGAAGTCATCGCAGACCCTCGATTGTCATACGAACCAAGGACAATGTCGCACAGTTGACCATTGTTGTAGCACAGACGATGAAGGGGGACAAGATCCGTGTTTTGCCGAAGGTTCACGAAGAATCATGGCGCATCGTTCCCTTTCGCGGAACCTTCATCAAAGATTCTCACGATCGCTGTTGCGAACTCTGTATCGTTCGCTAGGATAGGCTGTCATGAAACAACGGTGCGATCTGTTGTAGCACAGATGGACCTGAGGACTCGGAGTCCGCAGGTCGTTCGGGCCAAGAATGAGGATATCGTCATGTTGCTCCTTACGTGCTCGCCGCCGCGTCGCCGCGCCTTCACGCTGATTGAGCTCTTGGTCGTCATCGCCATTATCGCGGTGTTGATCGCCCTGCTGTTGCCCGCGGTGCAGGCGGCGCGCGAAGCCGCCCGCCGGATGCAGTGCACGAACAACCTGAAGCAGCTCACCCTGGCGATCGCCAACTACACCGACACCAATGGCGCCACGCCGCTGCACGAGTTCCGCTTCGGCGGCGACGGGTCCGGCGGCAACACCGCCGGCTGCATGACCTGGTACTGCGGACTGCTCCCCTACATGGAGCACTCCGACATGTTCAATGCGCTGAATTTCAGCTACTCCACCGAGTGGAGCGACGTCGCCAGCGGCGCGGGGCCGAGCCACACCGTCTACTATGCGACGGTCGCCTCGTTCCTTTGCCCGTCCGACGGCGTCCGGAACAACAACCTTGGCTTCGCGGTCGGCAACTTCAGCTACGTCGCGAATGCCGGGCACCCGCGCAACATCCTGCTGCCGGGCGATCCGCTGGCCGGCAACAACGTGCCGCCGCTGACCGGCATCATCTCGATGGCCAAGATGTACCAGGGGGTCGTCTTCTGCAGCGCGGCCAAGGACCCCACGGTCAACATTACCGTGAGCCTGGCCAGCATTACCGACGGCACGTCGAACACCGCGGCCCTGAGCGAGTCGTTGATCAACGACGGCCAAGGGAACTCGCCCGACCCGCGCCGCAACCTGAACTACACGAACTCGGCCCTGGTCGAGAAGGCCGACGCGCCGGTCATGAGCGTCATCCAGGACGGTATGGCCCCCGGCGCCGTGCACAACTGGCAGGCCTGGAGCTACTACAAAGGGCTGACCTGGGCCTACACCGACTCCTGGGAACGGCACGTCTACGCCCACGTGTTCCCGCCCAACGGTCCGAACATTACGACCTACAGTACGAACACCTTCCGCTGCCTGGAAGGCGACAGCGCCATGAACCCGACGGGCAACCACCCGGGCGGCGTGAACCTGTCGATGATGGACGGCTCGGTCCGCTTCATCAAGAACTCGGTCAGCCTGCCGGCGTGGTGGGCCCTGGGGACGCGGGGACGCGGCGAGATTATCTCGGGCGACTCCCTGTAAAGTCAACCCGCCTTCCGATTGCCGGACCGGCAAATCGGGTGGCACGGCCGTCGAGGTTATGTGTTGAACGCCTCGCACAGTCGTTGTTTTGTTGCGGCGCAGCCGCCCTCCCGTAGGGGCGGGTTTGAAACCCGCCCAGCAAGCACCGATCCACGGCCCTTTTACTGCGCGAGCGTTGGCATGGCGTTGAGGGAAAGAGAAGGGCGGGTTTCAAACCCGCCCCTACACCTTTATTCTCCGCGTCGGCCGGCCCTACAGTTTGATGATCCGCGGAGCGTGACACCAAACTCCGATATAACACGGTAGGGTACATGAAATGCACCGGTGCGTTCCACGCATCCTACGAGTCGATGTTGTAATCCTTGCTGGTTTCCATCCGTCGCCCACAGCTCGTGCCCGGGCGGCGTTCTCGCCTTCCTTGGAGTCTTCGAGACCCATGAACGCACGATTCATCATCACGCGCGCCCGTTGGATCCTCGTTCTGGTCGCGCTGGCGCTCGCCGGCTGCGGCGAGTCGTCGCAGTTCGACCCCGCGACGCAGTACACGGCCGAGTCGCTCGCCCAGGAGCTCTCGTTCCGCTACCGTACGCTCAAACCAGCCGCCAGGGCCGCCTCGGCCAAGCCGGCGCCGCTGCGCAAGGATCGGGACGCCGAGGTGAAATCACTGGCCGAAGAGGCCACCAAGAAAGCGCCCGCCGCGACCCTCGACGAGCTGCTCGCCGAGATCGCCGATAAGGCGACCCTGATCCCGGGAAAGTCGCGCCCCGAGGTCTGCAAGGCGATGATCGACTCGCTCGCCCAGGACAAGGAGCTCAATGACAGCGACAAGCAGCTCCTCAGCGATAAGCTCCAGCAGCTCGGGCAGGGCTCGTGAACCAGGCGTCTCCCAGCGAACTCATCGAGTGAGAACCTCCTGAAGTGGATCAAATCCTGAACCGCATGACCGCGTCGCAGACGAGTGCGCACGACTCGTGGATCGCCGAGGCGATCGATCGCAGGGTGCCGAACCATTCGCTCGAAGGGGGCTTCTACCATCGCGACGATGTGTATCGCCACGACGTCGAGCGGATCTGGCGGCGCGGCTGGCTCTTCGCCGGACATACTTGCGAGGTCGCCCGGCCGGGCGACTTCTTTGCGCTCGAGGTCGACGGCGATCCGCTGCTGATCATCCGGGGGGACGACGGCGCGGTCCGCGCCTTGTCCAATGTCTGCCGCCACCGGGGTTCCTTGCTCTGTGATGCCGAGCGCGGGCATGCCGGCCGCATCGTCTGCCCGTACCACCAGTGGTCTTACGGGCGCGACGGTAAGCTGCTGACCGCGCGGGGGATGCACCAGGGCTTCGACCGGTCCCCCTATGGCCTGGCCGCGGCCCACCTCCGCGAGCTCGAGGGCCTGATTTACATCAGCCTGGCCGACGAGCCGCCCGACTTCGAGCCCGCCCGCCGTCTGTTGGGCCCGGCCGCTCGCCCGCAAGGGCTCGAACGTGCCAGGGTTGCCCATGCGATCGACTACGAGGTTGCGGGCAACTGGAAGCTCGTCTGGGAGAACAACCGCGAGTGCTACCACTGCGACGTCAACCATCCGGAATACATCCGCGCGAACTTCGACCGCTACAACGCCGAAGACACGCCGCCCCGGGTGCGCAGTGAGATGGAGTCGGCCATTCGCGGCAGCGACGCCCGCTGGCGCGACGCCGACCTCGCGGTCAACCACCGCAACACCGGCATGGCCCCCTTCCCGGCCGGCGCCACCTGGTACTCGGCCAACCGCACACCGCTCGCCCCGGGATACGTCAGCGAGTCGCTTGACGGCCGCCGCGTCGCGCCGTTGATGGGGAGCTATCCGGACGCCGGCGTCGGCACGCTCCGGCTGCGCACGCTGCCCAACTTCTGGAACCATTCGAGCTGCGACCACGCGGTGAGCACCCGTCTGCTCCCGGGCGGTCCCCAGCGCACGCACGTCCGCGTCACCTGGCTCGTGCACGAGGAGGCGGAGGAAGGGAAGGACTATCAGCTCGAGACGCTCTTGCCGTTCTGGCAGCGGACGTCGGAGCAGGACTGGGCGCTGGTGAAGCACGCCCAGCGAGGGGTGAACGCGCGGGCCTATCGCCCCGGCCCATTCTCGGCGACGAAGGAGTACAATGTCGAGGCGTTCCTCCGTTGGTATCTCGCCCAGGTTGAGTAAGGGCCGCGGCCGAAGGGGTATTGGCTTATGTCCACGTCGAGCGCGGTCGTCGACGACGAGACCTCCCCGCGCGACCAGGCCCGCGGCCGGCGCTGGCGGACGTTGACGCTCGGGCTGATGATCGTCGGCTACGCCGGCTATTACCTCTGCCGGTCCAATTTCTCCGTCGTCACGCCGCTCCTGGTCGACTCGCTCGCCGCGACGGGGATGAGTCCCGGCGTTGCCCTGCGCAGGCTCGGGTTCATCGCGTCGGTGGGCACGTTGGCGTACGCCGTGGGCAAATTTCTCGCCGGGATCCTGGGCGACTTCCTCGGCGGCCGGCGCAACTTTCTGGGGGGGATGCTCGGTGCCCTGGTCTGTACGTTCGCGTTCGCCGCGGGGGGCGCCTTGCCGGTCTTCACGGCCGCCTGGGTGGGGAACCGGCTGTCGCAGTCGCTCGGTTGGGCCGGCATGGTCAAGATCACGGGGCGCTGGTTCGATTATCGCGTCAGCGGTACGGTAATGGGCGTGCTGAGCCTGAGCTACCTGTTCGGCGACGCGGCGTCGCGGGCGTTCATGGGCCTCCTGATCGACCGGGGGATGGGCTGGCGCGGCGTGTTCGTAACCTGCGGCGTCACACTCGGCGCGCTCTTCCTCGTTTGCACGCGGTTCTTGAAGGAGTCGCCGGCGGACGTTGGCCTGCCCGAGGGGTCCGCGCACCCGCTCAACGTCTTCGGCGCCTCGGGAGAGCGGGTCGAGCAGGACGGCCTGGCGTCCCTGCTGGGGCCTCTTCTGGCGCGTCGGGCTTTTTGGTACGTTTGCCTCCTGTCGCTGACGATGACCCTGCTGCGGGAGACGTTCAATAACTGGACGCCGATGTATTTCAAGGACGTCGCGCGGCTCTCGCCCGGCCGCGCTGCGGGGCTCAGCGCCTTGTTTCCGTTCCTGGGGGGTGTGTCGGTACTGGCGGCCGGGTTCGCCGGCGACTCCCTCGGCCGGGCCGGCCGGTCGCTCCTGCTGCTCGGGGGCCTGCTGTCCACGGGTGCAGCGCTTTGGCAGTTGGCCCGGCTTGCGCCCGGCGTCGATCCGGCGTGGCCCGTCGGGATGGTCATGCTCGTGGGCTTCCTCCTGATCGGCCCTTATTCCTATCTCGGCGGCGCGGTGGCGCTCGACTTCGGCGGCAAGCGCGGAGGGGGGACCGCCTCCGGGATCATCGACGGCGTCGGCTACCTCGCGGGGATCCTCGCCGGGAGCGGCATCGCCCGGCTCGCGGTCGTTGGGGGCTGGGGCGCCACGTTCCGTGCCCTGGCGGTCCTCGCCTGGGTTTCGAGCGCCGTCGCGGCGTTGTATGTCTGGGACCAGCTCCGTAGCGAGGTTCCCCAGCAATCGTGAGCGCATTGTGCAACGGCCGCCGGCAGGCGAGAATCAGAACGCCCCCCGAACGTTCCAAGGATCAACGGTGATGCCGCTCGCCCGCAATGAGGTCGTCCCGGAAATCTTCCGCCTGTTCGCGGAGCGCGGTGATTCGGCGTACGGTGGTGAAGCCGTCTCGCAGGCGGAGCACGCGCTTCAGGCCGCGCACTTCGCATGCCAGGCCGGCGCACCGCCGGCCCTCATCACGGCGGCGCTCTTGCACGACGTCGGTCACCTGCTCCACAACCTCCCCGATGACGCCCCCGACCGCGGTGTGGACGACCGCCACGAGGAGCTCGGCCGCCGCTGGCTCGCCCGCTGGTTCGGAGCCGATGTCGTCGAACCTGTCCGCCTGCACGTCGACGCCAAGCGCTACCTGTGCGCCACTGAGCCTTCCTACCTGGGGCAGCTCAGCGAGCCTTCGCTCATCAGCCTTCGGCTCCAAGGGGGCCCGATGTCGCCGGCCGAGGTCGAGCAGTTTCGCGCGTCGCCGCACGCCCTGGGCGCGGTTGCACTCCGGCGCTGGGACGACACGGCCAAGGTCCCTGGACTGGTCGTGCCGGGGATCGAGGAGTATGCTCCCTCGATCGAAGTGGCTTTGAGGGATTCGTGGGACGACTGATGGACGATTCGCGAGACGTTGGGATCATCGGCGCGGGGATCGTGGGGCTGGCCCACGCATGGGCTGCGGCCCGCCGCGGACATCGCGTGACGGTCTTTGAACGCCGCCAGACCGCTGCGGGAGCGTCCGTCCGCAACTTCGGCATGGTCTGGCCGATCGGCCAGCCCGCGGGTGAGCTGCGCACCATCGCCCTGCGGAGCCGCCAGGCCTGGCTCGACCTTGCGCGCGACGCCGGGCTCTGGGTGAACCCCTGCGGCTCGATCCACCTGGCCAACCGCGCTGACGAGTGGGCTGTGCTCGAGGAGTTCGCCGCAGAGGCGCCGGCACTCGGATATGATTGCACGTTGCTCACGCACAACGAGGTCTTGCAGCGCTCCCCCGCCGCGAACCCGGAGGGGCTGCTCGGGGGCCTCTTCAGCGCTTCGGAGCTGTGCGTCAATCCGCGCGACGCCGTCCGCGCGCTCCCCGAGTGGCTCGCCGGCCGCTTCGGGGTGCGCTTCGCCTTTGGCACCACGATCGTCGACATCGGTTCCGGCGGGGTCCGCAGCGCTGACGGGCGCCGTTGGGATTGCCACCGCACGCTCGTCTGCGCCGGCGCCGATTTCGAGACCCTGTTCCCCCAGGTCTTCGCCGCCTCCGGCCTCCAGCGCTGCAAGCTCCAGATGCTGAAGACCGCGCGCCAGCCGGCGTCCTGGACGCTCGGTCCGCACCTCGCGAGCGGCCTGACGCTGCGCCATTACGCGAACTTCGAGGTCTGCCCGAGCCTCGCCCTCCTGAAGCAGCGCATCGCGGCCGAGACGCCCGAGCTCGACCGCTTCGGCATTCACGTCATGGCGTCGCAGAACGATCAAGGCGCGGTGATCCTGGGCGACTCGCACGAGTACGGCCGTGCCATCGAGCCGTTCGACAAGGCGGAGATCGACGACCTGATCCTGCGCGAGCTGCGCCGGTTGATCCGGCTGCCCGACTGGACGATCGCCGAGCGCTGGCACGGCGTCTACGCCAAGCACCGCGACCAGCCCTTGTTCGAGGCCGAGCCACTGCCCGAGGTTCGGATCTGCACCGGCACCGGAGGAGCGGGGATGACGATGGCCTTCGGCCTGGCCGAGCGCTGCTGGGAGCTCTGGCCATGAGTCCCCCCCCTGCCCGCCTGCAAGCGGTCATCTTCGACTGGGCCGGCACGACCGTCGACCACGGCAGCAACGCGCCGGCCTCGGCCTTCGTCGCCCTCTTCGAGCGCCACGGCGTCGCCCTGACGCAGGCCGAGGCGCGGGGTCCGATGGGGCTCTCGAAGCGCGACCACATCGCCGCGCTCTTCGCGCTGCCGCGCGTGGCCGACGCCTGGCTTGCCCGCCACGGTCGGCCGCCGGATGAGTCGGACATCGATCGCCTGTACGTCGATTTCCTGCCGATTCAGAAAGCGGCCCTCGTGCGCCACAATGAAGTCATCGCGGGTGTTCCCGCCCTGGTTGCGGAGTGCCGCAGGCGAGGGTTGAAGATCGGAACCACGACGGGCTACACGCGCGAGCTGATGGAGATCGTCGCGCCCGCGGCCCGCGCCGGCGGGTTTGCGCCCGATGTGATCGTGTGCGCCGACGATGTGCCGCGGGGTCGTCCCGCCCCCTGGATGATCTTCCGCGCGGCGGAGCAGCTCGACGTCTTCCCGATGACGTCGCTCGTCACCGTGGACGACACGCTCGTCGGCATCGAAGCAGGCCGGAACGCCGGCACCTGGACCGTCGCCGTGACGAGGACCGGCAACAGCCTCGGCCTCTCGGCAGCGGAGGTCGAACAGCTCGATCGCGCAGAGCTCAAGGCGCGACTCGCGACCGCCGCGTCGCAATTCCAGCGCGACGGCGCACACTACGTGATCGAGACCGTGGCCGATCTCGTCCCCGTGCTGGATGAGATCGTGAAGCGTCTGGAATCGGCCGGCAAGTGAGGGACATGCCGTATGGCGCGTCCGCTCGGCTTCGTTAAGGCCCCAGAGCCCTCACCGTCCTGAGCCCCATTCGGGGCTATCACAGGCGCAACAGAGCCCCCTCCCCTTGCGACGAGAGGAGGCCACTCCAAGACGGACCAACTTTTCGCCGCGCCAGCATCGCTTTAACATTAATATATAATACACTTCTACTGTAGAAGCCGCGAATTTCTTACGGAATTCGTGCGCAACGGCGATCCGCGCCGTTAGAATGGCAGTCGGACGTGTGTCAGAGAGCAGTCTCCGGCACGACCGACCTCCGTGAGACATCGAGGGTTAGCCATGCGACTGGCACCTGGCCCGGTTTTCGTGTTCGAGTGCATCACATCGGCGCGACGGTGGCAGGTCTACGCCGTCCGGGCCTTGTTCGTCACGAGCCTGCTGGCGGCCATGATCGTCATCCGGCTCTCACAGGTTGAAGCCAACATGACGACGATCCAGGGCCAGGCCCAGGTCGGCGAATCCTACTTCTATGCGTTGATCGGTACACAGCTCGCGTTGGTCATGCTGGCCGCGCCCGCGTTCACGGCCGGGGCGATCTGCCTCGACCGCGCGCGCGGGGCGCTTGCGCACGTGCTGGTGACCGACCTGACCGACAACGAGATCGTCCTGGGCAAGCTGGGGGCCCGCTTGGTCCCCGTCATCAGCCTGGTGGGATGCGCCTTTCCGCTGATGAGCCTCGGGGCGCTGCTCGGCGGCATCGACCCGGTCGCCCTGGGGATGGCGTTTCTGGTCGCCCTGGCCGTGGCGGTCCTCAGTTGTGCGCTGGCCCTGGCGATCTCGGTCTGGGCGACGAAGACGCACGAAGTGCTGATGGCCGTCTACGCGTTCTGGACCGTGGAGCTGCTGTTCCAGCCGATCTGGCAGATGCTCGCGATGTCGGGCACAGGCCTGCCGGGACCGCCCTGGTGGGCCTTGAGGCTCAACCCGTACTGGCTGTCGTTTTCCCCCTACCTTGCCCCCAACCAGGCGTCGTGGACTGACTTTGCCCTGTTCCTCGGCGGCTCGCTCTCGCTCTCGGCCGCGCTGGCGGCCATATCCATTGTCTGGCTGCGGCCGGTGACTGCGCGCCAGGCCGGCCGGTCGAGTGGCACACGGAAGGTTGTGTCCCAACGGAGCTTCCTGGCCCGGCTCTGGCAGCGCCTGCCGGGACCGTCGCTCGACGGCAACCCCGTACTCTGGCGCGAGTGGCACCGCAGCCGGCCGTCGCGGCTGACGCGGCTGCTCTGGTGGGCGTACTTCGGCAGCCTTTCCTACGGCGGCGCCTACAGCGTGTCGGAGATCTACCAGAACGGCGTGCGGCTCGGACCCAACTTGGGCATCTTCGTGATCCTGCTGGGAGTCGGCTTGGGGCTGCTCCTCCTGAGCGTCACGGCGGCGAGCTCGCTGTCCGAGGAGCGGACGCGCGGCAGCCTCGACGTGCTGCTGGCCACCCCTTTGGCGACGCGGACGATCCTCTGGGGCAAGTGGTGGGGAGCCTATCGGGTCGTGCCGCTGCTGGCATTCTGGCCCGCGGTGGCGATGGCCGCGTTCGCTTTCGGCAAGCGGTCTGCGCTCCCCGTCGGCACGCCCGCGGGCTTCTATTCCACACCGTACAGCAGCGCGGCCGGCGTTTTCGCGGTGGTCCTGATGGCGCTGATCGTCCTGGTCCATGGTGCCGCCCTCACCAGCCTGGGCCTGGCGCTGGCGACCTGGGTCCCCCGCCAGGGCCGAGCGGTCGGCTTTTGCGTCGCCGCCTACGTGATGGTCGCCATCGGCTGGATGATTCTGATCATCGTCCTGTTCCCGAATGGGCCGAAGGCCGCCGAGCCCCTGGGCTCGCTGAGCCCGGTCTTCGCCTCGGTCAACCTGTGCGAGCAGATGGTCTTCCGCCATAATGACATGACCGAGACGTTCGCCGTCACGAGTGTGTGGCTGCTCCTCGTCGCCGGGTTCGCCGCGGGGCTCTACGTGCTCACCCTGGCCACGTTCGACCGCTGCCTCGGCCGGACCTCCGACTGGAACGACGAGCTTTGGTTCGGCCCCGAGCTTCCCCGTTATCGCAGGTACCCGTGGACCGCAAACAGCGCCTTGACGGAGCGCTAGAGCGGTTACCCATCGTGCGTGCCGTAGGGTGCATGAAATGCCCCTGTTCCTCCTGTAGTCCCCTGTGCGCGGTGGGTCTGCGCCCTGGCGGGCTGACCCACCCTACGTGATGAACACAGATAATTAACACATTGTCATTCATAGAACACCCAATATCTATTGCCCGGCCCGGCGGGTTCCCATATCCGGCTTGACACCGTACACTACACGCCTCGCCGGTTTCTCCTCGTTCACGGCGTAACGGAGGGCAGCATGGACGATGAGACACTTTAAGACGGAGTCGCGTAATGACGAGTGCGGTCACAGTCCCCCCGGCTGGTGTGGCGAGCGCTGCCGGCGGCACCCACTTTCGGGTCGGGGTGAGTCAGGAGGACATCACGCCCCCCGCCGGGATCCCGATGTGGGGCTATGGCGCGCGGCACGACGCGCTGTCCGAAGGGGCGCTCGACCCGCTCATGGCCAACGCGATCGTCATCGCGGCCGGTGACGACAAGGTCGCGCTCGTCGGTATCGACCTCGGCCGGGGCCCAACCGACGAGATGATGGAGGTCATCCGGCGCGAGATCGCCGAGCGGGCCGGCATTCGCCACGTCCTGATCAGCGGCAGCCACACGCACCACGGGCCGGTGATCGAGCTGACCGATGAGCCCGGTTGCGGCCAAGGAAAGTTCGACGTCGCCGTGGCCTACGCCGAGCAGCTTCCTCACCTGCTCGTCAACGCGATCCTCGCCGCCGACCGGCGTCTCCAGTCCGCGCGGGTCGGCGTCGCGACGGCACCGGTCGACCTGAACCGGAACCGCCAGACCCAGCGCGAGCCGAAGGCCACTGACCCGATGCTGGCTGTCCTCCGGTTCGACGACGAGGCGGGGAAGCCGATCGCGCTGCTCGTCAACTTCGCCGCCCACCCGGTCATGACCGATGCGATGACCCTCAAGTACTCGGCCGACTACCCGGGGTTCCTCAAGAACAAGGTCGAAGCCGCGCTCGCGGCCCCTTGCGTCTTCATGCAAGGCGCAGCCGGCGACATGAGTGTCAGCACCGGAAACGGTCCCGACGGACCGAAAGGGTTTGGCGAGACGCTTGCAGACCACGTCATCGCGCTTGCCCGGTCGGCCAGGGCCGAAGCCCCCGAGCATCCTTCGGTTCGAGGTATCGTCGACCACTTTCGGTTCAAGACGCGCGTCGACCTGCTCGACCCGAACTTCGCCCAGGCGTTCGAGAAGGCCTTCTTCCCGGAGATCACGCGCAACTACGCACGAATTTTCGGCGCGGAAGTGGGCGCGGAGCTGGACACCGTGCTGATCAACGGCGAGATCGCGCTGGTCGGCGGGTCGGGTGAGTTCTTCTGTAATCACGCGAACCGGCTCAAGGCGCGGTCATACGTCAAGCACACGTTCTTCTTCGGCTACTGTAACGGTCACGCGATGTACTTCCCCACCATCGAGTCCGCCTCGGAAGGAGGCTACGGCGCCGATCCCGGCGTGTCGTTCGCCGAGCTCGGGGCCGGCGAACGCATGATGGACCGGGCCTTGGTCAATATCTACAGGCTCCAAGGAAAGTTCGCAACGGAACGGCGATAGGGGGCAACGCAGGCCTTACGGGTGCAAGGAGGCTTCCGGACTTTGGACTGTGGCGGCTTGCCGCCGCCTTGCGCACCGACCGGGGGCGGGTCGAACGTGGGAGTACGCTCCCCCCATTCCCGAGGGCCCGTTTGTGGATCGTGACTCCATTGGCGGGATTGGAAGGTCGAGCCCAGCCAAGAGCAACGGCTGCGTCAAAACTATTTGGAAATGCAACCGGTCACCGATAGCATTAAGAAAAGCGTCTCTCGATCGCGCAGGTGCGTCGTCTGCCAGCCGAATGGAGGAAATCATGGGGCCCGATGGTGGTATTGTGATCGGAGTCGGGTTTCTGGCGGGCGTGTTCGTACTCGCCGCTGCGCCCGATGAGGGCGCGCGGAAGGCCCTCATCGCGGAGGGAAGCCGGCTCTTCGTCAGGGAGTGGACTCCTGGCGACCCCAGCGCACACGGCGGCGACGGCCTGGGGCCGGTCTACAACGCGACCTCTTGCGTGGCTTGTCATCATCAGGGGGGCGTGGGCGGGGCCGGGCCCGCCGACAAGAACGTGGAGCAGGTCAGTGCTCTGGGTCGCCTGGCCGCGACTGAGGCCATTCAGGCGGACCTCCGAAAGCTTCACCCTGGATTCGACAAGGCCGCGACTCTCCCCCTCCATCGACACGGCCTTGATGAGGGTTACGACCGGTGGCGTGCCGCCATGCTGAAGGACAACGTACGCCCCGACGAAGTGCAGTACGAGGCGGCTCAGAACGGTTCGCGGAGCCGGCGCGACATCGCCCGCGCCGCGACGTTGGACAATCGCTCGTTGCGGCTGAACTTGCCGATCAAGCACGGTGGGGCTTCAATCGCCCGCACCGAGATCAACACCCCGGCCCTGTTCGGTTCGGGGTGTGTTGACGCGATCCCGGCTCAGGCCATCGAGAAACAAGTCGGTAACCGGCTCGCCGACTTCCCCGAAATCAAGGGGCGCGTGAGCCGCCTCGCCGACGGGCGGCTGGGACGGTTCGGCTGGAAGGCGCAGGCTGCGACCCTCGATGACTTCGTGTTGACAGCCTGCGCTGTGGAGCTCGGGCTGGAGGTCCCCGGTCGGTCCCAGTCGCTGAGCCCCGCCCACCCCGACGAGACCGCGCCAGGTCTGGACCTGAGCCGGCGCGAGTGCGATGCCTTGACCACATTTGTCCGCGACCTGCCCCGCCCCGTCGCCCAGCGCCCGGAGACGGAAATTGATATGGCGGCCATCCGTACCGGTGCGCGCTTGTTCCGGATGGTGGGTTGTGCGGTCTGTCATGTCCCCAGCCTCGGCGGCGTGGACGGCCTCTTCAGCGACCTATTGCTCCACGACATGGGAGTGGAGCTGAGCAGCGACGGCAGCTACTACCCCGATACGTCGCTCCCGCCACGGCGAGCCACGCCATGGGCGGCGGATGATCCCGCGAGACGTCCCCCTGCCAGCACCGAATGGCGGACGCCCCCCCTCTGGGGTCTACGCGACTCCGGCCCGTACCTGCACGACGGCCGTGCTCACGACATCGAGGTCGCCATCGCCTTGCACGGTGGTGAGGCCGCGGCGACGTCCAAGCGGTACTTCGACCTGTCGCGCAGCGAGCGGTTCGCCGTGGAGCGCCTGTTGAAGTCCTTGGCGTCGCCTTCCTCCTCGGGCGCGGGGGAGCATCCGTGACCCGTTCGAGTATGCTCCACAGCGCAACGGCCAACCGGGTACGAGAATCGGCAACAAATCACCCATACGCCTTTTAAAGAGGATCGCATGTCCGAACACAAGGCCACGATCGCGTGGACGCGGGAGAGCGCCGCGTTCACCTACGAGACCTACAACCGGGACCACGACTGGATCTTCGACGCGGGCATCCACGTGCGTGCGTCGGCCGCCCCGGCGTACCTCGGGAGTGAGTCATGCGTCGACCCGGAGGAGGCGTTCGTCGCCAGCCTCTCGAGCTGCCACATGCTGACCTTCCTGGCGATCGCCTGCAAAAAGGGATTCACCGTGGACGGGTATCACGACGACGCGGTCGGCACGCTCGCGAAGGATACCGGCGGACGCCTCGCCATTACCCGGGTGGCCTTGCGCCCCAGGATCACGTTCGGCGGCGAGAAGGTGCCGACGGGTGACGAGCTTGGTAAGTTGCACGACCAGGCACACCACATGTGTTTTATCGCCAACTCGGTGAAGACCGAGATTGTCGTCGAACCGCAGTGACGCCATAACGCACACAGGGGCCGAAAACGAAGGCACGGCCTTGGCGGCAGCGGGTATACCGTGGGCCCAGAGCGAGGCGCTCCGCGGTGCCCGGTCCGCCGTCGGAGTGAGGCCGCACGTTAGAGCCCTTTACCCGCGCGTTGGGTGTGTGTGAGCCGTGTTTCATACACGCAGCCCCGCGCTCGTCCCCCAAGAAAATCCCTCTTTGCCCGCACTGCCGAGAACCGCGTGGTAGAGTGGCTCAAGAAAGCGTGTTTGCTCCGACCAGTCAGGTGAGCGCGCGCCCCCCTGGGGTCCCTTGAAGGGGGCTGTCGCGCCGGTCGAAAAGGCACACGGGAAGGTGCTCACGATGGCACGCGACGATCGAAAGCGTGCGCGCAGTGGCTGCGCGCCTCGGGAACGGAAGTCGTTCCGGCCAAGGACCGAACGGCTGGAGAGCCGGCAACTCCTGTCGTACGCCGACGGCAATGGCCCCGTCGTCACCAGCATCACCGCGCAGCGCGCTCAGTTCAGCGCGACCGTCGTGGTGAGCTTTGACGGTCCGCTGGACCAGGCCCTCGCGCAGAATACGGCCAACTATCAGGTGAACGCGCTCGCCCCGGGCAACCCGGAGGTCGTGACTCGTAGCGGGCCGGCTGATCGGGTCGTCTCTGCGCTTTATAACACGAGCACGAACCAGGTCACTCTAACCCTCGCGCGCCCCTTGGCAACCGGTACGTTCTACCGCCTCTGGATCAATGGGACCCCTGGGTCGGGGCTGACCGACACCAGCGGCACCCTGTTCGATGGCGACAACGATGACACGCCCGGCGGCAACTTCTACGGGCTCTTCGCCGTCGGGAACAAGCTCTGCTTTACCGACTCGGACGGCAACCGGGCCCTGCTCCGGCTCTCGGGCGGCGGGCAGCTCGACCTCTGGCGCGAGCTCAACGGCGACGTCGACCTCTTGACCATCGTGGGCACCGAGGCGAACCAGAGCACCCTCACCGGCTCCGTTCGTGCCGGCAGAGGGAGCGACGGGGAAGTCGTCCTCCCGTCGATCGTGGGCCTGTCGGGTGTCGACAACCTGCTCCCCCCGTCGTTCGTGAGCCAGGCGCCCGCGGTCGTATCCCCTTTGCCGGTGGTGGCGACGACCCAGAACCTTCCCTACGCGCTCCAGATCACACCCGTGTCGCTACCGTCGGTGCCGTCGATCCAGTCGGCCGTCTCTGTACAAGCCGGCGGGAAGTGGCTGGTCTTCGGCGGCCGGACCAACGGCCTGCATAACTTCGACCCGAGCGGCACCGTCAATTTCCCGCCCGTGTACCAGAACAACGACATCTTCGTCATCGACCCGACAACCGGCCAGACCTGGTCGGAGCCCTGGAGCGCCAGTGGCTTGTCCGCCTCGGCGATCGCTGCGCTTTCGTCGTCGAACCAGGCCTTCTTCCAGAGCGGCGACCGCCTCTACACGGTGGGGGGCTACTCGTTCGACCCGGTGTCGGGCCAGTTCACCACGTACGACGCCCTGAGCGCCATCAGCGTCAGCGGCCTGATCAATGCCGTCGTCAACCATGGCGCCATCGGCGCGCAGGTCAAGCAGATCCAGGATCCCCGGCTCGCGGTCGCCGGCGGCCAGTTCGCGCCCGTCGGCAACCGGGCGTACCTGGTCTTCGGCCAGAACTTCGAGGGGGGCTATAACGGTAACAACGCCGATTTCAGCCAGGTTTACACCGACGAGGTTCGGAGCTTCCACATCGTCGACCGCGGCTCGACCCTGGCCATCACCAGTTACCAGGCCCAGCGCGATCCGGTCAACTTCCGGCGCCGCGACTATAACCTCGCGCCGAGCATCCTGCCGAACGGCCGGCAGGGGCTGACCGCCTTCGGCGGCGTCTTCACCCCGGCGGGCAACGGCTATCGGTTCCCGATCATCGTCCGGCCCAACGGCTCGGCCCAGGTCGACAACCATTACGAGCAGTACTTCAGCCAGTACACATCGGCGAACGTGCCTCTCTTCGACGCTCGCCAGCACACGATGGACACCATCTTCTTCGGCGGGATCGGTCTCTACGACTACAACTTCACGACCGGCGCGCTCACCACGGACACCGAGCTGCCGTTCGTCGACGACGTGACCTCGTTCGTCCAGCGCGCGAACGGCTCGGCCCAGGAGTACATCATGCCGAGCCAGCTCCCCGGCCGTTACGGCTCCGATGCCGCCTTCTTCAGAGCGCCCGGTCTGCCGACGTATTCCAACGGCGTGATCCAGCTCAACCGCCTCCACGGCCCGACCACGCTCGGCTACATCTACGGCGGGATCTATTCCCAGGTGGGGGACACGACCGACCCCAGCACGCAGACCACCGCCTCGAACCAGGTCTTCAAGGTGACCCTGATTCCAACCTGAGCGGCCGGGACGGCCCGAAAAGGTCGTCGCGTGGCGAGCCGTTCGCCGCTACGGATAACCGGGACTCCACGGCCGCTGTCCTCGGGCGTTCCCGCCAACCGGGGCGGGCGAACATGCCGAGGAACGACAAGTTTTATCGACTCTTCCTTCAAGAAGAGAACGAGCGCGGCCAATGACCGCGCGCTCGGACCCTACCGATGTCGGTCTTTGCAGGCCGTCGAGAATCGAACGTCCCTGGCATACAATCGACGGGAGCTTGACGCCGGTCGCGACAACTCCTTTGGAGGCTCGATCATGCCGATCACACGGCCTTTACCTCGCGACGAGAGAGAAATGCAGCTTCGGGTCATGGCGATGACCCCGCATGGCAAGGCGGAACTCGAGCGGCTGTTGCGGGGGTACCTGGGGTTGCCCGAGGGAGCGGCCCTGCCTGCCGGGACCTCCGTCGTTGCAGAAATCCTGGCCCACGAGTACCCTGCCGGCTGACGGTGTCCCCTTGGTCCCGAGGAAAATCCCATGTCGTACGCCGAAACCATTCTGCCCGAGTTTGACCAGGAAATGGCGAGCACGCGCAAAGTGCTCGAGCGGATTCCCGAAGACAAGCTCGATTGGCGGGCCCACCCCAAGTCGAACACGATCGGGTGGAACGCCAACCACCTGGCGGACCTGCCGAATTGGCTTGTGCTGACGTTCACGACGTCATCCCTGGATATCGCTCCGGTCGGCGGCGAGCCCTACAAGTTTCCGAAAGGGACAACTCGACAGGCGATCCTTGACACTTTCGACCGGAACGTCGCCGCCGCCCGCGAAGCGCTCAAGGCGGTCAAGGACGAGGAAGTCGGCCAGATGTGGACGCTACTGCAGGCTGGCCAGCCGATCTTCACCATGCCGCGGGCCGTGGTGGTCCGCAGCTTCGTCCTTAACCACATCATCCACCATCGCGCCCACTTGTGCGTCTATCTCCGCTTGAACGACATTCCCGTTCCCGGCATCTACGGCCCGTCGGGAGACGAATAGGGCCTGGGAGAAAGGGAGCCGCCCTTTGGATGTCGAAAAGCCGCGAACGCGAAACCACGGCGCATACCACGTCTCACGGGGCTCAATACGATGCGCCGGCTCTTTGTCTTGCTCCTGGGGCTGCTCGTGTCGATGCTGCCTTCCGGCTGCGGCCCGCCCCGGTTCGATTCGTCGACCGATGAGCAGGCCCAAGCCTCGATGGAAGCGATGATGAACCCGATGACGGAGAGCGAGCGGGAAACGTTCGCCGCCGACATGTTGACGGTCGCCCGGCCGGAGATCGACCGCGGCAGGGCGCGCGAAACGATGACGATCGAGACCACGTCTCTCTCTTACATGTACCGTTCTCTGCAAGGGATGACCGCCCCCGAGATCCGCGCCCGGGCGGCGGAGATTCGGAAGTCACAGCCGGCCAAAGGGCCCGATTAGGGCGGTTTGCAAGCGGCTGGCATCCAATTGGGTGAGGAACTCGATCCCAGCCACCTATACACTGTTGTTCCAAGGTCGCCGAGCGAGCGCCTTCGGTGCATTAGGTAGCACGCCCGTCGAAGACTTCGAGCGTGCCACCCAGTTCGGTCCACAATGGACGTTGTAATCGGACACTTCTCGCTGAACACCACCGCTCAGTGACCAGCCTTCGGAGGATCCGTTTCCGGCCCTCTCAGGGCTCACGATAGATCGCGGTGGTGACGGCACCGGACTCGGTAATCTGCCCCCGGTACATACCCTCGGTATCGAACTCTATGATCGCGTTGCCGCGGGCATCGAGCGCGATCATCCCGCCGACTCCTCCGGGTTCGCTCGGCAGCGCGCGGAGCGCTTCGCGGGCTGCCTCGCCGAGGCTGCGCTTGCCGTACTTCATCCGAGCCACAATGTCGTGCGCGACCGCGTTGCGGATAAAAACCTCACCGTGGCCGGTGCACGAGACGGCACAGGTCGAGTTATCCGCGTACGTGCCGGCGCCGATGATGGGGGAGTCGCCTACCCGCCCGTACCGCTTGTTGGTCATCCCGCCTGTTGAGGTTCCCGCAGCGAGGTTGCCCGCGGGGTCGAGCGCGACGGCGCCGACTGTCCCAAAGGGGTGGTCGGTCTCACCCCCCTTCGCCGCGCCCGGCGCAGGGCTTGCGGCCTGTTCCTCGTGGAGCGCCTTCTGTAGCTCTTCCCACCGTTCGGGGGTCCAGAAGTAGACGGGGGACACTTCACGAAGGTGTTGTGCAAAGGCGAACCGTTCTGCCCCGTCGCCAATGAGCAGGACATGGGCCGAACGTTCCATGACCGCCCGCGCTGCGGAGATCGGGTTCTTGATTCGGGTCACGTTGGCAACCGCCCCGGCGCGCTTCTCTCGGCCCTCCATGATCGAGGCATCGAGCTCGTTGCGTCCATCGTGGTTGAAGACCGCGCCCTTGCCGGCGTTGAAGAGACTGGAATCTTCCATGACTCGAATCGCCGCCTCGACCGCGTCGACACTCCGGCTGGTATGCCCCAACGCTTGATGACCAGCCCGCAGTGCCTCCGTCAGCACCCGGCGGTACTCTTGTTCGCGCGCTGGGGCCATCTCGGAGCGTGGTCGAACACCCGACCCCCCGTGAACGACTAACACAATCCGCTCGCGCGCCGCGGGCGGTTCATCACCGCGGGCAGTCACGGCCAGAAAGGCTGACAAGAGCACGACCGCATGAATCCGCGGAGTCATTTTGGCACACACTCCGAACTAGAGGAGAGGTCAGGTGCCGGGCCGGTTTGAGAATCCAACGGCCGAAACCCCTGGCCAGGCTCAAGCTCAATCGCATGTCGACGGACACACCATAACTTTATCTCAGCGGTCGCCCGGCGTTCAATGCCTCGGCACGAGCGCCGCATGGGACACCCACCGTCCCCGCGTGGCTTCTTACGAATTAGTCAATAGACTTCGAGTATGATCAAAACCTGCCACCTATTCTCAAAAAGAGAACCTCATCTTTCAGCGGTCATTTGAAGAAAGTGCTTGTGCCCTGCTGATGAAGACCTTAGCTTGGCGGACGGGTTGGTGAGGACGGTCCGGGCGGGACTGCATGAAGGGGGGGGCGGGTCGTATGCAAGGGCGGGAACGCGATCTGTGGGTTGTCGTGCTGCTCGTCGTTGGGAGTTTCTTCGTTGGCTTGGCCAAGACCGCGGCTCCGACCGGTGCCGCCCCTCAGCGAACCTCACTGGTACAAGCCGCGCCGGCTGAGCCCCGGGAAGCGCCGGAGCGCGTGGGCGAGCAAGCGAAGGGGAGCGATAAGGAGCCTCCCGCTCATCGGCTTGATACGCTGAAACCGGTCGTGGATTACCTGGCGCTCGATGAAAAGTACCACGGTCGTTCGGCCCGGTCGATCGCGCGGGACCTCCGGCGATTGGATGTTGAGTTCCTGATCGCGACGGCGCCGGACCCGATCGACTCGCGCTTTGGCTACAACTTCGACTCCACGCTCGACGCGATTGAAATGGCAGTTGAGAGTCAAGGCTTCGTGCTCGACCGCTACTGGCTACCGTGGTGGCCATCCGGGAAACAGCCCGGCCGGGGCGACCTGGTACGGGAGGACACCCTGGACCCCAATGGACAAGCGTCGCCTATGCTCCATGAGCGCGAGCCGGGAGTGCTTCTCTTCCGGAACAAGGGTGTGACGTCTCGCGACGAACAACGGCTCCTCATGATCCTAGTCGTCGGCGAGTCCCCGACGTGGGGTATTCATAAAATAGCTTTCGTTAGTGCACTTAATATTATTAAAAATTACGAACGATTTTTTGACGAAACGCACCCCATTCACATCGTCGGGCCGTTCTTCTCGGGATCCGCGAACTCGATGGCGCTGGCGATCTCGGGGTGGGCCACCCAGCAGTCGAACCCTTCCGACCGGATCCGCCGCTTCCTGATCAATACCGGCAGCGCGACGATGGTCGATCAGGAGCACTTCCGCGAGGCGGCGAAGCCCGCTGATGCGACTATCAGCGCCACGGTGATCTCGGACAGGCTGGTCGTTCCCTGGCTGCTCAACTACTTGAGGAAGAAAAACGCGGGCAGGTGGCCTAGCAAGATTGCCATCCTCACCGAGTCCGATACCTCGTACGGTAAGCTCATCGAAGATATCTATAGCGACCAACTCCACGGAGAAGACAGCGCGGATAAACTTGCGGCGCCGAAATTGGTCAATATGAAGTTCCCATCCCGGATCTCGCAGCTACGTTCCGCCTTCGAGCGAAATCGGACACAGCACGATCCGGAGGTGCCGATCCTGCCTCGGCCGCGCAGCAAGCTCCGCGTTCCGTTTGATGAGACCGGCAACCCGCGCGACATCATACCGGCACTCTCACCCGCGATGACGGCGACCACCGACGAGTTTCTCCTGGCGAAAATCCTCACGACGATTTCGCATGACGATTTTCGGTACGTGGGCATCTTCGGAAGCGATATCAGGGATACGCTTTTCCTCGCCCAACTCGTGACCGAATTTTGCCCAGACGTCCAGATGTTTACGAACACGTGTGATGTGCTTCTCGCGCATCCCGATTACAGCGGCCGGCTACGGGGGATGATCGTCGCGTCGACGTACCCGCTCAACTCGTCGACGCAGCCCTGGACGTTTCCCTTCACCGGCGACGGGGAACGGCGCCAGTTCCACCAGCAGGGTGACCAGGGGGTCTATAATGCAACCCTGGCTCACTTCCTCAGCGATGCAACCGAGCACTCCCTCGGGGATGGCCTGCGGACGTGGAGGAAGCTGCTCGATTACGGAGTACCGACCCGTGCTCTGGTCTCGGGCGACGCGCAGGACCTACTTGCGCTCGCGGAAGGTGAGCACCGTCCGCCTCTCTGGATCGGCGTCGTCGGCCAGCGCGGGATCTGGCCGGTCGAGTACCTGGTGCCGCAGGGTCCGAACGGCGCGAAGCTCTACGAACAGTACCTGAAGCCGGTGCGTGTTGAGGGCGCCGAGCGGACGGAGGGCGCTAGCGCCGATCACCGACAGCGGACGTTCGAAGCGGAGCGCCGGCTCCTCCAGTTCATTCCCCGCTACACGTGGACCTGGGGAACGGCTTTCATGGTCTGTAGCGCGTTCATCTGGTCGGTCCTTTGGGCCCTCTCTCGGTTGATTCAGGAGCGGCTCCAGGGACATGATGGGCGTCCCGTGCCCGGGCGCACCGAGAGTGGGTTTCGGACCCTCGTTGAGGTTCTCAGACCGACCCGGATCGCCGGTCTTAGCACCAAGCAAGCCTGGTATTTCGGGATGGCCGTGGTGACCGTCGCGGTCCTCTACTGGTACATCGCCTCACCCAGCCTCGTGCCAGCGTTTTTCTCGGCTTGGTCGTTCCCACTCTGGAGGCGACTATCGTCGGCTGATGACTTTCTCAACTGGGTATTCATCCTGAGTGCGCCCTTCATTTCGTGTGCAACGGTGGTTGCGCTGGGCGTCGTCGTTTGGGCGCGCTGTATCCTCGGTTGTGCGCGGCGGGCGAATTCGATCGAGCCGCTCGCGAGCCGCCTCACGTGGACGTTGGTGCTCTCGTTGCTGGCGTCGTTGGCGGTCGTCGTTCTCTGGCTGTGCTGGTACTGGCTGAGCTGGCGGGAATACACGGCCGAGCAGGTCCGGCAGAAGGTCGCGGGACTACTCGACTTCGAGCGCACGGTGCATCTCAGCAACGGAGTGTCCCGAGTCACACCCGCCCTCTGTCTCGGACTTGTGAGCCTCTGTTGGTTCTACTGCCAACTCAAGCGGATTTACCTCATCGATCGCCTCCGAACCGGGGGTCCGTTCGACGGTTCTCCGGAGCAGCCACCTCATTCAGTGGGGGATCTCTGGGCAGGCGTCGGAGAGGCGGGCTCGATTCTGGGTCGGATCAGGCGCCGTGCCACGAAGATCGACGAGTTGTTGCACGGTTGGCATTCGGTCAAGGGGGCTTACCCCGCATTTCTCTTGCTGGGTGGCCTGGTGCTCTTCGCCGTCCTCCGTTTGATTCAGAAGTTCGTCCCGACCATCGATGGGCCATGGTACACCGGGATCATGCTTGTTTTCTTCGTCCTGTTCTCCCTGGCGGTTCTGTTCACCTTCGCCCGTTTCCTCTTACTATGGAAGCACCTGCGGAAGATGTTCCGGGAGATCGCCCAGTTCCCCGTGCTGCAAGCCTATGACCGGCTGCCCGCGAGCTTTTCCCGGACGTATGGGCGTTACCTCGACCAGTACGAGCCCCGGTTCTCGAACCTTGCGTTCTCGGTACAGCAGTGGGCGCGGGTCGCGCAGGGCTTCGACTCAGCCCGGATGGACATTCGCACCCAACTCTTTGGTGACACGCATACCCAGCTTACGGTGCCCGAGCGGGCGTTACTCGACCAGATCGCCATCAACATCAAGCTGACCCCGGACGGCACCGGGACCGACGCGGCCGACCGGATCAAGGCCCTCTTCGATGGCGAGATGGCGACTGGAGGCGATTTCGGTGATGTTGCGCAAGCCCCGATTCGGCTCGGTCTCATCTCGGCTGCAGCCGCTTGCCTGCGGGTCCTGGTCCCGTCTTGGCGCTTCATGCCGTTGCAGCAAGCGTACGCCGACGCACCACTGAATCGGGACGTCAAAGCCTCACCCGCGGCAACCCCGCAGGCGCAGGCGGCACCGACGGCAACCAGCCCCGGACCATCCTGGCGAAAGGCGGCCGAGGAACTGGTCGCGCTGGAAGTCGTGAACTATGTGAGCCAGTTCACGATCCACATGCGGAACTTGGCGACGTTCCTCACCGTTGGCCCTCTTTTACTTCTCTTTACGATCACGTCCTACCCGTTCCAGCCGGCCCGACTGTTAATGGTCCTGGTGGGTGGGATGGCATTTATAGTCGTATTTTTCATTATTTATGTTTATGTTCAGCTCGATCGGGACACGTTCCTCAGTCGGGTCTCGCTCACGTTGCCAAACCGGGTCACACTGGACCGTACGTTCCTGGCGACGATCTTGCCAACCATTCTCCCGCTCGTCGGCATCGCGATCACCCAGTTCCCTGACCTGTCCGACGCGATCGACAGCATCTTCGAGCCGATCTTCCGCCTGCTGAGATGAACCGAAGACGCTCGCCGAGAAGCAGGCCATGCTTACCCACGCCCGCAAGCACGCCGGCCTTGTTTCTAAGTTGCGCGACTGCGCCTGAGTTTGTGAGACTTCTCACGAATCTCCACCACGACCGCCGATTTCGGCGCCAGCCGCTGGGTAGGAATCGGTCGAATGCCGTGCCCACGAAGACGTGGGCATGGCACCCAACACCGTCCCTGCTCGGCCGTTTGAGCCGAAACCGCGAGTCGCGGCGGAGATCAGCGAGAAGTCTCCATTTGACAGAACCATTTCGGCGTCCTCTGCTTTTCCTAGACTGCGTGATGTGCCTGGGACTCGGCATTCCGACAAATCCGGCCTCCTCGAGCGGCCGTTTCGGGGTCATCGCCTGCCGAAGACGCACGAGGCTGTGCGGTCCAGGTTCATTGATGTGCGCTAAGCCGGTTGGCACGGCCGAGCGTCTTGAGAAGTGCCACCTCTCGAGTCATCCGGCTCATTTTCGTCGCCACACAAGGGGAAGTGCCATGAGTTCACTCAGCCGCCTTGCCGTCACATTGCGGACGGTTCTCTGCGTCGAGGGCCGGCGGGCCGCAGCACGGTCGTGCCGGGGCGCGCACCATCATGCGGCGGTGGTCGCCATGGAGGCACTCGAGGAGCGGGCGCTGCTGACTGCGTTGCCGGCGGCGAGCCCGGCAAGCGGCGCCACCAATCCCGCCGTCATCGAGGCTCTCGCGGCCGAGGCCTATGTGTGGGGTCTTGGTCCCGAGTTCGTCCAGCGGTTCTCGACCTACAACACGACCATCAGTGCCCCGATCAACGCGCTGGCCTATGGAGCAGTTCCCGCCGCCTGGAACAACGCGGCCACGAATGCCGGTGACTCCTCGGTCCTGTATCTCAACGGGTTCATCGACTTCAGCAAGACCCCCGCGCTGGTGCTCACGGTGCCGCCTTCGAGCGATCAGTACTACGTCGTCAACTATCTGGACGACTACGTCAACACCATCGGGAGCATCGGGACGAGGACGACACCCTCGGATGCCCCGACGTCGTACCTCCTGGTCGGCCCGAACTCACCGTACGCCAAGTTGCGGACCGCGACGATCGACGGGTATCAGTACCGGGTCATGGCCTCGGACACCAACCTCAACTGGATGCTGATCCGTGTCGCGGCGAACACCCTGGCCGATGCCTCCGCCCCGACGTCGGTTCCCAGCGTCTACCAGAACGTCGTTCAGAAATTCGCGCTGAACACGTTGGCGCAATTCGAGCAAAACGGCAACCAGCCCGTCTTTCCGACGGACTACGCGACCAAAACCCCGACGGCCGCCGACGTGCTCGCAGCCGCGCCCTACCAGAACACGCCGACGAACGCAGTCGCGTTCATGCAGCAGCTCGGCACGTCCGTGAAAGGGAGCCCAATCCCCTCCCGGTTCGCCGGATTGTCCGGCTCGGCCTTGAAGCGGCTCCCCACGTGGGTTGTCCCTCAGTATGGTGCCAAGGCCCGCTACCTCGCCCCGTCCTATGGCCAGCAGGGAATCTTGCGCATACTTGCCCCGCTGGGTCTCACGAAAAATGGCTACCACATCCCGAAAAACTGGGGCCCCGTGCAGCTCCAGGCATTACAGGCCGGGTATGAGCAAGGTCAACAACAGCTCGACGCGTTCATCAGCGGCAACGGCGCCTCGTCAAGCACCAACTACTGGACGATCCTGAACACGATTATCGGGACATATCCCAATAACCAGAGAGGATACCAGGTCCGTTCGGCGATCGTGCTGAACGGCGGCTCCGCCAATGTTCCGCTTGATGCGGTGTACCCGAATATGACCAGCTACATGGGCACGGGGCAGTTGGATGGGAACAACACCTACTCGATCACCTTCACGCCGCCCGCTTCCTCCGGTCAGACCCTGCCGGCGAACGGAACCTACCCGCCGCTCGTGAACAATAGCAGCGGCAACCCCAGTGGGTTCTGGTCGCTCACCCTCTACCAGCCCGATCCGTCGGAGGTTGCCGCCCCGTTCTTGAGTCAGGCCAGTGTGCTGAACACCTCCTACTCGACCGCGGACACGGCCGTTCTCTCGGTCAACGCCGCGACCAACGTCATGACGGTCAGTGCCCCGGCCTGGGGCAAAATCACGGAGAGCACGCCCATCCTGTTTGGCGCCAATGCCACCGAGTACGGCTTGCAGGCGAACACCGTGTACTACGTGGCCAGCACGCCCACCGCGACAGTTGACGCGGCGACGCAGCAGACGACTTAGGGCGCGGGCAAAAATAAACTCGTCAAGTTTTGGGAGAGCGTGGAGTAATCGTGTAGTTCCATTCACCGTGGAATTTGGCAGGCTTCACATTGAGCTTGGCCATCTGCTCGTCCGTAACTGAGATACCGGTCTCATACTT
>JARLIH010000462.1 GCA_031291845.1 Isosphaeraceae bacterium | reverse complement strand
GGAAAAAGTTAGCAGAAAAGGAGTGACGCAAGACGAAGCAAAGCGAAGACTTACGATATCCGGAGAGGTGACCGAGAGGCCGAAGGTGCGGCACTGGAAAGAGCGCGTCCTAACGGGCCCATCGATCATTCCCGGGGAGCCGTTCGCTCGACCCCCGATCGTTCGCTTCGATAGCTCACTAGGCCAGACAACGAGGTCGGGAAGCCTCGGTCCCGGTGCACACCTCGATGCACACTACCCTTGAAAACCGTGGAAACCACGCGTACTATGGAAATGGTAAGTGCTTGAGGCGTATGATTTTCCAGTTCTCGGACCATCCTCACACGGTGGAAGTCGCTGACTTGAATTGAGCGCTGCCCTTAACATCCTCCGCGCTCGACAGGGGCTCGCGCGCAACAGTAGTGACCGCCAGTTCGCCCGTGCCCTACCGAAGATCAGTAGCCCAGAGCATTCTTGGTCGCGGCATTGCACCCGATCCGATCGAGAAAGAGGCCGAACTCCGTGTCGATATGTGCGTCACAATTACTGACTGAAAAGCGGATGTCGCGGATGACATTCCTCACCGAGCCAGGATTCCCGACAGGCCGGGGCGCATTCTTGGGCCGGTCGCAATTGTGGATGCAGTCGTGTCGTCTTTGGATCAACTTCCCCAGCCTGCGGGTCATAGCCTTCAAGGCTGTTTTGCGAGCGTCTTTTTTCGGCTTACCAGCCGCGACAGCAGCATAGGCCGCTGACGTAGTCCCAAACAAATGGGCGGTGGCCCCTGGCAACGCGATCCAGGGATCGATAACGTTTCCGAACAACTTCTGATTGTCGCGGAAGAATGGGTTGAACAGCTTCTTCACTTTATCTAGTGCGAGCACATTGTCCTTTGCCAACATCTGTCGTGCGGCCATCCGCCACCGCCAGTTCGGTCGTCTGGTATACGAAGCAAGAATTGAACCGATGGGGATTTTGATCGACCGGATAAACGCTGGCAAATTTATATTTGGCTGCAGCTGCTTTCCTCGTAGGGTTCGTGCGAGCACCGCGACGTATGCATCACAGAAGTACGCATCCATCGCGCCCACAGCAAACATCCAGGCGCTCCGCAACACATCGTCCCGCACGAGGCGCTCGGCATCGTTCGCTGCGGGAAGACCATCCGCAACGTTCACAATCGATAGAGCACGGGCAATATCCTCGTCGAAGTGGGCCTTGGGTGTTGTCGGCACTGGTGAAGCTCCCAACTCGGATCTCATACTTCAATCGCGGCTGGCACACGCCGTCGTCGCAGTCTCGTCGGGTCGCGTAGGAGGATGAGGTTGACCGCCTTGCGCCCGTGCCGCTCGAATGCTCTCAAGCCTCGTAGTCCGGGAAATCCGGCAAGGCTGATGCCTCCGGCTCGGTCCTCATCTCGGTCACGGCCTCTCGAACAATCCGAACCTTGTCGGCGTCTTGGCCCAGACAGTTCAACAACGCCTCGTCGTTGCCCGCATCGATTGCTTCTGGCGTGGTGAGGCCGGTCTTCACCAACTCCTGGTAGTCCCCGCGGGTCAGGCGCGTGCCGGCGTATCTGGCAAGGTCCGCGGCCCCGGCCGGGACACCCAGCTCCAGCCGCACGAGAAGACGCGGGACGCGCTGCGTCAGATTAAGATCAGGATGGACAATGGTAGCGACGCGCGCGACTGCCTGGAGCAGGTCGCATGTGCGGCTGGACACGGATCGAACCGGGCCTGCGGCACCGTCAAACTTCCCACCGTGCTGCGTCAGCGTCGCCTCGACCTGATTCATCGACATCGGAGAAATGTAGAGCAGGCATGCCGCCGCTTTCTTAGCCCGCATAGTCCCGACGTGCTGGTCGGTCACGAAACGCCTCATGATGTCCAGCATTGAAGACGGAATCTCTTGCCTGGCGAGGATACTGAACCAAGTTCCCGGTTCCTTTTGCGTGCTCTTCTTATTCATCGGGAAGTTCAGCTCATCCAGCTCTGCGGTGAGCTGCGTCGCCGCGATCAAAGTGGGATCATTGATCTGCGACGCTGAAAGCGGCCGAAAGGCCTGAACGAGCCGGATGATCGACTCGACCTGAACCCCCGCCTCGCCGGCGTACCGGCCGAGCTCGGTCAGATGGTAGCAGTCGCCGTCTGTGGCTTCGATGAGCTGGTGCCGAGCCAGTTCGTCCAGCGCGGCTGAGAGCTGCCGCCGGTCCCAAGCCCAGTTTTCCGCCGCCAGTCGTCTCTGAAACGCGCCGAAGCTTCCTTCAAGGAACTCGATGATGTCGTTTGCGGGCACTCCCTTCACGCTGGCGTTGCGCGCAGCAGCGAGAACGCGCAAAATCACGGTGCGCGGGTCGGCTCCTTCCACGACGAATCTGGACCGTAGGTCTTCAGGTGTGCCCTTGACGTACCGGTTCCAGGCAGTGTGAACCTCCATCGGGCTGGTGGCGAGAAGGTAGGAAGTGCCCCGGTTGGCGAACCCCAGGCGGCCGGCGCGACCGACGATGTTCTTGTACTCGGCCACCGAGTAGGGCTCGTCCGGGGGATGCGTCAGCCCGGCAACGATAACCGCTTCCGCCGGAGTGTTCACGCCCATCGCCAGCGTGGTCGTTGCGGCGATGACCCGGATGGTCGAGTTCGGCGCACGGAAATGCTCCTCGATGACCAACCGCTCATCACGATCGAGATCGGAATTATGGAATGCGACGCCCTGTTGGAGCGTTTGGCGGAGAGTAGTCGAAGCAAGAGAGAGGTCTGTGCGGGGCAACGCATCGAGGGCGGTCTGAGCCGGCGGCAACCCGAGGGCCTCGGCCAGATAGTTGGCACACCCACGCGCTTCGCCTTTCGTTTCCCGGAAGACGATCACCTGCTTACCCTCGCATACCAGCCTGCGCACAAGGGGGACGACCCAATCTTGGCTCGACCCCTTCCGGAATTCCGGTGTGATCACCGGGCCAACGATGTGCTCCAAGCCTTTCTCATCGACATAGCGGAACCTCCCGTCGCCCACCAGGATTCCTTCGTCGAGCGGCACTGGTCGTTCGAGCCGGCGGAGCAACCGCGCGCCCAGCCAGCGCTCCAGCCCATTGGTGTCGCCGATGACCGCCGACAACGCGATCGTATGAGGCTCGATTCCACCCTGCCGGCGCATTCGCAAGAGGGTCAGGAGGAACTCCAGATTAGCGCCGCGGGAGGGGTCCGCGATCATCTGAACCTCGTCGATCACAATAGTCCCGACCTGTTCGAGCAGGTGGGGCGCCGCGAGCGCGAGGTAAGCGAGTTTCTCGTAAGTCAGGAGGCAGAGGTCGTATTGTCCGCGCATCAGCGCGCCGATGTCGTCAGCGATCTCGCCGGTTGCTCGAATCACCCGGATACCGAAACCCTGATAGATGCTGCTGAACTGCTTGTGCTTGTCGTTAACGAGGGCCCTGAGCGGCAGCAGGAAGAGCGCCCGCTTGCGCTCGAGCACGCCACGCAGTGCGGCAAGTTCGCCGATCAGCGTCTTGCCCGACGAGGTCGGGGCCGACACGACGAGATGATCCCCTTGCAGCAGGCCGTATTGATTGATGGCGTCGATCTGAAGCTGGTTCAGGCCCGGGATCGCTCCGGCCCAGGCGGACAGCAGCTCCGCCGGAAAACCATGCGCCTGGAGGCTCTGGATATCGGCCGTGACGGGCTGGACGCACCTGTCAGGGAACGCGGCCCGGTAGGCCGCGCCCGCCGTGAACACCGGCCACGTCAGCTCGCCGTCGAGCTGGCCCCGGAGCGTCGGATGTTGGTCTTTGCCGAAGCTGGCCGCCGCGTCGGCCGTCACCCTCCTCGTAACATACTCCAGCATTCGGTAGACCTGCACTTTGCCGGCGTCCACGACCTCTTCGGCACCCTGCAATGCCTGGATCAGGTGGTAGCTCAGGAGCCCGTGCCGATAGCGACCTGTCTCCCACGCCCGTTGGGTCGAAGTGGAGGCAGTCAGCACCAGACGGCCACGCCCCGACATCTGATCCAGAAGGCTTTGGGCCGACTCAGCCGAACGCGGGGTGGCATCGGCCACGAAAACCTTGGCCCCCATCCCGCCGGAGAAACAGCAGTCCAGGACGCAGAGCAGCCGGCGGGCAGGTACTGCCGAAAACCATTCACTAAGCGTCGCCAGCGGGATAGCGGTGTTTGAAAGGTCCCGGGGGTCGGCATCGTAGGTCATCAGCTCGTAGGTAGTCGAGCCGTGGCCGGAAAAAGTGATGATTACGACATCATCCGGGCTGCATCCCTGCACGCTCCGGAACCACGCCTCGATCGCGGCGCGGGTGGCGTTCTTGTCTTCGAGCAGCACGCCGCCAGCACCGAAGGTGTCGGTGAACAACGCATGCAGGGCCACCGCGTCGCGGCGGGCGCAGTTCAGCCAGTTGATACGGGGCGAAGCGAAGCGGTCGATCCCGATGAACAGGGCATGCAGTGCCAACCTAACCTCCTTCGGTGCATCCTCTGCCTGCAAGCGGCGCTGAGTGGGATAAGCGACCGGGCGAATGCCGGTTATCCCGCGATCTCCCCCCAGGCCAGACACCCGCGCAGGAGCTCTGCGACCTCGGCGGCCTGTGCGTCGGTCCGCTCGATCGGCCGGGACGGGCCCTCTCGATGTGCCCAGTTTTCAGGGCTATCGATCTCGGCGAAGACCTCTTCTTCGGTGAAGATTCGTCCCGCTGAAAACTCGGTGAAGTCCGGCTGCGTGCTGTCGTACAGGTAAGTGAAATCCATCAGGGGCGGCTTATGCCTGGTGAGGGGCTCGGCGCGCCCGTCGAAAAACTCCTCCCTCACCGCGTGATCGGTATGCAGCAAGCCCTCGTACTTCGTCCAGTCCTTACCTTGAAGCAGGCCGGGGACGCTTTTGATCGGACATGAAAGGCGGCCGACAACCGGCTTCCCATCCTTGAGGTCCAGAAGCCAGGTCACCCTTCCTTCTTCCTGCGCGGCTTTCTCGGACGGGTCGCCGTCGATTGCGGCCTTCGTTCGATGCGACCGGGCAATCGTCATCATGGCCTGAGTCAGAGCCCAGCCGCCGTGATCTCTCCCGCGTTCACTGTACCAGTCCATGAAGCACTTCATGTGGCCGGTGGCGTTGGCCGTAAAGGCAACGCCGCCGGGGAAGCGGTGATCGTGCCACCAGGTCCCGTCACCAGCCGCCGCGAAGAAGTCGATATTGAACCGGAACCCATGATATGCGCCAGTTTCCGGATGCTTCAGGTAAAGGTAATCGCTCGTAATTGTGTTCTCGCCTCTCCTCGCGCGACGCTCTGGTTTCCAGCCCGTCAGTTCCAACAGGCGGTTCGCGAACCGGCGGAGATTGTCATCGGCAGCCGCCTCCATCACGTGCGCGGACCCGAAAACGAGCAGAAAGCTGTGAGGAGGATTATCCGTGTCGTGCAGCGCGCGCTGCTTCCAGTGGCGCTTCGCCGCCGCGATTTTCTCCGCGATGGCCTCGTCGCCATCTCCCAGGTCACGCTCACGCAGGATGCAGACATAGATCTGGCCGTTGCTCGCGGCGACCCGACCGAATTGGCAAGGCTGCCTCGTCTTGCACCAGTGCCGGAGGCCGTCCTCCGCTTCGTACTCCTCAACGTAGGGTCGGTGCAGCAATGCACTCGCCTCAGCCATGTCAGGGCTGAAAGCCCGCGTCAACCGTTCGGTATCCTGCCGCAGGCGGAAATGCAGATCCCGCAGGGATTCCATCGTCACGAGCTCTCAGTGGGCCACCGGCGCGAAAATCACCACCGCCGGGTCCACCCCTGCGGCATACAGCAGTTTCGGACTGGCCACCGCGTCCAGGTCGCTGACCTGAAGACCGGCCAAATCGAACGCCGCCTGCGCCGACCGACCATCGGCGAGCTGTCGGTAAAGTGTCGCGGCGAATCTGACGGCGTGGTCGTCCGGGATGCTTCCCTCGATCGCGATAGCCATGTCCACGATGTTCTCGGTCACGAGGTGGCTGGCAACGTCGATCGAGTGGCACGTGTTGAACACGACCAGCCGAAGGCGGTCCGGGAAGTTCTTGAACAGAACCTCCGCCTCTTGCTCATGCAGGCGCATTAGGTCCACCAACGGATCGCGATCCCTGACCAGAATCATCTGGCGCTGCTCGCCGTGCCCCGCGAAATGGACGATCGCCGGCCGGTGCTGTTGGCAGGCGATGACCTCGTCGATGCTCGCGGCGAAGACCGGAGGCGCAAACTCGAACGCATCGCGGCGCTTGCCGAGTGCCACCGATTCCTTGATCTTCTTCTCTTCGCGCGGGAGCTGAAGTTGAGCGCGAGGGCCACCGCCACGGTCGCCAGCCACGAATTGGATGACGAACTTGGTATCAAGCAACGGCTGGGAGTTCGTCTGAGCTGTGCTTGTCTGGGAGCCGCTTCCAACCACCGAACCAGAGACCGGGGCATTGACGATGATGACGTCGCCGTTGTGGATCTGGGTAAGCTCCTCGATCAGGTACATTTCGCGGGAGTGAGCCACGTCCCGCTCTTTTTCGTAGATCCCGCCGTCACTTGGACGGAACTTGCCGGCGGCGACGTTCTGCTCGGCCTCCCGCTTGTAATCCGCCAGCACGTCCGGATGCTCTTCCGAAAACTCACGGACGAAGGCCTTTGAAGACGGGTTCTTTTCTTTCACCGACTTCTTGGTGACCCGGCGCTTGCCGCGCAGCACCTTAGTCAGCGAGGCCGCGGAGTTGACGCACTCCTGGCGCTCGTACTCTTGGCGGATGTGCTCGATGATGTGCTTGTCGTAATACTCGGAGTAATCGACTGCCATCCGGTAGCGGATGGCCCGCTTCGGCACAAGGAGGATGGGCGATCCCCGGTAAACGGGGAGACGCTCAAATCCGCCGCGCCATTCCTTCGCATCGTCATCCCAGCAGGGGCCGGTCGGCTTCATCTCCATCGGGATGCTCCAGATGCGGCACTGCTCCTGGGTGAACTTGACCAGCTTGCGCCGGATGATGTTGATCGTGATGTCGGAGATCTTGTCGTGACTAACGCCCTCAATGAACAGTTCGCAGTCGCTCAAGTCGGTCAGGATGCCGGTCCTGACCGCCTTACTCTTGGCGAAGGCGGAGTACAGGCTCTTAGCCTGCTTGTCGCCGATGCCGCGCCCCTGAGGCAGTTCCGACGGCTTCGGGCGCGAGACTCCAAGGCGTGTCTCGTTCGGCTCGTGCAGGTTTGCCAGGAGTTCCCGGGCCTTAACCTGGTTGCCCCCTCGCAGGGCATCGATCAGTTCCTGAAAGAAGCCGATGACAAGGTCATTGCACTCCTTCGACCAGTCGTCGGCACCGATCTTGAACGCGAAGGGATCGACGAAGAGGGGGATGTCGGTATCGACAAGGATATCGACGAAATCCAACTCGGACTGACGCTTGTTCAACGAGTGGATATTGGAGAAACGGTAGGCGACCGACAAACGGAATTGCGGCTTCGGAGGCGGGGACTGGCCCGGTTGATCAGCCGGGCCGTCTTCGGCAGGCCAGAGCGAGTCCGCCTCATCGGGTGGTGCACCATTCATGGTCGGATTCCTCGGCTTCGGCGAGGGACGAGGTCGGGCGGCCACCCACATCGAGCCGACCTGGCGGCCCCGGCTCAGGCCGCGCCCCGTGAATCTTGACCCCGACGCGACTAGCGCGTAGATTTGCAACGGTAGGAAAACCCTACCCGTCTAGTTATTATACCCATTTTGGGTCCCAGGGACAAGTTCGTGGCACGACAGGGGAAAAAGTCGCGCTGGTCGGTCGGGCAACGGCTCGAATTCATCGACTTCCGATTGTTCTGGGAGGGCCACGTAAACCGCGGCGATCTCGTCTCTTTCTTCGGCGTGTCTGTCCCCCAGGCCTCCTCGGATCTCGCCGAGTATCAGAAGGCGGCCAAGGGAAATGCCGTTTACGACAAGACCCGCAAGACCTACGTCGCCGGGCGGAGATTCAAGCCCGTCTTCTTCGAGCCTTCCGCCGACGAGTACCTCGCCCAGCTCCGGCTGATCCAGGCCGGTCTCTTAACCGACGACGAAGCCTGGGCGGTCCGCTTGCCTTCCTACTCCATCGTTCCGATCCTCCGACGCCGCCTGGAGCCGGCGACGCTACGGCGCATTCTCGACGCGATCCGCACCCGATCCTCCATCCACATTAACTACCAGTCGAAGTCGAGCCCCAAGCCGAAATGGCGGTGGATCGCACCTCACGCGCTCGGATTCGACGGCTTCCGCTGGCACGCCCGAGCGTGGTGCCACACTCATCAAGAGTTTCGCGACTTCGTTCTGGCTCGCATCCTGGAGACCGGAGAGGCGGGGCTGGACGAGATCGATCCCGCCGCCGATGCCGGTTGGCAGCGCGAGGTGACGCTGAAGCTGGCACCTCACCCCGGACTGAAGGGTGGCGACCGTCGCGCCGTAGACCTGGACTTCGGCATGACCGATGGTGAAATCGAGGTCAGTATGAAAGTTTGCATGGCGTACTATTTCATGCTCCAGCTCGGCCTCGACGACGATCAACCGGTCGCCGAGCCCGACAGCCATCAGCTCGTGCTGGTCAATCGTGCCGAGGTCGAAGCGGCGAAGAAGGAGGCCGGCAGGTGTTAGCGACGCATGAAAAACCCCGGCACTTGGCCGGGGTCGAGGATCGGGCAGCTCGGGCTTCCAGGTTCCACTTGCCATGCCGTGAGTTTTGATCGCTCACCCGAGAGCCCTACCCGGCGCGCCACGATGAGGAACCTGGACGCGAAGGAAGCACCGGGCTCGGCCGTGCGTGAGAAGCTGGCTGAGCAACTTCGTGGAGCACCTCCTTTCAGGCAAGAGGGAAGGGGATGCCACGCCGCCAGACGGGTATTCGGCGAGCCTCGCCCCAGATTTCGTGTGGCAACCAAGTGTCCGATAAGAAATCCGCGACTTTCTGCTTTGCGTCCGGCGCGGGGACCGGTACAATCAACATCGAACCCGAACTCCTGGCGGTCGCTTCAAACCGCAAGACGCAAGTTTTGAAGGCGTAGTGACTTAAGGAATCGGCGGATTCTTGAGGCAACCAACAAGGCAACCAAGCGAGAGGCAACCAAAAGGCTCGACGTAACCCCTTACAGAGAAACAACTTGCGGGCGTAATTCAGTGGTAGAATGCCAGCTTCCCAAGCTGGACGTCGTGGGTTCGAATCCCATCGCCCGCTCTTGAAAAAACCCCCTTCTGCCGAAGCATTTCAACATGCGGCCCGGGGGTCGAACGAGCGTCTCGAGTTCCCTTTGCGGAACATCATTTTCTTCGCTCGACAGTGGTCGATCGATCGCGAAAGCGGCAGAAAGCCCAAAGCGTCATCATGGGGTGTCTCTGAACGTTCGGTAGCGGCGGATGAGCGCGTTCGTGGAACTGTCGTGTCCAAGCTCCGTTTCCGCCGGGCCCTCGATCTCAGCGACGATCCGTTGGGCGAGGACCTTGCCCAACTCGACTCCCCACTGGTCGAACGAGTCGATGTTCCAGAGCGCTCCCTGGGTGAACACGCTGTGCTCGTAGAGGGCGACGAGCTTGCCGAGGGCTGCGGGCGTCAGTCGGTCGGCGACGATCGTGTTCGAGGGGCGATTGCCCTGGAAGACGCGGTGGGGCACGAGCCAGTCCGGTGTGCCCTCGGCCTTGACTTGCTCGGCCGTCTTGCCGAACGCGAGCGCCTCGCTCTGGGCGAAGACGTTGGCCATCAGCATGTCGTGGTGCCGGCCGAGGGGATTCAGCGGCTGCACGAAGGCGATGAAGTCGCAGGGGATCAGCTTGGTCCCCTGATGGATCAACTGGTAGAAGGAGTGCTGGCCGTTGGTCCCGGGCTCGCCCCAGTAGATGGGGGACGTCTGGTAGGTGACCGGCGTCCCGTCGAGGGTGACGGACTTGCCGTTGCTTTCCATTGTGAGCTGTTGCAGGTAGGCCGGGAATCGCTTCAGGTATTGCTCGTATGGCAGGACGGCGACCGTCTGTGCGCCGAAGAAGTTGTTGTACCAGAGGGTCAAGAGCCCCATGAGGACGGGCAGGTTGCGTTCGAAGGGGGCTGTGCGGAAGTGCTCGTCCATCTGGTGGAAGCCGTCGAGCAACGAGCGAAAGTTGTCCGGTCCGATGGCGAGCATCGTCGAGAGGCCGATCGCGGAGTCCATGGAATAGCGTCCGCCGACCCAGTCCCAGAACTCGAACATGTTCGCGGTGTCGATGCCGAACTCCGAGACCTTCGCGGCATTGGTCGACACGGCCACGAAATGCCGGGCGACGGCCTTGGCATCGGCGCCAAGGCCCGCGAGTAGCCAGGCCCGCGCGCTGGCGGCGTTCGTCATCGTCTCGAGCGTCGTGAAGGTCTTGGACGAGACGATGAAGAGCGTTTCCGCGGGATCGAGGTCGTGGGTGGCTTCCACGATGTCGGTGCCGTCGACGTTGGAAACGAAGCGGAACGTCCGCGAGCGGTCGCTGTAATGTTTGAGCGCTTCGTAGGCCATCACCGGTCCGAGGTCGGAGCCGCCGATGCCGATGTTGACGATATTGCGAATCGGCTTGCCGGTGTAACCCTTCCAATCGCCGCTGCGCACCCGTCCGGCGAAGTCGGTCATCTTGTCGAGCACGGCGTGGACCTGGGGGATCACGTTCTCCCCATCAACAACGATCGAGGTCCCTCTCGGCGCGCGCAGGGCCACGTGCAGGACAGCGCGGTCCTCGGTGATGTTGATCTTCTCACCCCGGAACATGGCGTCGATCCGGGCCCGGAGGCCCGATTCCTGGGCTAGTTGCCCCAGGAGTGTGAGGGTTTCGTCCGTGATCCGATTCTTCGAATAGTCGAGATAGAGGCCGACCGCTTCGGCCGTCATCCGTTCGCCTCGCCCGGGATCCTCAGCGAAGAGCTGCCGAAGGTGCACGTTCGCGAGCTTCTGATGGTGTGCTTCGAGAGCCTTCCATGCGGGACGCTCGGTGAACGGCGGAATCACTGCGGTCATGTGGCTTGTCCCTTTTCGGTGGTGTCGCTGCGCCGGCCTTCTCCAAGAGTATGAATTGCAAAGGCGATCAACGCCAGACGTTCGGGTTACGCCCGGAGCTCGGTAGCGCGACCTTCGACTTTTCAGAATACACGGTGGCGATCGCTCAACCCGACGAATGGTTGAGCCTCAACCGACTTTCTGTTCTGATGATTATTGGTCGCCAGGCAAGAATCGCTTGGTCACGCGAATTGGTCAGGTGTTGGTATCACTGTGCAATTAATTATGAGCTAAGTCATGATACGAGGATGCTTTGAGAACCGTCGAGACCGTTTCCGCGCTGAGGATGTCGACGTCGTATCTTTGAGAGAGGCGGGGCTCTCCTCGGGGGTGGCCGCCGAAGCGAAGGTCTGGGTCCAAAGCATGGATCGGCTGAAGGACCGCGAGGACGGCCCGGACTTCTGGCGCTGGATCGAGGAACATCAACGGTCCGACGAGGGGAACCCGCTCTTCGACACGTTTTTCCTTCTCGAGAAGGCGACCGGAAGGGTCGTGGCCACCGGGTCGATCGTGGCGGACGACCGCGGGGTCGGCAAGACTTATCGGATCGAAGGCGCCTGGATCGGCGGCATCAACGTCCGGGGCGAGTATCGCGGTCGCAACCTCGGACGGGTCCTGTTGTCCGTCTTGCACAGGCACGTCCAGGAAATCGCCGACCGGTCCGGGGCAGAGGTCATCGTCAACCTGTTCACCTCTCCGGACCTGGGGCGATCGTTTTACGAGCCGGAATACCAGAGGTTTCGGACGGTCGTTACTTCGTTCGGGGAGAGCGTTTGCTACCGGCGGGTCTTCCGCCCGGGGCGGCGCGAGGGGGCCGGCCATCATGACGGTTGATTCAATCCTGTCGGAGTCCACGGCGGCCCCGGCGGTCACCCCGGTCGGCTCGGCGGAGAGGGTCCAGTCGATCGACGTGCTCCGAGGGGTCGCCCTGCTCGGCATCCTTTTGATGAACATTCTGGAATTCGGCCTTCCCTTGGGTGCCGAGCTGAACCCTTCGATCGCCGGAGGCGACAAGGGCTTGAACCTCGCGGCCTGGGTCGCCAACCACGTTCTGTTCGAAGGCAAGATGCGGGCGATCTTCTCGATGCTGTTCGGCGCCGGTGCCGTTCTGATCACGTCGCGGCCGGAGCGGCGCGGCGGCGGAATCGAGCTCGCGGATATCTATTATCGCAGGACCCTCTGGCTGATCGCCTTTGGCCTGGCCCATGCCTATCTCCTCTGGGAGGGCGACATCCTGTTCACGTACGGCCTGTTCGGGCTCGTGCTCTTCCCGCTCCGCAACGTGAAGCCCTGGTACCTCATCGCGGCCGGGCTTCTGCTCCTGGCCCCGCTCACGCCGGGCTGTCTCCGGGAGTCGATGGAGATCCGCTCGCTTCGGAAGAAAGCCGCGGAGGCCGCCGCCGTAGCCGCCGCGGGACGACCCTTGACCGACCGCCAGCAAGAAGATCGATTCGCCTGGAAGGAAAAGCTCAAAGGGTTGCACCAGGACCCCGGAGAGATCGCCGAGGAGTACAAGGACCACCGGGGGAGCTACTGGCGACTGTTCCTCAGGCGCACCCGGGTGGTGCCCGGCACGCAGTCGTCGGACCTCTACCGGTTCGGGGTGTTCGACGCCCTCGGGATGATGCTGCTGGGGATGGGGCTGCTCAAGCTCGGCGTCTTTTCGGCCGAGCTCAGGTCTTCAACCTACATCCGGCTGTTGTCCTTCGGCTACGGCGTGGGCGTCCCCTTGAATGCCCTCACGGGGTACCTGTATTACCGGAGCGGTTTCGACCCCGCCTACCTGATGACCCATTATGCGATCTACCAGTACGGGCGCTTGCTCGTGGCGCTCGGGCATATTGGGGTGGTCATGCTCGTCGTCAAGGCGAGTGTGCTTCCGAGGCTCACGACGAGCCTGGCCGCCGTGGGAAGGACAGCGCTGACGAACTACCTCGGGACGAGCCTGGTTTGCACCGTGCTGTTCAACGGCTACGGCTTCGGCCTCTTCGGCAGGCTCCAGCGGGTGCAGCTCCTGGGGGTCGTCCTGGCAGTCTGGGCGACCCAGCTTGTCGTCAGTCCCCTCTGGCTGCGTGTTTTCCGCTTTGGGCCCGTGGAGTGGCTCTGGAGGTCGCTGACGTACGGGCGCCGGCAACCGATGATTCGGTCCCGGGAATCGCGCGTGCCGGTTCAGATTGTGTAGGTCGGAGGTTAACTTGTTGTCTTGGCACTTATCTTGTGTCACCATATGGCGTCCAACCCTTGCGGCGACGTTGCCGCAGCCAGCGTCTGGGCCCGTCGGAACACGGCCGAGGTGCCACCGTGAAGCGGATTTTCATTAGCTACCGCCGCTCGATCAGCAAGGTCTCGGCGCCGCTGCTTTATGTGCACCTTCGGAAGTACTACGACAAGAACCAGGTCTTCATGGATGTCGATCACATCCAGCCAGGGGACGAGTTCCCCGAGAAGATCCGCGCGGCGCTCGCGACGTGCGAGGTGTTCCTGGCCATCATCGACAAAAACTGGGCAACGGTCGAGGACCACAACGGCCTCCGCCTCGAGCAGGAGGAGGACTGGGTGCGCCGCGAGATCCTGACCGTGCTGGAGCGGAACCGCGTGCCCGCGGGGGAGACGCCGCCGGTCAAGATCGTTCCGATCGTCATCAACGACGCAGGGATGCCCGACGCCCCGGAGTTGCCCGAGCCGCTCCGGGCGTTTTGCAGGCTCAATTTCGTTCACCTCCAGACGGAATGGAAAAAGTTTCAGGCCGGGATCCGGGAGTTGCAGAGCCTGATCGAAGACCACCTCGGATCGCCGCCGACGGGCGAGTTCGGCTTCGAGGTCCTGACAAAGAAGGCCAACCCCGCGGCCGCGGACCGGTTCCGCTACCGGGCGGTCGCCAAGCCGGATGACTTGAAGCCGTACATCGACCTTTCGGACGACGACGCCGACATCGCCGGCGCCAATCCGGAAGCGAGTGGCGAGAGCCGCTGGGGGCTCTACGATCGGTGGTGCCAGTTGACAGCCAAGTTGCCCGCGCCCTTGGACTGGTACCACCCGGACAACGAAGTCCGGTCGTTCCTGACGCTGGAGCGCAAGTTGCCGGACGGGTCGTGGATGCCGATCGGCGTCTCAATCATCCTGCCGCTTACGCCCGCCGGCGGCGTGAAGCTGATGTGTACAGGCGCCCCGGAAAACGACGACCACGCCAAGAAGATCAACGCCCTGTCGCTCGGCTGGGACGATCTGGTACGCGGGCCCTCCCCTTGCCTGTTGCTGGACACCTGGATCATCGCCAAGCACCGGCAGACACCCAGCAAAAAGTGGGCGCGCTACGTGCATGACTACTGGGGGACTTGCCTCATCCTGCGACACCTTGGCGAGCTCTGGTCCGACCTGGGCCCCGACACCCCTCGCACGTTTCTCGCGGAGCCCGACAACCCCGCAATCCACAGGATGCTCTGGAAGCTCGGCTTCGAACGCCGCAACCGGAACGCCGCGTCGGGCGACATCTACTATTTCCAGTACCCGCCCAACCCCTATCTCTATGACGAACACAACTTCATCGCGCGTTACAACAAGGTCATCGACAACATCGATCGGTGCCGCGATGAGTACCAGATCCTTCGAGAGCCCGCGGCCGGCAGCTCACGTTAATATGACTCGTGATAATTTGTTCTAATTCAAGCCATTAACCCGGCGGGATCTCCTGCGCTGAGTTCGCGCCAGGCGGCTGGCTCCCGCTCCTCCGGTGAACGCCTCTATGAAGAACCGCCTTCCCTTGGTCATCGGGGTCACCGGGCACCGCGCGCTCGAAGGGGCTGACAATCAGGTTGTCTGTGCGGTCTGGGATTACTTTAAAGAGCTTCAAAGGAAGTACCCGAACACTCCGGTCTTGCTCCTCTCTTCGCTCGCCGAAGGAGCCGACCAGCTCGT
>JARLIH010000461.1 GCA_031291845.1 Isosphaeraceae bacterium | reverse complement strand
CGGAAGGTCGTCGCCGGGGTCAGGACTGGTCTCGCCTGCTGTGGGCGTTCGACAACCCGGTGAAGGACGACGAGGAGCGTGAAGCGCAGGTGTTCGACCTGCGTCTGCGTAGCGGCGCGGCGACGATCAACGAGTACCGGACGCACCTGGGGTACAGCGCGGTGCCGTGGGGTGATGAGCCTTGGCTGCCGGGGTCGCTGGTGCAGCCGAGCCAGGCGGACGAGGAGCCGCGAGACAACGGGTTACTGCCGGACGAACCCGAGGGCGTTCGTGGAGAAGCCCGAGCGCCGACGAGAAAACGCCGCACGCTCGCCGCGTGGTATCGCGTCCTCAAAGCAAAACGGCGCCGCGATCGTAAGCGCCCGGACGGCGGCGGCCCTGAGAAGCCGCCAAAGGAGAAGCCGCCGAAGAAGCCAAAGGACAAGACGCCGAAGAAAGACCCCAAGCGCAAGCCTCGCCGCTACGACAAACCCACGAGTTCCGCGGCGGGTGACGTGATCATCGTCGAGCCGGCGGGAGGCCACGGGAACCGCTATCACCTGGCCCACGGCGGCGAGTTCACGTCACCGAGCGGGGGAAGCGGCCATGTCCAAGATCGGAACAATTCAGCCGCAACCGGGACACAGGCCTCGGCGCAAACTGGACCTTACTTCGTCTTTAATAAGACCCACAAGGCGTCGCAGCCATCGCCGAAAGGTGTGAGCACTAACGGCAACAGACTCCAATCACATCACTTGCTCCAGGACAAATGGGCCAGAGTCAACCTCGCACGATACAAGTACGATCCAGAGCTCGCGCCTACCATTACCCTTGAGAACGGAAAGGGGCTCCCTCACACGATGATCTCGACGCTCCAGAAACGGCGCAGACGGGAACGACTCGCGAAGGGGCAGAAACCGTGGAGCTCAACGATCAATGAGGAACTCGGTCACATCGTCAGCGACCTCCGGGCCGTGGGCCTCAAAGACACCGAAGTTGGCGAGGCTCTCGACCTCACCTGTCGCATGCTCGACAAGCTCGGTGTAAAGTACACGCGTCCAAAGGAATTCTAGACGGGGAAACCGGAATGCTGGAACGACTCAACCCGAGCTTTCGTCTCCTGCTCTCGTCTCCGGCGGCGACGCCGGAACAGTTGCGGAAGTTGGAAGCCTACTTCGGGCACATCCCGGCTGAGTTCCGAGAGCTCTGCCAAGAGGCGACGGACCTGGAATTCAAGCACGATAGCGGGCAAGAGCTGCGCATCTTGGGGCCCGAGGGTTGTATCGAGTTGGACGAAGCGTTCGACGTCAGAGCCAATCTCCCTGGGGCCTATCTGATCGGCGACGATTGCGGTGGTCATATGGTCATGTATTACGAAGGTGACTGTGGCCCAGGAGTCTACCAGTGCGACGATTCCGTCCTCGAGCCCGGTGACATGATCTGGGTGGCGCCCAGTCTCTCCGCACTGCTTTGCGACGGTGAGGGTGTCACGCGGCTGGCTCTTACTTTCGACGAGGAAGACTGAGCCGACGTGCGTGTATCGCCCGGCAGGGAACGCTCGTCGGATGCGGCCGTTGGCATCGGATTCCACATTTCAGTGACTGCGGCTTCCACGATCCTACGAGCCGCGTAACGCAGTATGAGGCCGAGATCCAGCAGGCCGAACAACAGATTGGCGTACCGTTTCCCGACGACTACCGGCAATTCCTTCTCCGCTACGGCGGGGCGATGGTCGGGCCACATCCGATCTTCGGCCTTCGACCGGTGGAAGTGATGGACGTGGACCTCTGGTCGGTAGTGGACGTCACTCGGTGGTATCGCTCCGACGGTGTTCCCGGTACGGATCAATGGATTATCATTTCCGATGACCACTGCGGAAACCCAGTCGGCATCGACCGGAATGGTGCCGTCTGGATACACGACCACGATTTCGGGGGCATCGATCACTTGGCGAAAGACTTCGAGGACTATATCCGGACGTGGTGCCTGAAAGTGCCGAGCGATGATTGACGCGGCAGCGCACGACGGAGAGCGTGCCACGTCCGAGGGTCAGCACAGCCCCGGAGTCCACCCGGGGGCCATATCCCGGTGAGCGCAGTCGGCGGCCCGCGGACCGCGAAAAGTGCGGGGGCTCTATCTCGAGGCGCCTCGCACTCCCAGGAATCACTGCACGGGTCGTCTCGCCGTGTTGCGCGTCCTTGGCCAAAAAACGTGCGGGATCAGTAAAGTCCGTCGGCTTGTGGACGCGGCGCAGGCCGCGCGCCTACGCGCGTTGCGTTGATTGAAAGCGCATCACGCTCCGGGCATGTGCTGTGCTTCGAGCGGCGGGTGTCAACGCCCTCGCTTCGGCTTGCCACGTCGACTTCCGCGGCGTCGCTGGGCGTCCGACTCGGTCAGGTCCTGGCGCGCGAGAAACTTGGCCGGGCCGTGGGCGTGGGGCCTGGAAAGGGCCGCCTCATCGGGGACGGTGGTGGCCGTGACCGAAGCGCGGGTCAGGGCCAGCGCCCGCAATGCATCGCGGTGGTCGATCTCGGGCTTGAGCGACCGGTAGAGCTCGAGCACCATCCGCTCGTCCTCGGCCAGCGAGGCCGGAGCAGGCTCCTCCTGACCTAGGAGGTGCGCCAAGGGCACATCGAAAAACTCTGCCAACGCGCGCAGCTCGCTCAGGCGCGGATCACCTTCGCGCGTAAGCCACTTGCCCACCGTCGTCGGGCTCGCGCCCCCGAGCCGGCGCGCTAACTCGCGCACGCTGATTCCGCGGTCGTCAACCAGTTGTTTGAGCAGTTCGTGGAGCCGCATTCCTTGTTTTTTACGCCAAAACCCGACCGTTCGCCAGTGGTGACCAAAATACTGGCTGACAGCTCGACTGTCTCCCCTTGACTGACCAGTTTTTTGGACGTATTGTCCTAGTGAGTGAACAGACGGACAGTCGTATCGGCTTGCGGAGTTGTTGGGTGGAAGGGGGATGGGATGGGGCAAAACGAGTCGGCCGCCGCATTGCGGCGGGACGGGCGCGATGAGGCGCGGGAGCGGATGTTGCTGGCGCACGACGCGCTGGCGCTTTGGGTCGCGCGGCGCTATCGGCATAGCGGGCTCGACCCGGAGGACCTGGCGCAGGAGGCGCGGCTGGGGCTGTTGAGGGCCAGCGAACGGTTTGACCCGGAACGCGGGGTGCGGTTCGCGACGTACGCGCCGTGGTGGGTCCGGCGCACGCTGCAGGCCGCCCTCCGGCGGCAGGGTCTCGGCGGCGCTCGCGTCGCGCCGTTCGACGAACAACGATTTGGGACTGTCGCGCCGGGCTTCGGCCTGTCCGACGACGCAGAGTGCGTCCCGGCCTGTCTCCGCCGCTTGCCGCCGGCTGAGGCAGCGGTGCTCCGCCTGCGTCACGGACTGGAGGGTTGTGCGCCACGAACGGGAAGGGCCGTTGCCCGGCTGTTCGCCCTCAGTCCGGAAGCGGTTGGGCGCATCGAGCGGCGGGCGATGGCCCGACTCAAGGCAGCCCTCGAAGAACGAAGATGTCGGGACGCTGACTGAGCCATCGGAAATAGACCCAACACATCGGAAAGAGAAGATTTCACCACAGAGCACAGAGAGCACAGAGACGAGGCCCGAGAAAGCGAGGATCAGGAGAGGAAGAGGGGAGTTTATCCGCAGATGGGCGCAGATAAAGACGGAGTACGGGAAAAGTGCAAGAAGACTGTGGAACTCGATAAATGCAGACCCTCTTCTTTCCCCTTGCCCCTTGTCTGCGTCCATCGGCGGACAATCTCCCCGCTTCCTCAGTTTTTCTCTCTGCGGTGAAGCGCCTTTGGGCTCCTTGATGCCTCGTCGTCCTGTCGTCGTGAGTCCGGTCGATTCAAGGGGGTGTGCGATGAAGGCGGAGTGCTTGGCGGCGGTACCGGTGCGCTGGATGATCCGGGACGATGTGGCGGCCGTGTTGTCGATCGAAGGGGCGAGTTTCGACCGGCCGTGGGGCGCGGCGGAGCTGCTCAGTGCCTTGCGCACGGAGGGGGTGGTGGGCGTGGTGGCTGAGTCGGGCGGGTGCGTGGCGGGGTTCATGGTGTACGCGCCTCGCGGCCGTGCGATCGATGTGTTGCGGCTGGCGGTCGCTCCGGGGGCGCGGCGGCGAGGGGTGGGGCGGCAGTTACTGGGCCGGCTGGCGGCAAGGCTCGCGCCGGCGGGTCGGACGCGAATCGCGCTTGGTGTGCCCGAGAGGCTGCTCACCGCCCAGTTGTTTCTTCGCGCGTGCGGTTTCCGGGCGATAGCGATTGAGCGTGGGGAGGGCGGGGAAACGCGCGAGGACGTCTATGTCTTCGAGCGCGCGTGGACGCCGGACCCACGTCTCTCCGCGGTCGGGGGCGGGCTTGGCATGGACGACCCGTCCTAGGCGTCTGGATCGAGGCGTGGACGGGCGAAGGGCCAGGAGGGGGCGAGATTCGTCCTTGGGCGCGCCGGTCCGTTTAGGCTGGCGGGGTGCGTGTTGGCGGGAGCGTATGGGAATCGAACCCACCAGCGGCTGCTTGCGCAGCCGCCCACCGATTTTGAAGACCGGGGCCGACACCAGTCGTACAAACGCTCCCACGAGGTCCCACCTCCTAGCGAGGCTTCAGGTCGATGGCCGCCGAATTGATGCAGTACCGCAGGCCGGTCGGCGTGGGGCCGTCGGAGAAAACGTGGCCCAGGTGGCCGCCGCAACGGCGGCAGGTGACTTCGGTCCGGACCATGCCATGGCTCGTGTCTTCGTGCTCCTCGACCTGGGTCTCGTTCAACGGCCGGTCGAAGCTTGGCCAGCCACAGCCCGAGTCGAATTTCGCTTCCGACACGAACAACTCCTCGCCGCAGCCCGCGCAGCGGTAGACTCCGGGGGTCTTGGCGTCCCAGTACCGCCCGGTGAACGCACGCTCTGTCCCCTTCTTGCGCAGCACGTGGTACTGCTCGGGCGTCAGTGCTTCGCGCCACTCGGCGTCGGTCTTCACGACCTTGTCGTCCATGGCTCCCTCCTTCCAAGACAAACGTTTTTTGGACGGACCGTTGATGATACCGGATCAGCGCGAGGGAACACAAAAGGGTGGACCGAACGACACGGCACCCATAAGCCTGCGCTCGGGTTCCCGGCGCGCGCGGTTGCGACGGCCTTTTGGCTCTGCAAAAAAGGATTGTCGCAAGGTTTCGGCCGCGGCGGGAATCACAGAAACGAGCGCCTTACGCGACGGGGCCCAGGCAAGCTTGATCCTGCGGATCAGGGGCGCACGACGCAGGAAGGTGGGATCACGTAACTGAAGACGTACACACCACTGGTCGACCACGACTGCCGGCGCAGAGGTTTGCGGGACGACGAAAGGCTCACCTGCTCGGAATGCTCCTGCTGCTCGACGACTCGCTCATTGCGCGAATGAAGGACGAGCCGGGTGGGGTGAAAGGTCACGTGGCCCGAGTCGGCACTGTCACTCGGTACCGTCGCCCAAAGACCGGTCCGACCGCGGCTCCCGGCCCCGGCAGTACCTCGGCCCGTCCCCCCGCAGGAGCCACAACGGACTGACACCCGTGACGTCGACAAACGCACGCAGAACGGGCACCGGCGCGAGTTCACCGACGACCTCGTAGTTCCTCCAGATCTGAGGCGGCAGACCTAGCCGGCGAGCGAACAGGTCCGCGCCGTCAGGGCCGACGAGCTCTGCGCGAACCAGGCGAAGGCGGTCTCCGAGGCAGAGAGGCGGTTCACCGGAACTTTGCACAGGTCCTCCACTGGGCCCTCAACCGGTGAGGAGCCCGCGCGCTGCCGAGGGAGCAATCGGCCCCCTTCTCCGTCGCCGGGAAACGGCTCGACCAGATACGCACAACAATGCGCAATCGATCGTGGTGACGATACGGAGTTCTCGAACTACTATACATTATGGACAGCTAAGATTTCAATCAACCTATCGTACCAATGTGGAACATCTATGGTTGCATCGATCAATCGCGTTCCAGTTCGCGACCGTAGCGTCGATCCCGTGCCGTCTGCGCAATTATCCCGAAACGCGACCGGGCGTGGATTGACGAGGGTCCTGTCGCACTTTTGTAAGAAATACCTTTGAAGCTGACGTGCAAGTCAAGTTAAGATTTACGACGCTTCTGGAACGGACGGGAGCGCCGGCCATGACTGTTCGGGGCAACGCCGCCTCGGACCCTTCGTGAGGCCCTGCATGTTCACTCCAACGGCCCTGGAAACGGGACAAGCTCGCTCCCACCGCATCAGGTCCGCTACGTGCCCGATTGACTGGCACCGTCTGGAGGCGCGGTCGCACCTTCCGAAGGACCAGGCTGCGATTCGCCGCCTGGTCCGGCGGGGGGTCGTTCGCGTTGCACCCTGGCCCGGTGACGAGACGCGCGTCCGCGTGATTCCGGTTGTGGACTGACGGCGGGTCGGCAGCCCACGATATCTCCCGGCGCACGCACTCCGCCCGCGTCTGCGCGTTGCCTCGCGGCCCGACCCAGGTGGCCGGGGAGGCGTTTCGGGCCTCGCGCTGCTTTCGTTCAACGTCTGCGCCCTTAACCACGGCGCCGGCCGCGCCGGACGGGTCAGGGTTTTCCTGAGAGGCGGCTCGCGCATCGGCCGGCGTTCCGTTCGTGGGCTACGACTTGAGTGACGGTTGACCCATTCCGTTGCGACCAGGGCGGAATCGAACTCGGTCACCGGCGCGGCAGCTCACCTCGGGACAAGGTCGGAGCATATGCAGACGCGCAAGAGTGAAGCCGAACGGACGAAGTTGACAACGCTGTTGGCCTCCTGCGACGCTGACGACCGCCGCAGGGAGCCACGGTACGTGCCTGTGCTGGAGCGTGCCTACCTCGGCTGGTGGGAAGGCGAGTCCTTCCGAACCGAGTTAGGCAAGCTCGCGAACATCTCGTCCGGCGGTGCTGCGCTGGAAGTGGCGGCCGAGACAGGTGCCGTTGAGTCGGTCTGGCTTTGCGTGATCGGCCCGCAGCGAATGGATTGGGTGGCTGCGCGTCTGCTGGGCCGGCAGGGAACAGTCGCCCGGATGGTCTTCGCCGAACAGTTTCCCTACGAGCTGTTCAAGTCGGTCGTCTGGGGTTTTCCAGCGCAGGAAACTGGACCGATCGCCGTCCTTGATGCTGAGGCCGGCAACAAAACCTCGTCGTGCGCCGAACCGGTCTAACCGGGTTGGCCGCGCCTCGGGTGGTGGGCGTGAGAGCCCGCGACCGCGCGAAGGAGGTGCGCTGAACACGAGCGCCCGGGGCCCGTGGAGGAATGGACCGCTCGGCGTCATGTCGAACCGACTACTTGGTTTTCGTCGAAAATGACCAAGCAAACGATGTGAGGACCGGCGATGTTGCTGATGAATCCCCACCCCTACTACATTCGGATCAATCCGTTTGAGGATCCTGACACGATCCGTCGGATCGAGAGCGAATTGCGCGTTCGAGGCGGCGCGGCACCGCCGGAGAACGGTGAGAAACGTTACGGCTTTCATTCGTTCACCATCCGCGACGGCCTGCTCGAGACTCTTCGGGCCCAGTTCGGCCGGGCGAGCGTCGAGGGCGAGGACGGTCCCTACTACCATTCCGATTGCCTCGGCGCGCGGTCGTTGCCCGAGCGCAAGCTGGATATCAGGCGACGGTTTATGGAAAGACCGGCGGCATTCTTGTAGTTCGATCAGACACGCCCGGCGTTCCGGTTGCGTTGACCCGGGGCAACGATGCGTGTGTCCTTTTTTCATCGGAAGGGCGGGACGCCGCGGGGCAAGCTAGACTCGGGCCCTGGGTCGGGCATTCACGGGGGCTCCGTGAGTCGGCCGCGACCTGGTACCGTAGGGACCCGGCCATGTCACCCTTCGCCCGTGACCTTGCTCTGCGAGCGCGGATTGATTCTTTGTGCCTCCGCCTGGAAGAGCGCGTGTTGCGCGACGTGGCGGACGGCGGTGCCTGGTCCTTCGGGCGGCGGGTTGAATATCGCGCGGTTGCGGTCGTCACGGACGCCGCCAGCCCGGCTGCGCTGGCCCACGACTTCGACTTATCACGGTCGAACGAACTGGTTCAAGGTCACAAGGCCGACCCGACGTTTCGTCGCCTGATCGCGGCCTGGGACCTTCCCGGAAGCTCGACGTCCGCCGCGCGGCGCTGAGGCTTGGGGTCAGGGGATAACCTGCGGCGCGCCGGGGAGGTTGGGCTGTCGCTCTTCCTTCAGTTCCTTGACGGCGAGGTGCAGGCCCTTTGCGTACAACGGTAGGGCCATCGGACGCGGGCGTGCGGCCACCGCCGCCAGCCGTTCGTCGGGCACGAACGAGGCTGTTGTCGGCGGCCAAGCCGGGGAATGTGACGCGACAGGTGCAGGCGCGGGGGGTGGAACCCGGAGGTACGTCGTCGACGTGCCGAGCGCACCTTCCCGGTCCCGAGCGCGGACGGTGATGACGAACAGCCGGCCTTGGGGATACCGGTCCTCGGGCCATGCTTCCAGTAACACCGTGAATGTGAAGCGGCCGTCCTCCGACATCTTCAGCGCGCCGTGAAGCGGAGGCTCGCCAGGGGCGTTCCGATCGCTGATCGTGCAGACAGCCTGCGCGTGGGCCGGGTCAAAGCCAGGACTCCCCGGCGCGCCGTCAATGCGTCCAGAGACCGTCATTGCGAACCGGCGCACCGCCCCGATGCTGACCGACAGGCCAACGCGGTCGAAAGCGGTCACCGGCGCCGCGGCCGTTTTACTGTCGTCGCTCGTGAGAATCAGCGGCGACGGCTCGGCCGAGCGCGACGTCCGCGGGCAGCGCATGCCCTCGACCGACAGCGCACCAATTGCGCTGTCGAGAAGGGCTACCGCCTGCCCGCCGGCTGCCGTTTCCGGCCCAGGGTTCTCGCTCATCCGGCGCCCTCGTCTCCAAGAACCCTGCGCGGCATGCCCATGACCCGAGGGCCGGCCGCCTGCATCACCCACACGCCCACAAGAACCGAGGCTCCGGCGCTCGTCGTGCCCGCTCGCCTCACGAGGAGAGGCCTTCATGCCGCGGGGACATCGCGGATGGGCCCTCGCCGTGAATCCGAGAAAAGGGTGTTCTGGGATTTCGCCGGTTATCAGAACCATAGGAGATGAATTCCCGGTCGGCGAACGCGGTCTCGCAAGACGAGGTCGAATCGTCTTGGCGGCGACCGCGGTTCCTCGCGCCGAACGTCGGCGACCCGCGCGCCGAAGGCCCGCTTCCACCAACTTCGCGGTCGCTCGAGGAAAACGCCCGGTAAGGGCTCCGGGGCTATTTCGGTGGGGCGCTCGGGGTATCGCCGGTCGTCTTCTCACCCGGCGCCGATTCGTCGGTTGCCTTCGAGTCGCTCGCCTCGGGCTTGGGCTCGGAAGCCTTTCCCTTGGCCTTGCCCTTACCCTTCACTTTCGTCTTGCCGGCGGCCGACGCGTCGCGCACGAATTTCAGCGATGCCGAGTTGATGCAGTACCTCAGCCCGGTCGGCTCGGGACCGTCGCTGAAGACGTGGCCGAGGTGCGAGCCGCAGTCGTTGCACATCACCTCGAGGCGAGGTTCGACCATCTTGTAGTCGGGCGCAGAATCGATCTGCTTCTGGTTCACCGGCTGCCAGAAGCTCGGCCAGCCGGTGCCGGAGTCGAACTTGGCCTTCGAGCTGAACAGCTCGGCTCCGCAGCAGACGCAGACGTATTTGCCGGGTGTGTGGTTGTCAAAATACTTTCCCGAGAACGCGGGCTCGGTCGCCTTCCGGCGGCATACCATAAACTGCTCGGGTGTAAGCAGCTTGGCCCACTCGGCGTCGGTCTTCGTCACCTTTCTCCGCTTGCCGTCAAACTCATCTCCCGTGACGTGCCAGGTGATCACGAAGAGGCCGGCGACGGTCAGCGTCGCCAGGCCGGCGGCAATACCACGTTTCATCGGTGACCACTCCTTCGGGCCAGGACGCGGGGGGGAAGGAGGTAAGACCGAACCGGTCGTACACACGACCCATCTCCATTGATTTTAAGAGATGGACCCGAGGATGCCAGAGCCCCTTCCCGCGGTCTTGTGGAAATGTTGTAACAAGTCGCTTGAAAAAACGACCATCGGGCGAACGAGATTCTGCGGCCGGCGAGGCCGCAGAACCGCGGCAAGCCGTACGGCCGGAACGTGAAAGCCGGGGATCCACAAAATCTGGACGGCTTTCGGGTATTGGCGCGGCAGTTGCGAACAAACCACTCGCCCTTCGGGGCAAGCCACTGGGCCCGGATTCCTCGGGCCTGACACATACCGAAATTTCCAGCGACGTGCGTAGCGTCTCGTGGCCCCACCGTGTCGGGTCGGAGACCATCGTACGTCTTCGATAGACCCAAGGATGGCCGCCGCAGGCCACTGCGCTCGATGTGCGCTGCGCCGCGGGAGGATCGAGGGAACGCCTACACCGACTCACACCACTCAACGCTTGATTGAGAGGGACAGCCATGAGCCATACGACCAAGCTCGCCAAGGCCGCCTTGATTCTGGTTACCTTGGGCGCCGTGACCGCCGCAACGGTGGGCCGCGCCGAGGACACCCCGGCCAAGCAATGGGTTTGGCTGAAGGAACAAGGCGTCTGGGGGTACGGCTACAAGATCAAGGACGGCCCGCACCGGGGCCGCTGGAAGATCGACGCCGGCACGAAGGTCTCCCCCGAAGAGCTTACGCCGACGAGCGACCCCTACGGCTTCGCCGCCGTGCTGAACGCCCACCGCGCCGCGGCGGGCCTGCCGGCCTTGGCCTACGATCATAGCCTCTCGGAATGGGCCGCGACGAACAACGCGGCGCAGGCCGCGAAGGGCATGGGCCACCACGTCGTGCCGAACTGCTACCAGAACTGTGCCTGGAACAGCACGAGCGCCGAGGAAGCTGCCTCCGACTGGATGAACTCCCGCGGCCACCGCGCCAACATGCTCAACCCGTCGGTCACCCGGTTTGGCATCGCCTACGGCCCCGGCCCCTACTGGACCATGAACGCACAGTGAGAACGCAAGGCTCGCGCTGGCTTCGTCCGATCCGGTGAATAACCCGCACTGGTCGCGAACGCCGTCCGGGAGTGCTTTGGCGATGTCTCCGCCAAGCCGCTCCCGGGCGGCTTCGTTTCGAAGATTTCACCACAGAGCACACAGAGAGGAACACCGAGAAAGTAGAGAAAGCCAATTCGATCAATAAATTATATTTATTCTTGAATTATTATTATATGTGATATTATTGCTCGGAAACGGACTCTGGCTCGTGCTCTCTTTTCTTCTCGGCGATCCTCTCTGTGGTGAAATCTGCTCTCCCCCTTTCTTGCCGCCCTTTGTGGTGGGTCTTTGCGGATTTCGCCACCCCGGTGGTTAGGGCTATAATGGGGCCTCTTTCACTGGCTGGAGATCCCATCCATGACGACCCTGGACGAATATCGCTCGTACCGCGGCCTGCCGATGCTGGCGGGTCTGGCCACCATTGCGGAGGCGGCCCGGCCTGGTCTGAGCGTCGAGGCGTGTGTGACGAGGCTCAAGCGCTACCACTACGCGCTCGTACGGTTGCACGAGATCCTCACCGCCCGAATCACGGCCGAGCCGGTCTACGAGCTGAAGTGCGCGTTCTCGCTCCATGCGTACCTCTGCGCCGAGCATGTGCAGGCGCTGCGCGCTCGCGTGGGTGAGATGCGAGAGCCGCCGCTCGGGCTGGAAGCCGTGCCCGACCCGGCGCTCGAGGTGTTCTTCGACGAGGTCCTGGCGGCCCCGACCGCGGCCGAGCTTCTGGTTGGCCTCTACGAGAAGGCGGTGCCCGCCCTCGACGCTGCGCTGGCCCGCCACCAGGCGGACACCAACCCCTTGGCTGACGCCCCGACGGTGCGCGTTTGCCGGTTTGCCCGGCTCGAGCTGGCCGACATGATCGAGTACGGCCGGCGGAGCATTCCGTGCCTGGTCGACGAGCCGGCGCGGGCGGCCATGCGCCCGTGGCTCGGCCTCCTCGACGAGTGCCTCGCGGCGGCCGGCGGCGTTGACGGGACCGAGGAACCCTCGGGCCGGCCGCTCGCGCGTCAGTACTCGGCCCAGCCTTACGTCTACGATCCGGTCCCCCAGCGCGACGAGCGGTTCCAGGATCTCTGGAACCAGGGGGTCAACCCGGAGGCGTTCCTTTACACCCCCGGCATTCCCGCTCGGCCTAAGACGCTGATGATGCTCTTCAAACGGATCCGCGAGATCGATGTGCCCGAGATGATGGCCAGCATCATCCATCAGACCAAGGGGAAGCCGTGGGAGTACTACCGCGACATGAGCCGTCAGCTCTGGGACGAGTCGCGGCACGCCATGATGGGCGAGGTTGGCTTCGCTGCCCGAGGGGTTGACTGGACCAAGGCGCGGATCACGCACAACTGGTCGATGCGGCTCAACACCGAGTGTACGCCCATCGAACGCCACGCGGTGCTGTACTTCATCGAGCAGGGTCTGATGAACAAGACGGGCAAGCGCTACGAGTGGGAGGTCGGGCTGGAGTCGGGCGATCCCCTGATCGGCACGTTTCAGGACTACGACTGGGCCGATGAGGTTTTGCACGCTGCCATCGGGCGCGAGTGGTACATCCCCCAAATTGGCCACTGGCGTGAGGCACTCGACTACGGTGACCGCTGTTGGTCGAAGATCTTGAGCAACTGGCACGCCGTCCGCGACCAGGGGTTGACCCGCCACGAGAACTGGTGGCCCGATATCTACCGCCAGGCCTGCATGGCCTGGGGCGTGGAGCCTGAGCCCGATGTGCTCGCCTACTCCGAGACCTACGAGTCGCAGCGCGCCGACCTCAAGGCGGTCTCCGCCAGCGGCTGATACGGGCGACCGCCCATCGCCTCTCCGTTGTGTCGTGACGTTGATCCGACTATGCGATTGTGCGGGTTACTACGCTCACAGAGTGAGGCTTCGGGCCCGCGCCGTGGGGGTGGGGGTGGCCAGGCCCGCGGTGGCGGGCGCCGGGACCGGCGGAGTAGGCCTCGGCCCAGTTCGTAAGCGTACCGACCTGAATCAGGTGCTCCGCACCGTCGAGCAGGCTCGCAAGCGTGCCAACGACGCCGCCGGCAACGTTTGCGACCAGGTTGGTCAGACCGCCGAGCAGTCCTCCCCCTGCGGTCGTCCCGCTCCCGGTTGTCTCTGCGCTCGTTGCCCCGCCCTGGTTCGCCTGGGCGGCCACCGTGGTGTCCGGTGGCACAGTGGGGGAAGGAGTACCGGTACCGGAGGCAACCTCCAGTCCGTATGCCCCGGCGCTCCCCGCGCCGCTGGTGTTTGCCGTCACACGGAGATAGTACGTTTGGCCGGCCGACACACCGTTGAGCGTTACGGTCGCCGTGCCGCCAAAGGTGGTCGTCGACGCCTGGGCCAACCCCTGGAGGCCGGAGTTGTAAAGGGTCAGCCGCGGCTCGAGCGAGCTCAAGTTGCTCGATTGTAGGATCACCGTCAGGCTCCCGTTGGTGTTCTGCGGGATGACGACGGAGTACCAGTTCTGGTCGGTCGCGGCAGCGACCTGGACGCCGGTCACCGTCGCCGTTCCGCCGCTGTTGAGCGTGACGGGCGTGGCGTGGGAAGCGTTGATATTGGTTCCAGTCGTCCGTGCGCCGTAGACCGACTGGATCCCGCTCGTGTCGTCGGCGGTCAGGCTCTGCTTGACACTGTTATAGTTGGCGTACATCACGGCCGAGCTCGCCGTCGAGTGGGCTAGGCCCAGGGCGTGGCCGATCTCGTGCAGGGCGACGGTGGCCAGGTCGTAACCGTTGCTGCCCCAGTTGACGTTCGCGTTGAAAAAGATATCCGCCGCGGCGCTGCTGCCGTTTTTTGGTGGGGGCAGGAACGCAAACGCCAGCTCTCCGCTTGGTTCGGGCATGGCGCCGAAGCGAATGTCGCCGAAATTCGGCGCACCTTGCTCGTCGTTGCCCGAGCCGATCGGCGAGCCGTCGTCGGCGACCTGAACGAGGTTGATCCCCGCGGCGTTCTCCCAGGAGGCAGCCGCTTTGGCGATCGCCGCCTCCCAGGTCGCGGTCGACGCGTACCCGTTCATTGTGCTGAACAGGCTGCTCGGCGTTCCGCCGATGCTCGTTCCATCAGGTACGAGACTGTACGTGACGCGGACCGGATAGGCCCACGCACCGCCGTTGGTCGCGGACAGAAGTTGGCGCTCTTCCAGGCGTTCGAGGCTCGGCTGACTCTGGATTCGGGATGCGCGAACTCTGGAAGCGTCGCGACGAGGCCAGACCCTCGCCATTCGGACGTAAGGCATGCGTTTGGACCTTGAGGATGGACAACATTTAGCTCTTCTTTTGACGCGGTCGGACTTTAGACTTGCGGGCGTTTCACGGAGAGTCTGGGATACCTGCCCAAGGCATTCGAGGTTGAAATCTGGTCGCTCTTCTGCTGCACTTAAGCTCTATGTCACGCGTTATCGAGTGGCGGGAGCGTTGCGGAAAAGAGACGTGTTCGAAGAAGGCGCTAAACATCTCTTCCAAAACGGAGTTGCACCCGTTTAGAGGACGACGACGTTGTCCTTTCAGGGCTCGGCGCCTTTTCTGGGCTAGCCCCCTGAGATTGTAGTCGCTGGCAACTCGCGGCGGTTCGAATGACTCGTCGCCGAGTTGGCAATGGCCCGTGCGTGCTCTTGGAGATACTCTTGGGTTCGCGTTTCGGTGCACTCCCGTCCTGGTGAGGGACAATCGTGATGAGCCTCTCACGCCGCTCATTCGTCCGCAGTTCACTGGCAACGACAGCGCTCGCCACGTGGGCGCGGGGAGTCTTCTCGAGTGAGTCGGACCGATCCCTTGATCGGCGGCTCGACGAGGTCTCTATGGAACCGGTGCTCCGGGTGGAGACGCTGCAAAAACCAGTCAAGATCGCCTCGATGGAACTGCTGCGCAACCGGCGCAACTTTTTGGTCCGGGTGCGGACCGACGACGGCGCTGAGGGGATCGGCGTGCCCAACGCGATGCACCTGGTCCATACGTACCCGATCTTCCTCAACCGCGTCGCCCCGTTCTTCGTGGGGAAGGACGCAAGGCAGTTCGAGCCGCTCCTCTGGGAGCTCTATCGTCACAACGACAATTACAAGTACCAGGGGCTCGCCTTCTGGGTCTGTGTGGCGGCCGCCGAGTTCGCCGTGCTCGACCTGCTCGGCAAGCTTGCCGGCAAGTCCGTGGGTGAACTGTTGGGAGGCGTTCTGCGCAGGGAGATCGCGGTCTATCGTGCCAGCGGCAACCGGGGCAATACGCCCGAGGAAGAGGTGGCGTACCTCAAGCAGATCGTCGCCGAGAGCGGAGCCAAAGCGCTCAAGTTCCGGCTCGGTGGACGCATGAGCAAGAACGCCGACTCGCTGCCGGGGCGGACCGAAAAGCTCATCCCGCTCGTGCGCGAGGCGTTCGGCAAAGAGATGACGCTCTACGCCGACTCAAACAGCTCGTACGACGTACCGAAGGCGATCGCGATCGGCCGGTTAATGGAAGAATATGGTTACGCGTTTTATGAAGAGCCGTGTCCGTTCGACCACCTGGAAGACACGAAGGCGGTGGCCGACGCACTCCGCATCCCCGTGGCCGCGGGCGAGCAGGAGTTCAGCGAGTACCGCTTTCGCTGGACAATCGCCAACCGAGGCGTCGACATCGTCCAGCCCGACCTCCACTATTACGGAGGGTTCATCCGGTCGTTGCGCGTCGCGCGCATGGCGCATACGGCGGGCATGCTCTGCACGCCTCACATGTCCGGCTCGGGGCTGGGCTACCTCGACGCGGCACACTTCGCCTCATGCATCCCGAACCCCGTGCCATTCACCGAATTCAAAGGAGACTCCGACATCCCCGTGACGAGCGAAACGTCGACGCTCAAGGTCGAGAACGGAGTCGTGAAGGTACCATCCAGCCCCGGCTTCGGGATCACGATCGACCCGGCGTTCATCCGACAGGCGGTCAAGGTGACGACATTCTGAGCCCTTGATCGGCCCTACGAACGCAGGTACGGTCCGGCGTGCTGCTGGTGGAGGGTCTGGCGCACCAGCCTTCCATCCAGCTCGGCCGGCGCAACGTTGCGCTCGACCGCCAAAGCGCCGGCGACTCCGGCTGCCTGGCCCATCGCCATGGCGGTGGCGGTCACGCGGGTCGAGCTCGCTGCCCACTGGGTCGCGGAATGGCACCGGCCGGCGACGATCAAGTTGGTGATCTGCTGCGGCAGCAGGGAGCGGTACGGAATGTCGTAGGGCCCCGGCTGGTGCCCCTTCTCCTTCTGGGCGCTGCCGGGAGTCGCCGCTTGCGGGTGGAGGTCGAGGTACCAGCAGCCCGTTGCCACGGCGTCGTCGAACGGCTTCTCCGCTTTGATGTCGTCCTCGGTGAGGACGTAGCGCCCGACGATCCGCCGGGTCTCGCGCACGCCGATGTACGGCCCCGTTTCGATGAGGTAGGCGTCCTCGAAGCCGGGCACCTCCTTCTTCCATCGCTCGAACATCGTCCAGACGTCCCGACGCCCCTGCATCTCGGCCGCTGTGAGCTGGCCGGGGTCGCTGGCGTCGCCCGCAACGCGGGTCGCATGCACGTACACCTCATCGGGCGCGAAGTGGAACATGAGGCCCGGCCCGTAGAAGAGCGGCAGTTCGCCCGCCTCGTGGGCTCGGACCAGGGCGTCACGGCATTTCGCGCTGAGGTCGGGCTGACGGTTCACGTTGCCGATCCGAAAATGCATGGTCATCGGCTGGAGCGACGGCGACTTGGTCACGGGGGCCCCGGCCCAGCACGCGATGTCGGCGTCTCCGGTGCCGTCGACGATCACCTTCGCGCGGACGGCCGTCAATCCGTCCTTGCTGGCGACGAGCACGCGGTCGATGCGGTCCGCTACGACCTCCGCGCCGCAGGCCATGGCGTGGTAGAGCACGCTCAGGCGGGGCGACTGCTCGGCGAGCATCCGGTCGGCCAGCAGCTTGAAGCGCTCGATGCTGTCGACGAGGACGTGGAACTTGGGCACGGTCTCCGCGTCCGGCGCGACGATCCCGAGCCGGTTCAGGAATTCGAGCGGGATGCCGCGGAGGACGATCTTGTTCGTCTTCTTATCGACCAGCCCGTCGAAGTAGGGAAGTCCGACCGTGGTAACGATTCCCCCCGCGAAGCCGGCACGCTCGACCAGAAGCACCCGCGCGTGGTTCCGCGCTGCGGCCAGGGCCGCGGCGAGCCCCGCACACCCGCCGCCGCAGACGAGCACGTCCGTTTCCAACGTGTTCATGGGATTCTCGCGAGGCCTTGGGCTCCCGTTACCGCCGAGTTTGGTGTCGCGCACAGACGGTTGTCAATGTGGATGGGGGGCGAGACATTGGTAAGCGCTCACCAGTTGGTGCGCCCAGACACGACGCCTGGATCGCTGGGGTGGCGCACGACCAGGGCCGGTCGACCACGGCCGTCGCAGACTCCGGGCGCGCCACCCACGGCCAGCAACGGCGCGGTCTGTAGGGCCAGCCATTGCCGGCCCTACAAGATCAGAGCAAGCACTCCCGCGATCGATCGTTACGAGCTGGTCTTCAATGTCCCGTGCAGCTTCAGCACGACGGTGTTGACGCTCGAGCCAACTGCCTCGGTGGCGGTGCCCTGGCCGGAGGCGTTCGTGAACGACCCGGTTCCACCGTTGACCGTAAATCGGATCTGCGGCTTGGCGTTGCGGCCGTGCGGCGTGGTCACGTGGAAGTTCAGTACAACCCCGCCGTCGCCGCCGGCGAGGTTCACGACGCCACCGCCGCCGTGGGAGTTGGACGTGAGCGTGCCGAGCGCTGAGACCGGGCCGAGCGGGCTGACGTTGCCGTTGCCTTCGATGCTCAGCGTGCCGCCCGATCCGCCGCCGGCCGGGAGCGGGATGACGAGGGAGCCACTCAGCGTCGACGGGCGGGCATGCGTCCCGTGCGCGACAGACAGGTAGACGCGATCCTCGAGTGAATCGAAATGGAGCGACCGCCGCGTTTTCACGTCCATGTGACGCTTTCGTCCCAATTCGGGGGGCCAGAGGACGGCCTTGGTCCGGCACGAGCCCTCCCTGTTCCGTCCTCTTCGCATTCCCAACTATCGGCGTCGAGTCACCCCACCGATGCGAAAACGGCTCGCACGGTGAACGCGGAGGTGTTGAATGTAGGGAAATGGTGCGCCGGGCGATTTGTACGGTCGGGTGTCACGCCCGGAGTCTTCAACGGGCGTGGCGAACGCCCCTAGCCGGTCGATCACGCCCCTCGAAGACTCCAGGCGTGCCGCCCAGATTTTTCCAGAATCGACGTCGCAATCGCCTTGGCCACCCTTGCTTGCGACTGTGTGCAAACCACCCGGGAACCGCTCTAAGCGCGAATTCCAACTTCCTGAAGCGCCGGCCGCACGCGCTCGCCGAGCTCCGAGACCGTTTCCTTGGCGGTTTCCGCCACCTGTTCCATCGACAGGTCCATCGCCTGGGAGCCGACCCGTAGCGCGAGATAATCCTCGGCGATTCCGAGCACCGGATCGGGAATGCCGAGCACGCGGGAACCCGCGATCCGCACCATAGGCGCAAGCGTCGCGACTCCCGCGGCCACGACGGCACCCATCGGGCCGGCCCAGGGGTCGTCCACGCCGTCTTCTTTCATGCTCTCGCTCGCGACCCAGGCACCCGCGAGCGTGTGCGGGATCAAGAGGGGCAGCCGGAAGCGGCTCGGAAAGATCCCTACCTTGTCCAGGACCATTTCACCGAGCGCGGCCAGGACCCAGTTCCGGCTGCTGGGCCGCCGGTGGGCTGTCGTCAGAAACGCGGGGCCGAGCGCGACTTTCAGGCCGCTAAGGGCCGCCAGTGTCATCGCCCGTTCATAAGCTCGATTGGTGTCCGCCATGAGGTCCCGTCTCCTGCCCCAAAACAGGGCGATCAGACTGTTCATACGGTCACGCGACGCGTGGCCCCCACGGAAAGTGCTGCAAGATTGGGGCCGATCTGGACGTAGCCGCCAACGATCGGGTCTTTCCCGCTGCCCGTCTGCCTCTCGGGCCGAGACGTCGAGCATATCGTGGCCGCCTGTCGTTGCCGCTTGCTCTTAGCCAGGAAGAGCTTCGGCGAAAAATCGGAGCCAGTTCCCGTGCATGACGCCGGCAACGTCGGCCTCGGGATAGCCACGTTTGCGCAGGATGTCGGGGAGGCGCTGGAGGTCGCTGATCGTGTCGAGGTCGGCAGGAGTCTGCTCGTTGCCGTAGCCGCCGTCGAGGTCGCTCCCGATTCCGACGTGCCGCGCACTGCCGGCGAGCTGGCAGACGTGGTCGATGTTATCCGCCACGCGTTCGAGGGTGACCTCGGGGCGGGTTACACCGCGGACCCAGCCAGGCTGGAGCATAATGGCATCGCAGGCCATGCCGAGCACGCCGTTTCGTTCGATCACGAACTTGATCTGCTCGTCGCTGAACTGACGCTGCCAGTTACAGAACTTGCGGGCATTCTGGTGGCTGGCGAGGACCCGGCCGCCGTAGGAGGACATGACCTGGCGGAAGGAGCGGTCCGAGAGGTGGGTCATGTCGAGCACGATGCCGAGCTGCTCGATGTTCTTAAGCAGCGGCAGCGCCTCGGCGGCCAGCCCGGCCTCGGAGCGAGTGCCCCCGCCGTAACGGTTCGGGCCATAGTGGGTGATGCCGATCGCGCGGAGGCCGTTCTCGTGCCACTCGAAGATTTGCTCCGGGTCGAGCACTGGGTCGGCGCACTCCATGCTCAGGACGTAGCCGAACGGGGTGCGCGCGGGATCCTCGCGGTAGGCGGTCGCGTGCCGCCGCAGGTCGTCCCGCGTGCGCAGCATTTTCATCCACCCGCCGCGCTCCATCGCGCGATAGTAGGCCAGGTGTGACATGGCGACCGCGTAGCAGGCCTCGGGCGTCGTGTAGCCGAGCGGGTGGTTGATCGGCTGCTCGATGCGGGCTAGGACGGTGGCCAGACCAAGCCCGACCTCGGCCTTGCGCAGTTCCGGGAACGACAACGTGTTTGTTTGGCGGCCAAGATCGGTCAGGCCGAGAGTCGTCTCGGCCGCGCGGATCTCGGCGACGTCCATGCGCAGATCGCGGTTCCAATCAATCGCGTTGAGGCCGAGGTCGAGGTGGGCGTCGAAGATCAGCACGGTGGGTTTGCTCCTGGTGGGATACTGGCTCCCGCAATGATAAGTGAACCCACGGCCAAGACAAGAGGCATGCACCGCCAACGTGGTGAAAAGAGGCTGATTAACCGCCTAGGCGCCAAGATCGCCAAGCTTAAGAGAGAGCTGAAAGTAATTATTATCACATATTTAATTTATAAGTATTTTTAATTAATAAGATCTAATAATTATTTGTACGTTGTTCGCTACGGCCCGACCACTTCATTCTCTGTTCTTGCCTCTGACCCTCTCTCCTCTTACCTTGGCGATCTTGGCGCCTTGGCGGTTAATCAATCTTTTCTTCGTGTCTTGGCGGAAAGTTCAAGGAGTTGTCGTGAAGATCGTCTCCGTCGACGTCTGTCCCCTGACCGGTGCCACCGTAGACGGCGGTTGGCCGCAGGGGCATGAGCCGCAGGAAAACCTCCACACGCTTCTCGTCGTGCGGACCGACGAGGGTCTGGCCGGCTATGGGAGCTGCTTCACGTCCGGGAAGCTCGTCACCGGGGCGGTCGAGCTACTCTGGCCCTTGCTCCGGGGAGAGTCGGCCGTCGAGCCCGAGCGGGTTTCGGAGAAACTTCGGCAGTCAAGTTTCTGGCAAGGGCGCGGCGGGTCGGTCGAGCACGCGATCAGCGGCATTGACATCGCGCTTTGGGACCTGATGGGCAAGGCCTGCGGCCAACCGGTGTCGCGGCTGCTGGGAGGGAACTACCGGCAGACGATCAAGCCCTACGGGTCGATCCTCTTCGACGAGCCCGAGCCGCTCCGGCGCACCCTCGAGAGCGTGGTCGCGCGGGGGTTCCGGGCGATCAAGCTGGGCTGGCGGCCATTCGGACGGCGGGACAGGAAGTTCGACGAGGTGCTCGTGCGCACGGCCCGTGAAACGGTCGGCGATCAGGTCGAGCTGATGATCGACGCCGGCGGCAGCGAGCAGTTCTGGCCCCACGGCACGAACTGGGCGAGGAACACGGCCGAGATGCTCGCCGATTACGACGTGATCTGGTTCGAGGAGCCCCTCCCGCCGGACGACATCGAGGGGTACATCGCGCTCACGCGCGTCTCGCCCGTGCCGATCGCGGGGTGCGAAGTGCTGACGCGCCGGCAGTCGTTTCTGCCGTGGATCGAGCGCAGGGCCGTGGACATCCTCCAGCCCGACTGCACCAAGAACGGTGGCCTCAGCGAGTCGAGACGCATCGCGTGGCTGGCGTTCGACCACAACGTGCAGGTCGTCCCGCACGGCTGGAACACGGCGATCGGCCTCGCCGCCGACTTGCAGTTCTCGGCCGCGATCCCGGTCGCCCGGTACGTTGAGTACCTGACCCCTTGCGCCTACATCGATGCGCTCACGACCGAGCCGTTCCGGCTCGACGCCGGCGGGCTACTCGAGATTCCCTCGAAGCCCGGCCTCGGGGTCGAGATCGATCCGGAAAAGCTGAAGCGCTTCTGTCCCCACAGGATTGCGTTCCAATGAGCAACGGCGATAACGACGGCCCGCCACGTCCTTCAGCCGTCCGGTGGCGGGTGTTCGCCCTCGCCTGCGGCGCGTCCTTCCTGCTGTACCTGCACCGGTACTCCTGGAACATCGTCGGACCGAAGCTCCAGGAAGAGTTCCAGCTCTCGCACACGCAGTCGAATATCTTGTTCTCGCTCTTCTATTACACCTACGCCGGAGGCCAGGTCCCCAGCGGCGTGGTGATCGACCGGTTCGGCCCGCACCGCTTCTTGAGCGTGAGCATCATCGCGTGGTCGGCCGCGCTGGTGGCCCTCGGCCGGACGAGGCAGCTCCCCGTCCTGGGCGCGTGCCGTTTCCTCTTCGGCGCGGCGCAGGCGGGCTGCTATCCCGCGCTCACGAAGGTCACCCGAAATTGGTTTCCCCCGAGTATCCGGACCACCGTCCAGGGACTGGTCGCAAGCGGGGCCGGTCGGAGCGGTGCAGCGCTCTCGCCGATTCTCCTCGGGACCGTGCTACTGGGGTGGTGTGGGCTATCGTGGCAATCGGCGCTTGGGGTCTTTGGCCTCGCGGGGGCGGCGTTTGGCGTCACCTTCTGGGCGACGTTCCGAAACACGCCCGCCGAGCACCCGGGCGTCAACGCGGCGGAGCGAAAGCTCATTTCGTCTGAATCGCCTTCGGTGACGCCGCGCGCGCTGGGGCCGTTTCCGGTATGCAGGGCGGTCCGCAACCGGAGCGTCTGGTTCTTCCTGGCCCAGCAGTTCCTCGACGCCGGCTCCGACGTCGTGTTTGTCTCCCTGATCGGCGCGTACTTCCTGCAAGCGCGGGGGTTCGACATCGGGAAGACCGGCTGGCTGGCGAGCCTTCCCCTCTGGGGCGGTGCGCTGGGGGGGATCGCGGGAGGGTGGCTCAACGACCGCACCATCGCCCTGACCGGCAACCGGCGCTGGTCGCGGAGCGGGGTCGGGTTCGTCGGCAAGCTCATCGGCTGCGCGATGCTGCCGCTGGTCGTCCGGTCGTCCGATGGCCTCACCGCCGGCCTGGTCTTGATGACGGCCAAGTTCTTCGGCGACTGGAGCCAGCCGACCACATGGGGTTCGTGCACCGACCTGGGCGGCCGCCACAGCGCGACGATGTTCAGCGTCATCAACACGGCAGGGACCTTTGGGGGTGTCGTGATGCCCCCTCTGTTCGGGGCCCTGCTCGACCACTTCACGAGCAAAGCCGAGGTCGCCGGCCGCCTCGTCCGCACGACCGACTGGAACCCTCTGTTCCTGCTCCTGGCCGCCATGTACCTCGGCAGCGGAATCTGCTGGCTGCTGATGGACTGTACGCGCACGCTCGACGACGGCGACGAGAGCGCACCCTTGTAGGGCCGGTCACTGCCGGCTGATCGTTCTTCACGGGAACCCATCAATGACCAAAGCCGCGACCGAATACCGCTACAACCGCCTGACCTGGCCCGAGATGAACGAAGCGATCGGACAGGAGAAGCTGATCATCCTGCCGACGGGCTCGACCGAGCAGCACGGACATCACCTGCCGCTCGACGTCGACGTCTTCCTCTGCGAATCGGTCTGCCTGGAAGTGGGCAAGCGCATCCCGGACAAGGTCCTGGTACTTCCCCCGATCGCCTACGGGCTGAACCGGCACCACATCGACTTCCCCGGGACGATCCACATCGAGCCCGACGTGTTCATCGCGTTCTGTCTGAACATCACGAAGAGCGTGGCCTACCACGGCTTCAAGAAGATCCTGCTCGTCAACGGGCACGGCTCGAATGCCCCGTTGATCGACCTCGTGGCGCGGAAGACCGTGCTCGAGACGCAGTCGCTCTGCTTCGCCACCACCTACGTGTGGTTCCTCATGGAAGCCTTCGAGAAGGTGCGCGAGTCCCAAGTGCTGGCCCACGCCGACGAGTTCGAGACGTCCCTTTACCTCCACCTGGCCGGTGACCGCGTGCAGATGGACAAGGCCGTCGAGGACAATGACCGGATGGGCAAGTATACGAGCAGCGACAGCACGGCCAACTACTTCGTGCGGTTCAACGACTACTGGGGCCGCTGGACGCGGACCGGAGTCCACGGAGACGCGACCAAGGGGACGGCCGAAAAAGGGCGCGTGATTTTCGAGGCCGCGGTGAACGGGATTATCGGACTCGTGGACGAGCTCCGGGCCTGGCCGATCGAGCAACGCGCCGACATGCACACCGGGCCGGTGCAGTCGCAGATCCGGTGGTGAACAACGGCTCTCCGCCGGTTGTCCGCCTCCTCGAGACAATCTTCAGACGCCCGCGATTCGATGCCGCGCGACCACGTCCCAATCGACCTCGATGCCGAGCCCGGGACCGTCGTGGAGCGTGATGTCCGGCACCGCGATCGGGAGCGGGTTCCGGGCAATGGAGAACTCGTGATAGAACGGGCCGAGGCAATCGCCCGGGAAGCGTTCGACCTGGACGTTCGGTGTCCCGACGATGAAGTGCAGCATCGCCGAGGCGCCCAGGTCCCACTCGAGGTTCGACCCGATCGTGCACGGAATGCCGTGCTCGGCTGCCAGCGCGGCGATCCGGCGCGCCTTGCCGATGCCCCCTTGCTTCCCCGGGTAAAGGCTCAAGACGTCGCAGCACTCCTGCGCGATTAGCTCGCGCGCTTCGACTTCATCGAAGCAGCTCTCGTCGGCCAGGATCACCTGTCCGGTACGGACACGCAGTCTCTTGAGTCCGGTGTAGTTCCCACGCGGCAACGGCTGCTCGACGAGCGCCAACCGGCAGTCGGCCAGTTGCTCCAGGCACGCGAGGGCCGTCGGCTCGTCCCAGCCGCCGTTGGCGTCGATGGTCAACGTGATGGCCGGGCCGATCGCCTCGCGGACCGCACGGACCCGGCGCACGTCGGCCGCGGGATCGGTGCCGACCTTGACCTTGATCGTGTCGAAGCCCGCCGCGACGAGCGCGGAGGCACGCTCTTGCGCCACGTCCGGCTCGTACGCCCCCAGCGAAAATCGGTTCCGTACCGTCCTGGACCGGCAGGGTCCCCCCAGCAGGTCGTACACCGGTTTGCCCGCCGCGCGGCCGGCAATGTCCCAGCAAGCCATCTCCACCGCGGCCTTGGCAAACCAGTTGTCGATCGCCACCACGCCGAGGCGACGGTCGATCTCGTCGAGGTCGGTCGGGTCGCAGCCGAGCACCACCGGCGCGAAGATATGGTCGATGATCGCGCGCGCTCCCCAGATCGTCTCACCACTCCAGTTGACCGTGACGGTTGCCTCACCGACCCCTTCGAGGCCATCGTCGGTCACCAGTCGCACCAGCAGGAAGTCCGAGACCTCGTGCCGCCCGAGCGCAGAGATCATCCTGCGCTCGGGCTTGAGCGGGATGCGGACGGGATGAGTTTCGACACGGACAATGCGCATTGAACAACCTCCCACAATCAAGACGGCACGAAGGGTAGTATGATAGTCGCCTGACGGCGCGGTCACTACGAGGAAGTGGGGAGATTTATCCGCAGATGACGTAGATGAACGCAGACAGGAAAGGATTGATAATCGATCGGATTAATAATTTTGCAATTGATTCTTAATCTGCGTTCATCTGCGGATAAGCCGCCTCTTTTGCGGATCGAGGAGAACGTCTATGTTTCAGGCCGGAGTGGCGCGGACGTGCTTGACCCCCTTTTGGGGCGTCGAGCTGACCGGGTGGGGCTATTACATGGAGCGTCGCTGGCAGCGAGTCCACGACGACTTGAGCGCCACGGCCCTCGCGTTCGACGACGGCGAGCGCGGCGCGGTGGTCGTTGCCCTGGACTTGATGGTGATCGACGTGCTTTTCGCGCGCCGGGCGCGCGAGCAAATTCAGCGGGAGACGGGGCTGGCGCCCGAGTCGATCCTGTTGACCTGCTCGCACAGCCACAACGCGCCGGCGGCAGGCGGATTGCTCGGTGTCGGGCAATGCGACCCGTTCTACGAGGAGTGGGCGAGCCGGCAGGCTGCGACCGCCGCGATCCTGGCCTGGCGCAACCGAGAACCCGCCACGGCCCGCGTGGCCCATGCGGAGGTTCCGGACCTGAGCTACAACCGCACACGGCCTGCGGGACTGATCGACTCGTGCCTGACCGCGCTCGTCGTCGAGCGCCGCGATGGGTCGCCGCTGGCTGTCGCGGCGAACTTCGGGGCCCATCCGACGGTCGGCACCTTGCTGCGCCCCTGGGATGTCAGTCGTGATGTGCCGGGCGAAGTGTGCGATGGCCTCGAGTCTGCGTTCCCCGGCGCACTGGCGCTGTATATTCAGGGGGCCTGCGGGGACGTGAATTTCCTGCCGGAGTTCACCGCCGTTGACCGTTCCCATGAGCCCGCGCGCCGGCTTGTCGAGGCGGCCTGCGACGCACTCAAGCCCGCACGGCCGATGAGCGATCCGGTGGTCGCCGCCGCGAGTGAGACGGTCCGCCTGCCGACGCGCCGCTGGACGCGCGAGGAGATCGAGGGCGACCGGAGCGAGGCCGCGCGCCGGCTCTCCACGGGCGATCTGTCCCACTGGCGCGAGGCGATCGGCCGCGTGATGACGAACCGTCCCGATGACATGGTCGGCCGCCACGGGGGCGACGAGGCCAAGGCGGTGCGCGCCATGTGCCGGTTCCACATCGAGTGGACCGATCGGATGCTCGCCGACTTCGAAGAGCGGCCGGAAATCCTGGAGACGGAGGCGCAGGCCCTGCGCCTTGGAGACATTTACTGGGCCGCGAACGCGTCGGAGTTCTTCACCCCTTTCGCGCTCGACGTAAGGCGCAGGGTCAAGGTCCCGGAGCTGATGCTGGCGTGTTACGCCAACGGGCGGATCGGCTATCTGCCCGATGCGCACGACATCGCCGCTCGCAGTTATGCGGGATACCAGTCGCCCAAGTACTGCAACCAGTTCCCGTTCACGCCCGAGTCCGGGCCGGCGATGTGCGACGCGATGCTCCGGGCCGTCGCGCGCTGCCGGGAGGCATCTCTAGGGGCTTGAACGAACGTCTGTTTCCGGGCAGAGTAGGATCGACAGCAATCCAGGCCCCGCCCTCCCGCAAGCCAACGGCCTTCGTCCCGCCCCCTGCTCCTCGAGGTCTTGACCCATGTCTCGCGTGTACGGAACCCCCTGCGCCGTCGGCCGCCTTGTCGCGATCCTGCTTGCTCTGTTCCTGACCACCGCCGCTCGCGCGGACAGTCCGAAACCCACCGTACTCGACGGTCCCCTGACTCCCGAGCAGGCGCCGCGATCCTTCCGGCTGGAGCCGGGCCTCCGCGTGGAGCTGGTCGCGGCCGAGCCGCTGGTCGTCAGCCCGGTCGCCTTGGCCTTTGACGAGCGCGGGCGCCTTTACGTCGCGGAGGACCGCGGCTATCCCACGGGGCCCGGAGAGGGCAAGCCGCCGGTTGGTCGGGTCGCGTTGCTCGAGGACACCGACGGCGACGGCCGCATGGATCGCCGGCACGAGTTCGCCGAGGGGCTGACGTACCCGAACGGGGTCCTGCCATGGAAGGGAGGCGTGATCGTCACGTGTGCGCCGGACGTGCTCTATCTGCGCGACACCGACGGCGACGGTAAGGCCGACGAGCGGCGGGTGCTTTTCACCGGGTTCTCGACCAAGGGGAGCACGCAACTGCGTGTGAGCCATCCTGTGCTCTCGATCGACAACTGGGTGTATCTGACGAGTGGCCTGACCGGGGGCCAGGTCTCATCGCCCTCGGCGCCTGAGCGGCCGCCGGTCACGCTCGGGCGTACGGACTTCCGATTCCGGCCCGACGGCGAGGTGTGGGAAGCGGCCGACGGCGGGGCGCAGTTCGGCCAGACGTTCGACGATTTCGGGCGCCGTTTTATCTGTTACAACCGCGTGCAGGTGCAGCACGTCGTGCTCTCGTCGAAGACGCTCCGGCGGAACCCGCAACTGGCGTTCTCCGAGACGGTGCAGAACTGTCCGGCGGACATGGTCGCCGAGCCCCTGAAGGGCCATGGCGCGTCGGCGCGGCTGTTCCCGATCAGCCGGAACGTGACGACGGCCGACTCGCATGCGGGCACCTTCACGGCCGCTTGCGCGTTGTTTGTTTATCGGGGCACGGGACTCTCCGACACCTACCGTGGCGGCGCATTCTCGTGCGACCCGACGGGCAACCTCGTGCACTTCGACCGCCTTGACCCGGACGGCGCGACGTTCGCGGCCCGAAGAGTGCGCCCGGGAACAGAGTTCCTGGCAAGTACCGACAACTGGTTCCGCCCAGTCTTTCTTACTTCCGGGCCGGACGGGGCACTGTATGTTGCCGACATGTATCGCAAGACGATCGAGCACCCCGACTACCTGCCGGTCGAGATCCGCAAGCACACCGACTTCGAGAGCGGCAAGACGATGGGCCGGATCTGGCGCGTCGTCCGCGATGGTCCGGCGACGCCTCCGCCAGCCCCGTTGAAAGACGCTCTTGCATCCACGACTTCGCTGTGCGCGACGCTTCGCAACGCCGACGGCTGGTGGCGCGACACGGCTCACCGGCTGCTCCTCGAGCGACATGACCCGGCGGCGGTCGTCCCCCTGCGGGCCCTCCTGGGGGACCGGACCGCGCCATCCGCGACGGTCGTCCACGCCATCCGCCTGCTGGAGGCGCTCGGTGCCCTGCCCGACGACATCGTGCGCCAGGCTCTCGGCCACCCTGCGCCGCCCGTTCGCGAGCAAGCGCTCCAGTTGATCGAACCGCGTATCGGCAAGGAACCTGCCTGGGTCGCGGACGTCTTACCCTGCGCTGGGGACGCGGACGCGCGTGTCCGGTTCCAGGCCGCGATCACGTTGGGTGCGGCCCCGGCGGCACACGGTCGCGCGGCGGTCGCCCTTGCGCTCGCGCGGATCGCAGCGCGCGACGGGGCCGACCGCTGGGCGCGTGCGGCGGTCTTCAGCGCGCTTGCCGGGCGGGAGGTCGAGTTCCTCACGTCCTTGCGCGACGCGCCGCGGGGAAGCGAGGAGCTGCCTCCCGAGTTGTTGAGCGAACTGGGGCGGCTGCTGGGCGCGAGCCTATCGGACGGGGCCTGGAACGACTTCGTGACGCGCGTCTTCGAGTCGCGCCCTGGCTTCGCGCCAGTCGAGCGCGCGGCCTTGCTGACGGGGTTCGCCGAAGCGGTCCGCGGCCGCGTCGGCCCGCGCGACGTCCTGGGCTCGCTCGACGCACCCGCCGACGTGCGTGCGCTTTTGGCCGAGATGAAGCAAACGGCGCTCGACGGGGCGAAATCGCTGGCACACCGCCGCACGGCGGTTGGGCTGCTGGCGTTCGCCGACTTCGACCAGGTGGGCGATGCCCTGCTCCGGCTTGCCGACCCCGCGGAACCCGCGTCACTTCAGGTGGCCGCCGTGCGTGCCCTCGCGGCGGAGCGCGACAAGCGGGTCGCGCCGGCCTTGCTGCCGGCCCGGCGGTTTGCGGCGTACACGCCCGGTCTGCGCGACGAAGTGCTGTCGGCCCTGCTCGCGCAATCGAACCACGTCGGCGGGGTGCTGTCGGCCGTGGAGTCGGGCGCTGTTCCGGTTGGCGCGATCGACGCCCTGCACCGCCGGCAGCTCACACAGTCCCGCGATGCGGAGATCAAGAAGCGGGCCGAGACGCTCTTCGGCACCGTGTCCGGGGACCGGGCCAAGGTGTACGACGCCTACAAAGACGTCGCCACGATCAAGTCCGACCCCGCGCACGGCCGCGCGATCTTCCGCCGCGAGTGCGCATCGTGCCACCGGCTCGACGGCGAAGGATCGGCCGTTGGGCCCGACCTGTTCGGGATCCGCAACCAGCCGAAGGAGTCGATCCTGCTCCACGTGCTCGTCCCGGATCACGAGATCACTCCGGGGTTCGCCGCCTATACGGTCGCGACGAAGGACGGCCGCGTACTGACCGGTCTCGTTGCCTCGGAGACACCAACGAGCATCACCCTCCGCCAACCGCTCGGCAAGGAAGACACGATCCTCCGTAGCGAAATCGACGAGCTGGCCGCGAGCAAGCAGTCGCTGATGCCGCAGGGTCTCGAGAAGAACATCGCGCGGCAGGAATTCGCCGACCTGCTTGGGTACCTGAAAGGCGAGGCGGGTCGGGAGTAGGGTGCATTTCATCCACCGGGGAATTCGGTGCATTGCATGCACCCTGCAAGAGAGAAGATGATGCTGACACGTCGCACGTTCCTTGGCGGTATTGGGGCCTGTCTCGCGGGCTTGCCCAGCGTGCGGGCCGCGGGGCCGCGCAAGAAGCTGGCCGTGGTCACGACCCTCTGGAACTATCACTCGCACGCCTGGCACATGGCCGAGCGTTTTCTCGCGGGCTACCCGATCCATGGCGCCTGGCACCGGCCAGACCTGGAGGTGGTCTCGGCCTACGTCGACCAGAAGCCCGAGGGGGACCTCAGCCGCGACCGCGCCAGGGAGTTTGGCTTTACGATCTACCCGACCATCGCCGAGGCCCTGCGGTGCGGCGGCGACAAGCTAGCCGTCGACGCGGTGCTCATCATCGGCGAACACGGCGACTACCCGGTCAACGCCATCGGTCAGAAACAGTACCCGCGTTATCAGTTCTTCCAGCAAATCACGGACGTGTTCCGGAAGGACGGCCGTACCACTCCGGTGTTTAGCGACAAGCACCTGTCGTGGAAGTGGGAGTGGGCCAAGGAGATGGTTGAGACTTCGCGCGCGATGGGCTTCCCGTTTCTGGCGGGCTCGTCGCTGCCGGTGACCTGGCGCATGCCCTCGGTCGACCTGCCGCTCGGGGCCGAGGCCGAAGAGGTGCTGGGCATCGCATTCGGTCCGGTGGACATCTACGACTTCCACGCCCTAGAGATGATCCAGTGCATGGCGGAACGCCGGCGCGGCGGCGAAACCGGCGTGGCCGCCGTCCAAGGGCTGCGCGGCGACTCCGTCTGGAAGGCTCTCGACGCTGGCTCCTGGAAGTCGGGTGGTTGGGACCCTCGGCTCTTCGAAGCTTGCCTCGCGCGCAGCCAAACCCTGGCCCAGACCAAGGACGCGAGCCACCGCTACCCGACCCGGGAGCAGATGCGCGAGTGGGTCAAGCAGCCCGTCGCATACCGGATCGAATACGCCGACGGCCTGAAGGCAACGATGCTCCAACTGAACGGCTTGGTCCAGGATTTCACGTTCGCCGCGCGGCTGAAAGGGGCGCCCGAGCCGCTCTCGACGCTGTTCTACCTGCCGTCGAACCCGAACGTGGTCTACTCGGCCGCGTTGATGTCGAAGGCGGAGAGTCTGTTCCTCACCGGCAAGCCGGCCTATCCCGTGGAGCGCACTCTCCTCACGAGCGGCCTCGTCGCCGCCTGTCTGCAATCGCTTGCGTCGAGCCAGACTCGCCTGGAAACGCCGCACCTGGCGGTCCGTTACACGCCTTCGGAACGGTCGACCTTCTGGCAGGATTGACACCGACCGGAGAACGTCCAGGGCTCCGCCAGTGCTTTACACACTCGTTGCGGGACTTTCCGGCGTCTCTAAACAGCCTTCGTCGGGACCGCTTTGTCCCTCGAGAATGTGGTCGGGAGGCGCTGCGGCTGCTTCCGTCGGAGCCGATACGCCGCTCGCATCGCGGATCAGGATGCTGAGCCGACTCTCGGCCGCAGCGAAGATCCTGCGCTCGTTCGCCTCGGCAACGAGCTTGGTCCAGCGCATGCAGATCCAGACGACGCCCAACCACACGGTGAGCCAGGTCCAAAACTGCGGGTTCTTCTGAATCAGCACCGACAGTTTTTGGAAGGCCTGAGTAATATCCTCGAAGAGTTCTCCGAAAAGCTCCCACAAGTCGGAAAGCCCGGAAGAGACGTCCATGATTGACCCCTGAGCAACCTGAAACATCCTCGCTCGCCTTACTAAGTGTAGTACGCCAATCCATGAACGTCAGCGTCTGCGGACGAGTCTCCGGCCAGCGATGGCCGGCCCCACGGTGGGGCGGTACACTAAGCAACGCCGAGATAACGGCCTCCGGTTCCTGGGACGGCCGGGTTGAGGTCATGAACCGCGGTGACCGCGAGACGTCCCATCCCGTAGGGTGGACGAGCCCCGCAGGGGCGAATTCGAACGCGCCCTGCCAAGGGTGGTGGAATTCGTCCCTGCGGGGCTCGTTCACCCTGCAATCACGGGCCGACAAGAAACGTCCCTTTCCGCACGTCGGACCTTCTAGGGGAAGGTCGCCAGGGACGCGGGGGTGCGAAGCGTGCGACACGACGGGAGCGGACGAGCCGATGCAGGACGAACGACCAACGCCGGTGGGGACACCGGCCGGGTACGCGCGTGCTTTCGACGACTACCGGACCGGGCCAGAAAGGGCGCCGCTCTTCTTGCACGGTGATGCCCTGAGCGTGCTCGCCGCGTTGCCCGAGGCGTCGGTCGACTGCTGCATGACCAGCCCCCCGTACTGGGGCCAGCGCAACTACGTGGGCGGGGGAATCGGCCGGGAGGCGGTGCCTGAGGATTACGTCGCACGCCTCGCGGCCGTCGCAGCGCAGGTGCGCCGGGTGATCAAAGGGACCGGCTCCTTCTGGCTCAACCTGGGCGACGCTTACGCCAACAAGAACTTGCTCGGTCTCCCCTGGCGGGTCGCCTTCGCACTCAAGGACGGCCAAGGCTGGGTCCTGCGCAACAGCGTTGTCTGGAACAAGGTAAAAGGGAGCCCGGACAACGCGAAGGACAAGCTGCGAAACGTCCACGAGCTGCTGTTTCATTTCGTCAAGAAGGCGCGTGGCTACTATTACGACGTCGACGCCGCACGGAACAAGCCGCGCGCGTCGCGGGTGGTGGGCGGGGCCGTCGTTTCGGCGACAGGGGTCCGCGGCGTACGCTACCGGCGGCAGATCGAGCTCTCGACCGCGCTGACCGAAGCGGAAAGGGCGAGCGCAATGGCGGCGCTCGATGCGATCCTCGGCGACGTGCGCGATGACCGGCTGGCCGACTTCCGCATGATCATCCGGGCCGAGCAGCGCACGACGCACTCCGACTCGGCGACGGTGTCCGGCCGGGCTCGTGAGCTTCAGGAAAAAGGGTTCTACTTTTTGAAATATCATCCCCGGGGGAGCAAACGCAGCGACGTTTGGGACATCCTGCCGGAGGACACGCAAAAACGGCGCGGGCATTTCGCGGCTTATCCCGAAGACCTGTGCAAGCTGCCGATCCTCACGACGTGCCCGCAGGGCGGGATGGTGCTCGACCCGTTCTGCGGCACCGGCACCACCTGCCTCGCCGCCGCGCGCCTCGGGCGGAAGGCAGTCGGGATCGACTTGGCCGACGATTACCTTCGCGAGGCGCGTGCCCGGTGCGCCGGTGTGGGCTGAAAACGTGTGCAATCGACTCACCGTGGCGAGTCGCAGCCTGTTCCATAAGCGCGGGGAGCCACGTCCTCAGCGTGTGGCCAAAACACTTCCGCTTCAGGTCAGCTCCGTGAGAGGACCCTGCCCGCAGAAGTCGGGGTTGCCGAACCGCTCGATCCGATGGCCCATGCCGTGGGCCAGCGCGAGGAGGAGGCGGTTGTGGGGGACCTTCTTGAACTTGAGTGAGCGGCCCATGCGGAAGTCAAGGCCGTTGCCCACGAGCACGAAGGGGATGTCGTCGAGCGTGTGCGAGTTCCCCTTGCCCAGCTCGTTGGTCCAGACGATCAACGTGTTGTCGAGCAGGCTGCCGCCACCGCCCGGCTCGGGAGTCTCGGCCAGGCGCTTGGTGAGGTACGCAAGCTGCTCGCAGAACCAGTGGTTGATCTTGGTGAGCTTCTCTTGAGACTTCGTATCGCTGTCGGGATTGTGTGAGAGCTCGTGGTGGTTCTCGTTCACGCCCAGCCAGTGCATCCGGGCGCCGCCGACCGAGTTGGTGTACTGGAGCGTCGACACGCGGGCGAAGTCGGCGGCGAAGCTCTGCACCATCAGGTCGATCTGCATCTTGCTGATCTTCGGGATATTGTCGTTCTCGGCCTTCACCCCCGGCTCCGGCTCGGGCACGGCGTGCCCGACCGCGTCGGCGTTCGTCTGCCGCAGCTCTTGCTCCAGCTCGCGCACGTAGCCGGCATGTTCGTCCAGGAGCCGACGGTCCTCTGCGCTCACCAGCGAGCCCACCCTGCGCAGGTCGTCCTGCACGTCGTCGAGCACGCTCTTGAGACTCTCCTGGTCCTTCAAGCGGCCGTAGAGCTTGGCGAACATCCGGTACGGGTCGTCAATCGGCGCAACGGGCTTGTTCGGCCCCGTGTACACCATACGGGTCCAGGTGTCGGCCCGGTCGGGGACCATCACGCCGAACTCCAACGACCCGAACCGCGTACGCGTTGCCGCGCCCTTTTGCAGGTGGTTCTTGATCTCCTGGTCGATCGACAGCCCGCTCGACCAACCGGCCGGCGTGTCCGACCCTCCCTGGACGTTCCCCGGGAAGAGCTCGATGCCCGTCAGCAGGCAGCCGATCCCCCGCATGTGGTTGTCGCCGTCCCCGCGCACCTTGTCGCAGACCCCGTTCAGGATCAACGTGCGGTCCTGGAACGGCGCGAGCGGCTTCAGGCTCTCCTTGAGCGTGAACTTCTCCCCCTCCTCGTCGGGCCAGAACGTTGAGGGAATCACGCCGTTCGGACTGAACATGACGACCAGCCGCTGCTTCCGCGCCTGCTGGTTCGCGAAACCCAGCCCGGGCAAGTTCAGCACGAACGGCAACGCCGCGGCGCTGAGGCCCAGGTCGCGGATGAACTCGCGTCGGGAGCTGCTGTAAGTCATCTCAATCCTCCGGGGATCGAAGAGAAGAGGTCATCCGCAGATGATGCAGATAAAAATTTAAAAATTCAAGT
>JARLIH010000460.1 GCA_031291845.1 Isosphaeraceae bacterium | reverse complement strand
AGGCCATGGCGAAGCTCTGGACACCGAGGGCCCGGACGTTCTCGGCCGCCACCGCACCCCGCTCCTCGGAGATATCGCCGATGACGACGTTGGCGCCTGCCGACCCGAGCGCGGAGGCAATGGCAGAGCCGATGGCGCCGCCCCCCCCGGAGACGAAGGCCACGCGGCCGCGCAACCTGAAGGCGTCGAGCGAGCTCATGTGGTCCTCCATTTGACGAGGTTCGCGTCGCCGCATATCAACGAGTCACGAGTTGCCCGGGAAGACGAGACTCAGCGGGCCCTCGCGGCCCGGTTCCGGCCACCGAACCGTGACTTCCTTCTGTTTGGTGAAGAAGCGGATCGAATCCTCGCCCCGCATCTGGAGGTCCGCGAAAGCGGACCCTCGCGTGCCGCCGAAGGAGAGGTAGCCGGCGGGCACCGGAATCGGGACGTTGATGCCGATCATCGGGACATCCACCTCGAGCTCGAACCTGCGGGCGGCCCCGCCGCTCGCGGTGAAGATGGCGGTCCCGTTGGCGTACTTGTGCTCGTTGATCATCCGAACCGCCTCGTCAAAGGTGGCGCACCGGACCATCCCGAGGACAGGGCCGAAGATCTCTTCCTGGTAGATCGCCATGTCCGGCCTCACGCCGTCGAAGAGCGTCGGTCCCAGGTAGAAGCCGCCCGGCTGGTTGGAGCTGCGGAACGTGCGTCCGTCGGCGACGATCTCCGCGCCCTCGGCGACGCCCTTGTCGATCCATTGCCGGACGTTCTCGCGGTGCTCGGCGGAGTAGAGCGGTCCCATGTCCGATGACCCGTTCATCCCGTCTCCCACGCGGAGCTTCGCGATGCGCTCCTCAACGAGCGGGCGAAGCCGGTCGCCGGCATCTCCAACGGCGAGGACGAGGGTCTGGGCCATGCAACGCTCGCCGGCCGAGCCGTAGCCCGCCGCGACGGCCGCGTCTGCCGTCAGCTCCATGTCCGCGTCTGGCAGGACGACCATCGCGTTCTTGGCTCCGGTGTAGGCTCCGACGCGCTTGCCGTTTCGGATGCCGGTCTCATAGACGTAGCGTCCGACAGCGGTGGAACCCACGAACTGGATCGCAGCGACATCGGGATGTTCCAGGATCGCAGCGACAGCCTCGCGTCCCCCGTAGACGACGTTGAAGACGCCGTCGGGAAGCCCAGCCTCCTTCCAGAGCTCGGCCTGAAGCTGGGTCGCTCCGGGTGTGTGTGAGGAGGGCTTCCACACGAACGTGTTGCCGGTCATGAGAGCGAGCGGGTAGATCCACATCGGGACCATGACCGGGAAATTGAACGGTGTGATGCCGGCTGCCACCCCCAGGGGCTGGCGCAAGGTCCGTGCGTCGACGCGTGTCGAGACGTTCGGCGTGTTGAGCCCGGCGAGCTGGGTAGGCAGGCCGCAGGCGAACTCCACGGTCTCGAGGCCGCGCAGAACCTCGGCGAGGGCATCGGGGAATGTCTTTCCGTGGTCGCGGGTGATGAGCCGGGCAAGGTCCTCCCGATGGCGGTATACGAGCTCGCGGTAGGCAAAGAAGATCTGGCTGCGCGTGATGAGGGGCGTGTCACGCCAGGCGGGGAAGGCCGCCTTCGCTGCGGCGACGGCGCGATCGACCTCGGCTGCTCCTCCCCGGGGAACCCGCGCAATGACCTCACCGGTCGCCGGGTTGTAGACCGGACCTGTCTGGTCGGGCAGCACTTCCACTGGCCTGCCGTCGACCCAGTGGGAGAAGATCGGCAGGATCGCGGCCGGCGTCCCTGCGTCTGCGGTCGTCTGGGTGGTCACAGCGTTTGCCTCCTTGGATGTCTTCGAAAGCGGGGTTAGGCGGGTCGGCCGTCGGGGTTCGGGAGCACGATGTCCCGGACGACGCCCTCGAGGTCGTGGAACGCTTTGATGAAGCCACGCAACGTGCGTGCGGTCGCCCCGAACGAGTCGAACTCGTCCGAGGTCATGCCGTCAGGCTCGTAGGCGCGACGAAAGTCGGGGATCGTCGCAAGCTCTTCGAGGATCCCGGGATCGACGGGCAGGTCGAGGCGCCTCGTGGGCTCGATTCCGCTCTGGTTGAAGCGCACCTGCCAGGCGTGGGGGATTGTCAATCTGACGTTGCCGCCCACAAGCTCGGTCCAGTGCAGGTGATGCCGGAAGGCGGCCGCGAGAAGCCGGCTCCGGAAGCCGCGCTCCGAGAAGATCACATTCGCCCGCTTCATCGCGGCGATGCCGGCCCGGTCCATAACACCCGGCGTGATCGAGAGCAGGTCGCGATCGGCAACTACCTTGATCCAGTCGTCCAGACGGCCGATCATGATCACCACTATTGGCGCGAGTCGCCGCGAGTCGCCGCCGGAGGCCTCAAGACGAGCCAGCCCACGCTCGATCGCCTCCGCAGCCGCGACGGCCTGCGAAACGCTGAACGAGACGGTCGCGTTCACGTTGACGCCCTGCGCGGTGGCCTCTTCCAGCGCGACGACCCCGGCCGCGGTCACGGGGAACTTGACCTGAATGTTCGGCGCCAGGCTCGCGAGGTGGAGTGCCTGGTCAACCATCCGCTCCGGCATCCCATACAGTGAGGGGTCGACCTGGAGCGAAAGCCAGCCCTTGCGGCCGCCGGTCTCCCGATGAATGCCGGCAAGCAGCCCGGCGCCGCGGACGCCCATCTCCTCGACGATCGCCCAAGACAGCTCTGTCTCGCTCCAGCCGGGATGAGCCATGACGAGATCGCGCACGCGGGCTACCCAGTAGCTCCCCTCCTTGGCGATCACGTCGAGAACGATCGGGGGGTTCGATGTCGCGCCGACGGCGCCGCGCTCGATCGCCTCCGCAGCCGCGACGGCCTGCGAAACGCTGAACGAGACGGTCGCGTT
>JARLIH010000053.1 GCA_031291845.1 Isosphaeraceae bacterium | reverse complement strand
GCCTGAGGGCCGGCTTGCTTTGCATGGAAGCCCGCTTCGCTAGCGTTCGGGGATTGTTCCCGACGGTCGCGAAATGCTCTGCCGTTACTCCCCTGCCCCGTCGAGCTCGGGCATGGCGGCGGCCAGGTGCTGGCGCAACCCCAGCGCACAGCAGGTCGTTTTTCCTTGGCAAAAAATGCCATTCGTGGTAAGGTGGGGATTCTGGAGGACCGGCCTATGACTACTATGAACATTTCCCTGCCCGATGAAATGAAGGCCTTCATCGAGGCGCAGATGACGGCCGAGGGTTACGCATCGGCCAGCGAGTATCTGCGCACACTCATCCGCGACGCCCAGAAGCGTCAGGCCAAGCAGGCACTGGAGGCCAAGCTGCTGGAAGGGCTGGAGGGGCCGTTGGTGGAGATGACGCGCGAGGATTGGGACTCAATCCAGCGAGAAGCCCAGGAGCGTTTTGACCGCGAACAGGCGCGTTCATGAGCAGGATGATCGGCCGCCGCCATGCGGCGCGGCAGGATCTTGTCGATATCGCTTATTACTACATCAGCCAGGGAACACCCGCCACGGCCTTGCGGTTTCGCAAGAAAGCCGAGGCGGCTTTCCAGCAACTGGCCGAGATGCCCGGCCTCGGCACGCATTACGATCATGACCACCCTGCCCTGGCCGAGATTCGGGTTTCCGTCTTGTCCCGCCCCTTCAATGCCTACCTGATTTTCTACCGGCCGATGTCCGCCGGTATCGAAATCGTTCGCGTTCTGCACGGCGCGCGTGACATTGCCGGCATCCTCGCGGAGGAATTCGGCATCGAGAACGATGCCGACGGCGACCAGGCTGAGGAAGAAAATGAATAATCCGCTTGGACCGTACGATACAGAATCGCCGGCCCCGGGGACAAAGCGGCGGCACCTACTCCCCTGCCCCCTCCAGCTCACGGACGGAAAAGGGGTCAGGAGCCGAAACGTGTTTTCCCTGCCCCCTTTTCACTTCTCGGCTCCTGACCACTTTTCACTTCTAGCCTTCGGCATCGCGGGCGGCGCGTGTTGGTGATCAGCGAGGAGTCTCCCTTTTTCCGGCTCGGCAGCGAGCGCAAAGGGCGTCTCAGACTCCCCGTCACGCCGTCACGGGCTCGGTGCCGCCCTTGATGACCTCAGGGCAGCGGGGTATCATTGTGTGGCGTTTCCCCGCGCGGAGTGCCCATCGTGATCCGATTCTTCTCCGGCATTTCCGGTCCCGGAGGCCCGCTCTCGCGGAGAGAGTGGTTGCGCCTCGGCGGCATCGCCGGGATTTCGGGCCTCACGCTGCCGTCGCCGGCACCCGCCGGCCAGCCACGACCCCGGAGCGCGACTGCCGGTTTCGGCCGGGCCAAGTCAGTCATTCTGGTGTACGCCAACGGCGGCCAGAGCCAGCTCGAGACCTGGGACCCCAAGCCCGACGCACCCCGCGAGGTACGCGGCGAATTCGACGCCATCGCGACGGCGGTCCCGGGCGTCGTGCTGGGCGAGCACCTGCCCCGGCTTGCCCGCCTGGCCGACCGCTTCACGATCGTCCGCTCGGTGTCGCACGACGACCTCGACCACGGCTCGGCCACCTACCTGGCGCTCACCGGTCGCTACCACCCCCGGAAGTCGGCGAATCCGCCCCCGAGTCCCACCGATTTCCCGACCTACGGCGCCCTGTTGCGCCGGGTGCGGGGCTCCGGAAGCGCGCCCTACCCTGCGGTGCACGTGAACGGCCCCGCCCTCGTCCCCGAGCTGCCCGGCCCCGGCCAGGATGGCGGGTTTCTCGGCGTTGGCTACGACCCACTGCTCGTCGGCGACGTGACGGACCGGTCGTCCCTGCCGGAGCTCGATCCGCCGCCCGAGTTGCCGCCGGGCCGAATCGAGGCCCGCCGGTCGCTGCTCCGGTCGCTCGACGACTATCGGCGACGGCTCGGCGACGACCGCCGGGTGCGCGACGCTGAGGGGGTGTTCAGCCGTGCGTTTGCGCTGCTCGACTCGGCCCGTTACCGGCGGGCCTTCGACCTGGGAGCTGAGCCCGCACGCGTCCGGGACCGTTACGGCCGGCACCGCTCGGGCCAGGCCTGCCTGCTGGCCCGCCGGCTGGTGGAGGCGGAGGTTCCGCTCATCACCGTCTTCTGGAACCACTCGGCCCGCGGCCAGGACAATCATCCCGGCGACGTGGACGCCTACGGTTGGGACACGCACAATGACCTGTTCGCGGTCTACCGTGACCACCTCCTGCCGCGGTACGACCAGAGTCTCTCCGCCCTGCTCGAGGACCTGGACGGACGCGGTCTGCTGGACCAGACGCTGGTCCTGTGCATGGGGGAGTTCGGGCGCGCGCCTCGGATCGCGGCCGAGGCGAAGTTCGCCGGTGGGTTGCCCGGCCGGAAGCACTGGGCGAACGTCTACTCGGTAGTCGCCGCCGGCGCGGGCGTGGCCCGCGGCGCCGTGCTCGGGGGCTCCGACCGCCTGGCGGCTTACCCCGTGTCCGATCGCGTTGGTCCCTGGGACCTCGCGGCGACGATGCTGGCCGCCCTTGGAGTCGACCCGTCGTCGGAATTGACCGACGCGCTCGGCCGCCCTTTCTCGCTCACGGTGGGCCGCCCGATCGCCGGGCTTTACGGCGCTTGAGGGTCGTCCTGCCAGACCCCGGCGAAGAAGCCCGAGGACGGAAAAGGGGTCAGGAGGCGGAATGTGTTTTCGGCTCCTGACCCCTTTTCACTTCCCTGCGATCGGCGGCGACGCTCGAGTGGGCCGTTGATTCAGTCCGCGTCGAAAACCGAGGCAACGGCGACGGAGAAGCCCGCCATCAGCGTGGAAACCGCCGACTCGCCGCGCCGGTAGGTGCCCGCTTCTTCGTATTCATGAGCATCGGCGCGCAAACGAAGGACCGTGATGGTTTCGGTCTGCGTGTTCACGATCCAGTATTCCGGGACACACCCCTCTGCATAATCGCTCCGCTTGTCAACCAGATCCCTTTCCGGCTCTTCCTCGCTGACAACCTCCAAGGCGAGGTCCGCGCCCACCCAGAAACGGTTCTGCCGGCGCGGATCGTCCGCGGAAAGCAGCAACAGCAGATCGGGCTCGCGGAACTTGCCCGGTCGGATTTGCAGGCGCAACGGCGCGAAATGGACTTTGCCGCCACGCGGCTCTGCGAAACCGAAAAAGGCAAGAAACAAGAACTTCAACACGCTTTGGTGCTTGTCCGTCGGTATGGGGAGGAGTTCCAGGAAGCCGTCGGTGAACTCGACCAGCCGGTTGCGGTGGCCGGTCAGAACGAGGTACTCCTCCTCGCTCCATCGGCCCTGGGGCGGGAGTATTTCCGCGAGCACGTCCTTCCATTCTTGTACCGGCCGAGCGCCGGCCGTAAGAGTCGGTGCCGTCGCCATGGCGATCCCCTGAAGAAACGGCTTTGATTACCTCTACTGTATCCGGCGTGTGATGGTCGCCTTTCGCTCCGCGAAAGGCGACGATCGGCTCGTCCTGTAGCCGCGAGGCGTTCCCGGTCGGGCAACGGATACAGGAGAAGTATAGTCGGAACGATCACGCTCCGCGACGCGGGAGCCTGGCGAACGAGTCGCGCATGGGGCATTCGGTGTGAGAGTCGATCCGCTTTCCAACGGCGCAACGTAAAGAGCGAAAGCAAACTCTCACACAAAGCACGGGCTGAGGGCCGCTCGCCTCGCGGCCGCGCGTTCATCGGCTCCGCCCACCGATCCGGTCGCGATCACTCCTCGACCAGCCTCCCGATCTTGCGGAACGACTCCTTCAAGTCCTGATACAATTGCCGGTAGATCGCATAGCCCCGGTCGTAGAACGCCTGGCCGCGGGGGTCGAGCTCCGTCTTCTCTTCGAGGCGGATGATCGCGTCGCACGCCTCGGCCACGGTGCTGTATCCGCCCGTTCCGACCTGGGCGAGGATCGCGACGCCGAGGGCTGGTCCTTCGGTCGACTGAAGCGTGTGCACGTCGTGACCGTAGACGTCGGCCTGGATCTGCCGCCAGAGGGGGTTGCGGGCCCCGCCGCCCGACACGCGGACCTGCTGGATCGCGACGCCCATCTCGCGAATCAGCTCGAGGCTGTCGCGCATCGCGTACGTCGCGCCTTCGAGCACGCTGCGGATCAGGTGTCCGCGACTGTGGCGAACTGTGATCCCCACCCACGCGCCCTTGGCGTGGGGGTCGAAATGCGGCGTGCGCTCGCCCGTCAGGTAGGGAAGGAAGAACAATCCCTCTGCGCCCGGGCCGACGGTCGCGGCCTCGTCGGTCAGCAGGAAGTAGGGGTCGATTCCCTGGCGTTTGGCCTGCTCGACCTCGGCCTTGCCCAGCTCGTTGCGGAACCACTGGAAGCTGCCACCGGCCGCGAGCACGACGCCCATCACGTGCCAGGCTCCGGGCACGGCGTGACAGCCGCGCTGGAGGCGGCCGAGAGGGTCGAAACCGAGCTCCGCGGTGTGAGCGAAAACGACGCCCGAGGTCCCCATCGTGGCCGAGACCACCCCGGCCCGTACGATGCCGTTGCCGACCGCTCCCGCGGGCTGATCGCCGCCGCCGCCGACCACGGGCGTACCAGCGATGAGGCCGGTGGCCGACGCCCCGAGCGCGCTCACGTTCGCCGACACTTCGGGGCTCTCGTAGCAAGGAGGCAAAAGCGCCGGGTCGAGGTCGAGCTTGCCGAGCAGCTCCGTGCTCCAGCGGCGGTGGGCCACGTCGAGCATGAGGGTGCCGGAAGCGTCGCTCACCTCGGTCGCATACGTCCCCGTGAGCCGATACCGGACGTAGTCCTTGGGTAGGAGGACTTGCCGGACCTGGTCCCACGCCATCGGCTCGTGCTTACGGACCCAGAGCAGCTTGGGTGCGGTGAAGCCCGTCAGCGCGGGGTTGGCGACCAGCCGCACGAGTGCTTCGCGGCCGCCGGCCCGTTCTTCGATCTCAGCGCACTCGACTGCGGTGCGCTGGTCGTTCCAGAGCAACGCGGGGCGGATGACCTTGCCGGCGCCGTCGAGAAAGACCGACCCGTGCATCTGGCCGCTCAGGCCGATTCCCGCGACGTCGGCCGCCTTGAATCGCCCTTGGCCGAGCACGGCCTGCACGGTCTTGATCGTCGCGTCCCACCAGAGTTCGGGGTCTTGCTCGGACCAGCCGGGGCGGGGGTGGTTGCAGGGGTACTCGGCCGACGCCGAGGCGAGGATCGTTCCGCGCTCGTCGATGGCCAGCGTTTTCGTGCCGGACGTGCCGATATCGATCCCCAGCGTGACGCTCACGGTCGAATCTCCCAACGTTCGCCGCACCGCAAGGTCCGGGGCACGACGCCCGCGGGCAAGCGCTGGGCCTCGGCCTCGAACTCGGCCACCGGGACGGTGTTGAAGGTAAACATATCGTAGTGATGAGGCACGACGAACCGCGGCCTGACCTGGCTTGCCAGTGTGACCGCCTCAGCGGCCGACATGTTTCCCGCCACCCCCCGCGCCGGGTCCCGGCCGTTGATCGGCAGGAAGAGCACGTCGAAGGGCCCGGGGCCGAGCCAGCCGGTTAGTCCGTCGTACGCCAGGCTATCGCCACTATGATACAGGCGCAGCCCCTCGGCCTCGACGACGAACCCCAAATAAAGATGGCGTCCCTGCTCGTCGGTGTCGAGCCCCTCGTGGGCCGAGGGGATGGCCCGGATGCGGAAACCGGCATGTTCGAAGGTGGTCCCGGCGTCGAGCGGAATGAAGCGGTCGGCGGGAAGGCCGAGGGAGACGGCGTGCTCGATGAGGGACGCCGGGAGGCCGAGCTTGGCCGCGGGCGAGGCGGCGAGCAGGTCGGGCATCGTACCGGGGTCGAGGTGGTCGGAGTGCTTGTGACTGGCGAGGACGAGGTCGATGGTTTTCAGCTCGTGCCCGCGGCATGGGGCCTGCGTCATGCGGATGTGGGGTTTGCTGGTGTGTTCGTACTTTTTGGTGAGATGCTCGGAGAGGTAGGGGTCGATGACGAGGGTGCCCTTCGGCGACTTGATCACGAAGCCGCTCTGGCCGAGCCACCAGACGGCAAGGTTGCCGGCAGAAACAGTGGCGTAGCCAATCGCATTGAGCAGTTGGGGGCCGTGGCAGATCGGTTCGATCATCGTTCTAGAACGGGGTTGGGAACGCAAGGAGGGGCCATCGAGACGCCGTGCGATAGCGGCGCCGCGAGTGCCGCTTACGCTGTCAGTGCTACCGCGAGGATCATGGAGTCCCGCGCGTTGAGTTGGCGACTTAGTGGCGAGGGACCGTTCGACCTTCGCTCCTCTTCTACGTCGGCATGATCGCGCGAGGGAAAGCTCTGCCCGGTCTCAGTGTCGCGAAGCGTTCCGGGCCGTTGAACGTGACCGCGAAGAATTGCAGAAACCCTGTGTGGCCCAGGAGCGCCTCCTCCCGCCCCTCCTGAAACCCGACTTTGGCATACCAACGGTGTGTCTTGCGCTTGAGACGGATGCCGAGATCGACCGTTCCGTACTTTACGGGGAACAGTGTGCCGTCGGGACCTTGAAGAAGGCTACTCTCCCCGGCCACGAACGCTGGCTGGATCTTCTCAACGAGGAACACAGGCAACAAGGTCTCCGCCGAACCGGTGTCGAGGATGCCCGTAAGCGTCACTCGGTTGGAAAGGCCGAAAACCATGAGCGGGACGACCGGTCGCCACACGAAAGGGGAAGGATCAGCCGGACTCGGGAGCGTTTCGTACCTCTCTAGTCGAACCTCACGGCTCTACCTTTATACCGCGATTGCGAAAGTATTTGGGTATGCCCTCGTAAACCACGTCCTTGTAGCCGAGGCGCTCGGCCTCTTCGCACACCTCCCGGAAGGTGTCTCCGGAGAGTAAGATGCGCAGCCCGTCGGGCGACCAGGCCACCCACTTGCCGGCGAGCTCGAGTGGGACGGTTTGCCGGCGCTCGGATCTGTCATTGCGCTGACGCGCGGGGTGGCGCCTGAACCGGGACATCAGCGCGTTCCAGCGCTCGGATCTCGTCGTGCGGTGATCGTTGCTCTTGCCATTGGCGGACATGGCGTCCTCCTTTCGTCGCATTCACCCTCGTCCATCATAGCCGAACGGACCGAGGATTAGAGCAGTTTTCCTATGAGTTGCGCACGCCTTTCGCGGAGCGATCCCCCCCGGCCCCCCCTTCGTAAGGGGGGGAGT
>JARLIH010000459.1 GCA_031291845.1 Isosphaeraceae bacterium | reverse complement strand
GTCGGCACATACTAATCGAGCACCCCCGCGGGCGGGGGGGGGTGCCGCGACAGCGACCCGACCGTCCGCACCCTCGCCGCAAACCCCCTTTGGGCCATCTGGTTCCGCGCCGACACGCCGGACAACAACGCAACCTTGGAGCGTATTCGCGGCCTGTTGACCCAGGAGCGGATGGAAGAAGCGATCGAGTTGGCGAGCAAGCTCACGACGCGCTGTCCGAAGTTCGCCGAAGCGTACAACCAGCGAGCGATCGCCCGTTTCGTACTCGGACAGTTCGAAGAGAGTGCCACCGATTGCCGCCAAGTACTCGAGCTGAACCCGTACCATTTTGGCGCGTTGGGCGGACTGGCACAGTGCCAATTGCGGCTCAACCAGCGCCAAGAGGCAATCAAGACGTTGCGACGCGCGCTAAAGCTGCAGCCGTTCAGCGAGACCCTGCGCGAGAGCATCGCCGCGCTCGAAGCGCAGGGCGACTGACCGCTCTGACCGATTTCAGGCCGGATTCGACCCCACGGACTCACGGGAGACCCGGGGGTCCCGGCCTGCCAAACGGGCCTGCGTCTTCCCCCCCGGGGACGCAAGACAATTTGACAGACCAGGATCCCCGAGTCTCCCGGTTCGGGACACCGCTTCCCTTTGATCGGCGGTCAGGGGATCCCGACCTGCAGACACCCCGCGTCTTCCCCCCCGGGAACGCGAGACCATCTCACAGGCCGGGACCCTCGGGCCGCCGTCGACGGACGGCTCCCGTGAGTTCTTGACCAAAATGGCGATCGCACTACCGCCCTCAGACAGAGGCCGGGCGATCGGTCAGCAGCGCAACGGGGAGACCGAAGCGCATGCAGATGAGACGTGGAGAACCGGCAGATTACCCAAAACCAGAACGCGCTCGATCCATGCCACCGAGTTACTGGCGAGAGTCGGGATTACGAGGAGGTCTCGCTCGACGCAATCGTCTTCCTCTTCGAGCGCCGTCTCGACCGCGCTCCCGCCAAAGGGATCCGACTTCGACGGTGTTTGACCCGGTAGTTCCCAGAACACGGAGCCAGCCTGTGTACAGGCCAGCTTCTCGGGGGTCGCCGACGAATCCGTCACGACGGCGTGCGAGAAGCTCCCGACAGGGAGGGCAAGAACCAAGCAGGTGATCAGAGGGGAAAGGAGCCGCATCGTGGAACTGTCGAGCCTCAGCGGTTCCGGAGAAAAAGCACCCAAGCAGGTTCTGAAGCCGAATTGGTCTCGTTTATTATCGGGTGGTTCTGAATCTTTGCAAGTCTTTTGTCGAGAGTCCACCCCGTTTCGTGCTGCGCAAAACGACCGGCCTCTACCCCCCGGCCCCACTTCGCCCCAGGCGATGCTCGATGAAACTCTCCGTCGGTCACCACCCCACGGCTCAAAAAAGCTGGCTTGCCGGCCGGGTTGACGAAGGATACGATGTTTCGCTCCGGCGCCGTCGCCAAGTGGTAAGGCAGAGGTCTGCAAAACCTCCACCGCCGGTTCGAATCCGGCCGGCGCCTCTGAACGCGGGAAACCCCTGAGAAATCGGGGGTCTTTTCGTTTCGAAGCTAGACCAGAAATGGCGCATTGAAACCATAAAAAGACCGAGCGAGGATGCTGTGGTCGACGTTGACCGCCCGAACTCGGACGCCGTCTGTTCCGAACGGGCGCAGCAATAGGTATGAATCGGACCGGCGACAACTTCATCAGGGCGCTACGCCGGAACGTCACCAGCAACGTCGACGACGCTGGCGCACACCTCCAAGACGCGATCGAGCAAGCGATCAGCACTCCCGGGCCGCGGCAGTCCGCCGCCGGAGATGCGCCCCACGTCGACACGGGCCAGCATCACTCCTCGTGGTCACACGAGACGGACGCCACCGATCCCGACGTCATCGCCTCCCGTGTTTCGACCGACACGCCGTACGCGCTCGACCTGGAAATACGGCACCGTGAACATGGGCCCCCCGGGCCGCGCACCCAGGCGACGGTGATCGACGAAGCCAACCAACTGGGGCGGGAGATCTGCCAGCCGTGGAGGTTTCGCCAGCGCGCGGGGCGTTGCGCGAAGGGCAGGGAGGCGACGCGCGGCCTCACTCCGGCGGCGGAGGGTTGGGCGGTACCGCGCCAGGGCCTGGTGTCCTCCGGAGTGACTCCGGATCAACTCCGACGGAACGAGGGTAAAGGCGGCGTTCGCTCAGCGCATTCGCAACGTTGAGAACATCGCGCCGCGGGGCGCCCGAGATGGAGGCTCGGTCCTCCTACAACGCGAGAATCCTTTGCGTTCCGACCACTAACGAGGTCCGAAACAGGTCGAGCATGAGACGATTTCCTCTCGCCTTGACGATGTTGGAGCCAGGTGCTTCACTCGGGATTGATGATCTCCCTGCGGCTCTTCGTAACGGCGTGCCGGACGAATTCGCCGGGTGGGGGCTGGCCGTCGCTCGCCGCTCGCGAATGGAGGTCCGGCGGAACGTGAGGACCCTCGGGGTTCGAATCACACCCTGGCAGGAGGGAGAGGGCCAGCGCCGGCACAAGACAACGTAAGTTTGGGGTCATGTTTTGGGGCTTCTCCAGCCATGTCAGTAGGAGTCGGCGGAGACGACCTCGGCCCCGGCACGGGTGCTCAGCGCGCGGTAAAAGGGAAGTGCCACCGCGTTCCTGAGAAACCTGACGGAGCCGTCGCCGAAAAGAAAATTGGCTCCCCCGGGGTGCTGGCTACGGAAGCCGAACTGGCCGGCCCGGCTGGCGTCGCCGGTCGCGCCGACGACGAGCCAGGCGATGTTCGGCGTGACGGCCGGCGGGTCGGGGATCAGGAGGCCGGCGTTGAGACGAGGTGCTGTGGTCGCGAAACCCATGGTGCGTGTCGTCCCGGTCAGGCCAACGACGCTGTTCACCCAAGCGACCCGGTTCCAGTAGTTGAAGTAGAGTTCAGGGTCGTTCAGGAACCGCGAAGCTTCCGCCAGAAAAATCGTATTGCTCGTCCCGTCGGTAATTGCGGCAAACGTGTAAACCCAGTCGCGGCTGAAGGCGCCGTTCGATTCGGCGTAGCGCGGGCAGACGTTCCCGTGGACCGTGTCAAGCGTCCCCACGTTCGACGCGTAGGAGCCGGGAGTGTAGGCCGTTCCCTGATCATACGGTACGGTATGGCTCGGCTGCAGTCGCGAGTCGGAAGGGCAAACGTAGGTGCTGACGACCGTGCTGAACGCCGTGAACTGGACCGCGCCGGGGAGTATGCCAAACTGAAGGTTGCCGTTGACCGAGCCCGCCGAGAAGTTGAAGTTGACCGCGTTAAAGAGGTTCGCTTGCTCGATGAACGGCAGGAGGTGCGTGAACAGGCCGTGTGACCGTGACATGCCGTTGCTATTACTCGCGCAGTTGTAAGCAACGTCGTACGGGGCGTACATGAGCGCGGCGGGCGGGAAGACGCCGACGGCGTCATGATAGTTGCTCAGCGCGACGCCCATCTGCTTCAGGTTGTTCACGCATTGCGCGCGGCGAGCTGCCTCGCGCGCCGCCTGGACTGCGGGCAACAGGAGCCCGATCAAGACCGCGATGATCGCGATCGCAACCAGCAACTCGATGAGGGTGAAACCCGAACGGCGAGCACAGTGGCAGGGAGACATGGACGCGGACCTTTCTGCCGGGCCGGGCGAGAGGGTTCGCTTCGGCCCTCCAGCTACGGTCCGTTGCAGACGGTCTGCGAGCGGTCCGCCCGGATGCTTGTGGCCGAAGCATCGGAACAGTAGCTCGACGGGCAGGTCTTCTGGCTTACGGCTCGTAGCGGTCCCCGGACGCCTTCCCGCCTCGCGGCAGTGGCACTGTGATTCCGGGGACCTGACCGTTTACAGCGGCGGCCCCGCGACGGATTTGCACCGTCTTCCCTATTATCCCCGCCCGGTCTAAGAGGCAGGGAACCTGTCAAGCGAACCAATTAGAACACGCGGCCACGTTGGCCGCTACCCCATTGCAATGGGAAGCATCCCCAGACTGTCCCCCGCCCAGGGCTTTGACTTCGGTGCGCGCGGCAAACGCCGATTTCACCAACATTTTCCCACGCGCACGCCGGGTGGCGGCTGCGCCCCGAAACCGCTCGATCATCGCCAGGATCCGGCCAAGCTCGTCCGCGCCCCCGTTTAGACTGGTAGGTTGAGCAGCACCGCCGCACGATCGAGTTCAACCCTATGAGGCTTTGATGATGACTGCGCGCGTAGTCGCACTGACGCCGATCGGGAGGTGATGAAGCGGCGTGCCGTTGGAGGTAGAGGGAATGGGTGAAAGTAAACCGCGCATTTCGGACGCCGAGTGGGACGTCATGGAGGTCGTCTTGGCCCACGGGGCCTTATCGCCGGCGGAGATCATCGACCGGGGAACAGCCTCTCGGGAGTCGGACCCCCGCACGGTTCGCGCGCTGCGGCGCGGGATAGCCGCGCGAGTCCGTACGACCACGATGCCGAGGCACCTCGGCCACGGGACTCGATCCCGAGCACAAGTTCGGGGTTTGTACCGTTCGCGAACAGGTACAGGGCACCGTCCAGGAGGTCGGCGTCGGGGTCACTGCAGCGATGCATCGGACGGGGGAGCGGCGTCAACTCGTAGCGCTGATCCTCTCCCCTCCTCCGGTTCACCTGATGGGCCGTAAACCGCAGTGCGAGATCCCTCATCTGGCGTAGACGTGCCGCCTCGCCAGGGGCCGGAACGGGAGCGCCCAGCACACGCGTCCACGACACGCCGGAGCCGTCCGGTGACCAGGAGACGGCCGTCCGTGGCGCCTGCTGATCCACGGCCCCGAAAGGCATAAATGGTCCGTCGAATTCCGTCGCGAGCGGCCCGGGCGCTAGCGAGTCAAGGTCGCACGACCTTTAGGGACCGGCCGGCCCCGCCGGGTAGAGCTCAGCCGCTACGAGCGCCAACGGGCAACCCTCGGTTCCCAACGCCCAGGGCATTCCGTCACTGAACTGCCGGGTCGGATCGTTCCACCGGCGGAGCCGCCCAAGCGATTTCTCGGCAGCGGTCGGGGCCTCCTGCTGGTCCCGCCGAACCCAAACTCGCTCGACGACTCGACGCATCTCGGTCAGACGGCCGACCCGATCATCCGGAACAAGCGGCGCCGCTTCCTGACCGCGCAGCAAAAAGCCCGCCTGGTGAGCAACGTGGCTCGCTCGGGCGGGCGGGAACGAGAAACGCGGAACGAACCGAATGGCGACTCGTCAACTCATGGCATTGTTCACCCGGCTGAACGTGCTGCTGGCGCTCCTGCCGAGCGTCGTCACGATGTTGATACACGCCACAAGGATCAAGGCCAGCATGATCGCGTACTCAACCGCTGTTGGCCCATCCTCGCTCTCGAGGAAGCGCAGGACGGCGGAACCGAATGCAGGCATAGGGGTCTCCTTACATAGGTGGGCCACCACGGGGGAACGCCGGCCCTGTCAGGGGGGGGAGCCGAAGGCACGTTCCCAGAGAGATTCCCACCTATGAAGAATTCTATGTCACATTTTGGCGGGCCGTCGCCGAATTGGCTCGGAGTGAACTCAGGACTTGGCGAGTGGAATACGCCGAGGACAGTCCCACAGCGACGGCTCCGGCCGGAGCCGTCAGCGCCGTGGGCTGCCGTCGCTGTTGCGCTGCCCGTCGGCGGTCTTCGCGCGTTCGCGTGCTCGAAGATCGGCGTTGACCACGTGATGCTCCAGGGAGCCGTTCTTGAGAATGGTCAGCACGACCTTACCGTCGTCTTCATCGGCGTCGCTCAACAGAGTCTGGAGGTGTTCCAGGCTGCGAATCAACTCGCCGTCCACCTTGACGATGACATCGTGCGCGACAAGCCGGTCTCGCTCGGCCGGCGAGCCCGGCATGACCCGGACGATGTGGAACCCGTGGTGTAGACCGATCGGCTGAACATGCCCCTCGAGGCCGTAACGCTCGACCGCCGTGGCGTGACGCGGTCCTGGCCCGGCGAAGGAGGACACGGCTACGACCGAGAGAAGAGCGGCGAAGGCCGCCGCCTGGGCAACGGAACGGGCCATGGAAGTCACCTGCCGTTCACGGGTCCGGGATGTCGCAGCGGCTGAGCCGAGGCGCGGCGGCACCCACTCTGGAGCAAGGTTCGGATCGGCCATCCGGTCCGAAAATACTTACTCTAGGAGATCGGCTTGCAGCGACAAAAGGTTCGGCCAAACTGGCAGAACCGATCGGACCCGGAGGTACGGCAACCCGTCCTTGGTGCGCACGAGGGTACACTGAGTGCGGACGCAACAGTCCCTCGCCGTCCCGGTTACTCGCGACCAGCGCCGTTCATGGCGTTGGCGTCGCCCAGAGTGATGCCGCTGAAGCGACGCCGGCTTCTTCCTCCGGCAAGCCCCAGACCACCCTCTCGAGTCTTTCACAGGCGAACGGTTCGGCGAACTGCATTCGTACCATGCGCTCTTCACGCCCCACGACGCGGGCCGCCACCCACCTCACTGGCGTGAGGTCGACGATGCAGAGCCAGACTGTGTCGCCCGTCTCAACCTCGACAGCGACGTCCATCGCCGCGCCGCCGGCGGAAATGTTCCAGAGCACACCCAACTCGGCGCGGAGCGTTTCCCCTTCCCACCAGCCCAGGTAGGCGCTCTCCATGACTGGGACATAGCGCGGTTCCTTCCGGCGGTCCCGCGGCTCGCCCGAGCCCGACTCCTGTGGCGTGTGACCTGGCTGAACCGCGGGGGGCGAGAATTCCATAGGCCGCACCGTTCGTTCCGAGGGATAATGAACCGCTTTGCCAGCCCCCTTGACGAAGACTGGGCCACTGGCACTTAAGGTGTAGTTCACCGCGCGTCGGAACGCGTATGAGAAAAGCAACTCTCAGGAATATCCCGATCGTGATCGCCGGCCAGTGGGTGGGTCGCGGAAAGTGTGCCTTGCGGGCGGACGCGCGGGACCGTACGATAAGTGCGCAGAAACACCCTCCTTGCGAACGCTAGGAGCGCCCGCTCCGACCTCGGTCCCGCGATCCAGGCCCGCCCACAGCCGGAGGCCGCGATGTCCCCTAACGCGACCCGAAACGTCTCGACGCACAAGACCCGGCGGCGTGTCTTGTGCGATCTCTTTGTCATTGCGGGGCTCGTCGTCTCGCTGCGGGCCGGACTCCTGGCCGACGAACCGCGCGACGCGAAGAACCCGGCCGACCTCGAGTTCTTCGAGCGAGAGGTGCGTCCGATTTTGTCCGCGCGGTGCCAGAAGTGCCACGGGGGCGAGGCGCAAAAGGGAGGCCTGCGTCTCGACTCGCGCTCGTCAGTCATCGAGGGGGGCAGCACGGGGCCGGCGGTCGTGCCGGGCAAACCCGAAGAAAGTTTGCTCGTCGACGCCATCAACTACGGCGACACCTACCAGATGCCGCCCAGGTCGAAGCTGCCGGAGAAAGAGATCGCGTCGCTCACCCGTTGGGTCGAGCGAGGCGCGCCGTGGCCCGTCGAACAGGGCGCGAAGCCGGCGGGAGCTGGTGAGACCTTCAACCTGAAGGAGCGGGCAAGGCACTGGAGTTTTCAGCCGTTGCGGGCGCCGGCACTCCCGACTGTCAAGAACTCCGCGTGGCCGGCGACCCCGGCCGACCGCTTCCTCCTGGCCAAGCTCGAGACCCAGGGCCTCCAGCCCGCACCCGATACGGACAAGCGTACCTGGCTCCGCCGCGTGAACTTCGACCTGATCGGTCTGCCCCCCTCGCGCGAGGAGCTGGCTTCGTTTCTGGCCGACGCGTCACCTGACGCGTTTGCCACGGTGGTGGACCGACTGCTCGCCTCCCCGCATTTTGGCGAACGCTGGGGAAGACACTGGCTCGACCTGGTCCGTTACGCCGAGACTCGGGGGCACGAATTCGACTATACCGCGCCGAACGCACGAGAGTACCGCGACTACGTGGTTCGGGCGCTCAACGCCGACGTCCCTTACGACCAGTTCGTGACCGAGCACGTCGCGGGCGACCTCCTCTCACCCCCGCGCCGGCACGCCGTCGAAGGGTTCAACGAGTCGGTTCTCGGCACTGGGTTCTGGTTCCTCGGTGAGCAGGTCCACTCACCGGTCGATATTCGCCAAGATGAGGCGGACCGTTTCGACAACATGGTCGACGTCATGTCCAAGACCTTCCTGGGACTGACCGTCGCGTGCGCCCGCAGCCACGACCACAAGTTCGACGCGATTTCGACCAAGGACTACTACGCGCTGCTCGGCTTCCTACAAAGCAGCACCTACCGCTTCGCGCGCTTCGACTCTGCGGATCAAAACAGGCAAGTCGCCGCGGACCTGGCCGGCCTGAGGGCGCGCCACCGCAGGGCGCTTCAGCAGGACCTCGCCCGAGAGCTGCGAAGTGCGATCGAGGGACTTGACGATCGCCAACTGAACGACCGTTTGCACCCCTTCGAACGCATTGCCACTGGACCGAAACAGGCCGGGCTGCCTGATTGGGCCGAGGTCGTGCTCGACTTCGGCCGTCTCGGGCCCAACGACTGGATGCCGGACGACGTGGGCTTCGGCCTCGGCCCCCAGCGCGCGGCTGACCCGATTTTCGGCGAGAATTCGGCGAGCCCCATCACCGGAATTGAGACGCGCGGTACCGCACGTTACGAGCGAGCCTGGGACCGTTTGTCGCTCGCCCCCGGCGCGGAGAACGACCCTGGGCGGCTCGGCGAAGTCATGCGCGCCGGCCGGACGCTACGGACACCGACCTTTGCACTCAGGCCGGGCAAACTTTACTACCTGGTCCAAGGTAAGGGGCACGCTTACGCCGCGGTCGACTCCCACGCGATGATCGCCGGCCCGCTGCATGGGCAGCTTGTCCTTCCGATTGACGCCGGCGAGGAGCCCCGCTGGGTCGCTCACGATCTGAGCGCCTACACGGGCCATCGCACGCACGTCGAGTTCACGGCGACACCGGGGTCGAACTTCGCCGTGTCGCTGATCGTCCGGGCCGACCGCGAGCCCCCGGTACCGGGCCCGGTCGCACCGCAGCCGTCGGGCGGCGATCCCGCGCGCGCAAACCGCGCCCTCGTGATGCGCGTGGCCGAGGCGCTCGATCGTGACAAGCTCGCCGAGGCCCCCAGCCTTCTACCGCTGGCCGATTGGCTCGTCCGCCATCCCGAAGCGTTCGGCCGCGACGGCGGCTGGTGGGCCGGCTCGAGTGCGGCGCGAGACTTCGGCGCAGCGCAGGCCCACTTGCTCGCCACGGTTCGGCGGGCTTCACGGCTCGCCGTGACGATGGGCGACGGCAGCCCTGAAGACGAATCCGTCTTTATCCGAGGGTCGCACAAGACCCTCGGTCCGGTCGTCCCGCGCCGG
>JARLIH010000458.1 GCA_031291845.1 Isosphaeraceae bacterium | reverse complement strand
AAGGGACGGCTCCTCGCGGCGACCGCACGCGACCCGTCTCAGTGGTTCGCAGCCGCGGCCGTTCACGAAAAGCTGCTGAGGATCGACCCTGAGGGCGCCGCGGCCCAGGATGCGAGGCGCCGGTTAGTAGGTCTCTATCTGCGAGCCAGCGACGCCGTTCGGCAAAGCGATTCGTTCCGTATCGCGCCCGAAATGGCGATGAACAGCCTGCGTTACCAGGCCGCCGAGCGCGTGGCGCGGGAGCTGATTCGGCGCGGGGCGACGCTGGCGGGCGACCATCGGCTGCTGGCCATGGCGCTCGAGAGCCGCGCTCTCCCGGGAGAGGAGAAGGCCCTCGACGATTCGATTTCGGAATACGGCCTTACGCTCGAGCTCAACCCCGGCGATGCGGTTGCGGCCGAACGCCTGGCCGGACTGCTCGAGGACCGGAAAAAGGAACCGGAGCGCGCTGAGCGCGTGCTCGATGGGCTGCTGAAGGCCCGTCCTCGCGACGCCGAGGCGCGTCTCGTCCGGTACCGTTTCTTTACCCGCTTGGGGCGCGACGACCGGGCCGGGGCGGAGCTGGAGGCAGCCGCCGGATTGACGCCCGACGACGTCTCGGTGCAACTCTCGGCCGTCAGCGCGGCGTTGCGGCGCGGCGATATCCCCGCGACGCGCCGGCTTCTGGAGGGCTTGCCCCGGTCGATCCACAGCCACCCTGGCGTGCTCGCGATCCGCGGTCAGGTCGAGCTGGCCGACGGACGGTTCGATCGGGCGATCGAGGAGTGGACACGGGGGCTCAAGCAGTCCGGAGGCACCAATCCGGAACTGACCTGGTGGCTTGCCTACACCTTGCTGGGGCGCGGCCGGCTGGAGGAGGCACGGCCGCTGGTGGCCCAGTTCCGGAGGCTCAAGGGAGACGATTCTCCGCTGCTGGAAATCCTCGAGGCGGCGCGGGAGGAGCAGACCGGGCGGGTCGCCCGGGCGATTGCCCGCCTGGAACGCGTTGAGGGGCGACTCGACGAGAGTTGGCGGCGCACCGCTCTGCTGACGCTGGGCCGTTGCCGCGAGGCCCTTTCCGACAATGTGAAGGCGCTGGAAGCCTATCGCCAGGCCGTGCGGCTCGACCCGCGCGAAGTGGCCCCCCGCCTGGCCGCGGCGCGCATCGTCGCCGCGCGGCGGCCCGATGAGGCTGCGGAGGAGATCGAGCGTGCACTGCTGTCGGCACCCGGCGATCCGGGCCTGCTGCTTGCGCTCGCCGACGCGCGGTTCCGGCAACAGCTCCAGCGCCCGCCGGGCCGTCGCTCCTGGGCCGACTTCGATCGGGCGCTTAGCCGCGCTGCGGCTGCGGCGCCCGCGAACGCGAACGTCGCGCGGCTGCGTGCCGATCGAGCGTGGCAAACCGGCGATTCCGACGGAGCCGTGAAGGCCCTGGAGGAAGCCGTCGGGCGCGCGCCGAAGGACGCAACGTTGGTCCTGGCCCTGACCAACGGCCTGGCGCGCACCGGAAAGCCGGACGCGGCCCTTGCCGTTCTCGATCGCGCCGAGGGACCCGACGCCGTGGGCGACCGGGCCGCGTTGCGAATCCAGCGGGCGGCGCTGTTGTCCGCCATCGGGCGGGGACGCGAGGCGCGCGACCGGCTCGGCCGGGACGTGGAGCGGCTGCCACCGGACGAGCGTACCGAAGTCCGGATGGCGCTCGGACGCATGCTCGCCGCGCAGGGCGACCTTTCTGGGGCGCGCGCTGCGTTCGAGCGAGCGGCCCGCGACCAGCCTGATTCTCCTCAACCGTTGCTGGCACTGCTGGATCTCGCCCTCGCCTCCGACGATGAGGCTGCGGTACGCGCGACGGTCGAGTCGCTCCGCACCCGCGGCGAGGACGACCCGGTCTGGCGCCTCGGGCGGGTGACCGAGTTGCTCGGGCGGGCCAACATGCCCGGAGCGACGCGCGCGGGATTGCTCGAGGAGGCCAACCGGCTCGTCGACGGCGTGCTCGATGGTGCGCCGGCCTTGGCCGTCGCGCACCTCCTTCGCGGGCAGGTCCTCGAACGTCGCGACCGCCTCGAAGAGGCTGCCACCGCCTACCGCCGCGCGTGGGAGGGAGGGTCAGAAGCCGCCGTGTCCCCTCTCGTTGCGTCCCTGGCGAAGACCCGTCGGTTCGACGAGCTCGAGGAGCTCCGGAAAGCCGTTCCGGGAAATGCGCTCGACCGGCTCTGTGCCCAGGAACTGCTCCGCGCTGGGGCGAAGGCCGAGGCGGCCCGGGTCGCCGAAGAAGCCCGCCGGGCCTATCCGGACGAGTCGTGGCCGGCTGCCCTCTTTGAGCGATTGGGCCGCACCGGCGATGCCGAGGACGTGCTCGCCGACGAAGTCCGGAAGCGCCCGGGTGAGCTCGCCCCCTGGATCACGTTGATTCGGTTCCAGTCGCAACACCAGCGAACCGACGTCGATGCGACGATCGCCCGTGCCGGCGAGAGCGTCAAAAGCGGCCCGCCGGAGCTCGTGGTCGCCCGTTGCTACTGGGCTGCCGGCGATATCCCTCGGGCCGACAAGGCGTTCGATGCGGCGACGGCCCGGCATCCGGGCGATCCCGAGGTCACCCTCGCGGCCGCCAACTACTTTGAGTCGACCGGGCGATGGGCCAAGGCCGAGCCCTATCTGACCGACGCGCTCCAACGCGCTCCGGACAACCGCCCCATTGCCCGCGTCTTGGCGATGGGGCTTTCGGCACGCGCAGGCGACGATGCGGGGCAATGGGAGCGGGCCTGGCGCGCCCTTGGTGCCGAGTCGGGGGCTGCCGAATCGCCCGAAGACCGCTTCGCCCGCGGGGTCGTTCTGACACGGTGCCCGGACCGCGCGCGCCACGAGGAGGGGCTCTCAGCACTCGAGACGCTCGTGATGGACCTGCCTGCGGGGCACCGCACGGCGGCCACGGCGAGCGGCTACCTGGTCCGGTATTTGCTGGATCATGGGCAAGCCGAGCGGGCGAGCCGGGTCGCGTCGACAGCGGCGGTCCGTGAACCCGAGCCTGATCGGATCGCCCTTTACATCCGCGCCTTGATCGAAGGCCAGCGACTGGGCGAGGCGGAGCGTCAGCTTAACCGCCTCGCGACGATCAGTCCCAACGACCCGCGCGAAGCCGGCCTACGCGCCCGGCTCATCTGGGGTGGCACGCTACCAAAGGGAGATCCGGACGCACTGGAACGGTCCTACGCGGAGCGCGCCGACCTCCCGGGCGGCGACGCCCTCGGGCGCGAGGCGTTCGCCCTGCTCGCCCGCTATGGTCGAGACGACACGCCCGCCGCCGAACGGCTGGCACGCCGCCTTTCCGGCCACACGCCGGGAGCTTCGTGGATGACGGCCCACGTGCTGGCACGCCAGGGCCGGCGGCGCGACGCGCTCGACCTCTGCCTCGCATCGGCCCGCGTGGCCGCGCCGGCCGACTTGATCCAGGCAAGCCGAGTCGCCGTCGGCTGCACCCTGAGCGGCGAGGCCGATGATGCCACGCTCAGCGCAGCAATGAGCGTGATCGAGGAGGCGCTCAAGCACTCGTCCGATGACGAGCTCTTGACCCTCAAGGCAATGATGGCACACCAGGTGCGCCGGTATGACGAGGAGGTCGGGCTGTACCGCAAGCTGGCCCAGCGCCACCCTGAGAACTTCGTCGTTCTGAACAACCTCGCCTGGGCGCTTTCCGAGGGGTTGAACCAACCCGCTGAAGGCATCGAGCTCGTCGACAAGCTCGTTCGCCAGGTCGGCCGCAAGCCCGCCGTGCTCGATACCCGGGGCATGATTCTCATCCGGATGGGCCGGCATGATGAGGCGATCAAGGATCTCGAGGAGGTCGCCGCGGCCGAACCTTCCGGCATCCATCTCTTCCACCTCGCCTGCGCTTATCATAAGGCAGGACGAAGCAAAGCCTGCCGCGACTCGCTCGAGCGAGCGCGCCGGCTGGGATTGAGTGCGCACCAGATCGACCCCGGCGAACGGAAGCTGCTCGAAGAGTTGCTCGCCCTGTGAGCCGTAAACGTGCTTCCACGGTCGCGTGCCGTGAGACCCGCGTTCCCTTTGCCCTCCCCGCTTGCCTGGGTTGCCAGGGTCGCACCGTCGCGGCCAGTTTATCATTTCTCATAGTCGTCTATGAAGATTTTGCAAATCTCGCCGCAGACTCGCACGAATCGCTGTTATTCCGTTTATGCGGCCGTTGGCTTCTGGTATTTTATCGGGACTCGCCGAGGATCGCGTTGGATCAGGTCGAGGGTAAAGGTAATGGCGTTTCCTGAGGCAAGAATCATGGAACGGTTTCACGCGGGATTCTGTTTGGCCGTCGTTGTATTCGGCCTGACGACGAGTGCGCAGGCCGAGTCGCTCTCGTACCAGGCGACGATCGCGGCCGATTTCATCCCGTTCTCGCAAGAGTTCACCCTGCCGCAGTTCGACCCAAGCCTCGGGACGCTCAACGATATCGAGATCGACCTCGTCTTGCATGGGACGGCGGAGGTCGACGTATACAACCTCACCAGCTCGGCGCAGTCGTTCACGAATGGTCACGCGATGCTCTCAACGATCGTGACGGGCCCGGCCGACACGACGGCGACGGCGACGTTGATTTCGTTCGTCGCGGCCGGCACCGCCGCCGCTGGGCGTGGTGTCATGACCGCGTTCCCCGGCACCGCGCAGACGATCTCGTCGACGACGCACGTCGCGGCCGCCGACTTCGCCCCTTATGTCGGGTCGGACGTCTTTCAGGCTACCGTGACGGCCGACACGACGAGCGGCACGTTCGGGGGCACGACGTTCAAGCCAGGTGTCCTCGCGTTTTCGGGTTCTGGCGAGGTTGACGGAACGGTAACAGTCACATACTCGTACACTCCCTTCTTTGTTGTGGCCGAACCCGGGGCACTCAGCATGGCCTTCGCACCGGTCACGCTGGCAGCGGTATGGCATTGTCGCCGCCGGGTCCGTCGCCGATCCCGGAATACCGGCGCGTAGGGCTCGCCGGGCAAGGCGTCCGAACAGGTCGTCTGAGCGCGGCCCAGAGACGCACGCGGTGACTCACGCTCAATCCCCGCGACGCTCGAGCGCAGCACCCACCGCCGGACCTTCCGGGCATTTTCTCGGAAGCAACACCAGGACTTTGATCTTGGCCGATACAATTCGGCCCCGGTTGCATGCTGCGCGACGGGACGGGGTCGCCGCACGACTGTCCTATGGCGTTTAGTAGGAAATCCCGTCTCGGGCATTCGTCTCTCTCCTCTTGCTCGTACGGAGGAACGACCATGCCGACGGAAATCCGAGTCTTGTCCGCGTTTCCCACGCCGCTCGTGACGACCACGTTGCCGGAGATCGACAACGAAAAGTTGATCCGAATCATTTATGCGCTTCGCGACGCCGGATTCACCTATTCCGGTCCGCGCGTGCCCGGTGAATCGACGCAAGGGAACTTGTTGGCCATCGATCATCCGGAAATCGTGAAGCTCCGCAGCGCGTTCATTCACGTGATCTCGACTGTCTCGCGCGGGTCGGATTACGTCATGCAGCTCCGGGGCTGGGCCAACATCGTCCGCCGCAGCGATCTGGCCGGCGACCTGCCGCACAATCACTTGCCGTTTCACTGGAGCGCGGTCTACTACCCGCTGGTGCCGACGCTCCGAGGCACCGAAGGCCATATCCTCTTCTTCGATTCGAAGGACGTCTATTTCCCAAGTCCGCCGGTCAACCTGGCGCCGCACACGGGCTTTTT
>JARLIH010000457.1 GCA_031291845.1 Isosphaeraceae bacterium | reverse complement strand
TCGCAAAACCCGGGCTTCCTGTCGGGAGAGACCGACCTGCGCGGGGTGTTCGTGGCCGAAGGGGTGCGCGGGGAGGTGACGGCAGTGGCGCGCAAGGACGCCGCCGAGTACGCCTTCTACCGCGGCAAGACGTTCGTCGGCCAACCCGCCGCACCGGACCAGCCCGCCCTCCAGACCCCAGCGCCGCAGGCGCCGGCCAATCCCCAGGACTTGTACGAGAACGTCCGCTTGCAGAACTCGACCAATCAGCTCCGCCAGATCGAGCGGCTCCAGAAGCGCTTTGACAATTCCAACTCGGGCGGCGCGGAAGTGCGCGACTTCAAGTGAGCCGGGACGAGACTGTGGGTACGGCCGAGGCGAGGCGAGAGGGAGCTTGGGCCGTTGAGAAGTTGGGATTGGCGGTCGAATGCGTTCTGGCCGGAAGTGTTGCGCGGCCGGGTGAGGAGGCGCGCCGCCAGCGGCGCCCTCCTCGGGGCACCCCTCACCCAGCCGCTTGACGCGGCTGACCTCTCCCGCGAGGGGAGAGGTGGGAAGAGCGCCCGAGGCGCAACAAAAGCGCGTTCGCCGACGCGGCACAAGAGCCGCTGCAGCCTCAACTTTTCACTACCCCAGCCTCGCCGCCTCACGGACCAAGCACCGCGTTTCGGCTGATTTTGAAGACTTGGCAAAGTTTTGATTTGTATTGAGCTTGTTTTTCAGGAATAACGATCAACGATGTCCTTTCCATGCCCTTATTTTTCCAACCCACTTGATGCTTGAACCAGCTCCCGGCGGTGGATTAATCTAGATGGCCTTGCGGCGCCGGGTCGGTGCGTTGCAAGAGCGATCAGCCCTTCCGGAGGCGCCCATGCGAGTTCCCGTCATCGTCTTCATCGTTCTGCTGGGTTTGGCCGGATCGGGGTGGGGACAGGCGATCGACAAGAGCGTGCTCGATCAGGCCAAGGACGCGACGGTCTTCGTCAAGGTCAAGGCGGGCCGGGTCCAGGGGAGCGGGACGGGGTTCGTCATCAAGGTGACGGGCGACACCGTGCTGGTGATGACGAACAAGCATGTCATCGCTCATGCCGTCGAGGACGTGCCGCAGGGCGTGACCCCCGAGGTTGTGGCCGTGTTCCGGAGCGGCACGCCGCAGCAACAAGAAGTGCCCGCGCAGGTGCTGGCGTACGATGAGCGGGATGTCCGCGACCTGGCCGTGCTCCAGGTCAAGGGGGTGCGCGCGCCTCCGGTGGCGATCGCGGCGGACCAGACGTCGGCCGAGGCCGATTTCTACGAGACGATGCCGGTCATCGACCTCGGCTTCCCGCTGGGAAGCATGATCCAGGGGGTGGTCGACAACCGCGCGGCGAATCCGGCGATCACGGTCAATCAGATGACGATTAGCAGTCTGCGCCGCGATGAGGCGGGCCGGCTGGCGCGTGTGCAGCTCAACGGCTCGCTCATCGAGGGGAACAGCGGCGGGCCGATCATCGACACCAAGGGGCGGCTCGTCGGTGTTGCGGTCGCGCGGATCCGTGGGGAAGCGGTCGGGTTCGCGATCCCGCCGAGCGTGATCACCGCGTTCCTGGCGGGCGACATCGGCGGCCTGACGGCTGAGCTCGTCACGGCGGGGAAGACCGCCCAGGTCAAGATCGGCGTCCGGCTGGTCGACCCGCTCGGGCGTCTCAAGGGTGTTGCCGTGCGCTACGCGCGCCAGCCGGCATCCGGCTCGCCGCCGCCGGCGCAGCCCGACGCGCGGGGGAGCTTTCCGCTTCTCGACGGCGGCACCAGCGCCCCTTTGAGCGTTGCGCCGGGGGTGGCGAGCGGGCAGGTCGACGTACCGGTGGGCGCGCCGGTCGACCGCAAGCTGGTCGTGCAGTTCGTGCTGACGGACATTGCCGGCCGGATCACCGCGAGCAAGCCGACGCCGATCGAGCTGCCAGAGCGGCCAGGCACGATCGCCGGCTTGGCCGAGTCGGTCAAACCGAAAACGCTCGCGAAATGGTCGTGCGAGGTGAACCTTAACCAGGGGGTCAAGATCGCCAACAAGCCCGGCAGCACGACGATCGACACGCCGGGCGAGGCTCCGATGGTCAACGCGCCGCAGTACCAGTTGTTCAACGCCCCCAGCGCGCTGGTGCGAGTCGAGGGGGATTTCGTGGCGATGGTGAAGGTCACGAACGACTTCGACCCCGGCTCGGACCAGGTGACGCTTCCCAGCGGCAAGAAGCCCGGCATGACGTTCCAGGGGGCGGGCCTCTTGATCTGGCAGGACGAAAGGAACTTCGTACGACTGGAGCGCTGCAAGGGGTCGGACGGCGGCGTCGGGCAGATCCACCGGGTGCTCGTGGAGATGTACAAGGGGGGGCGGGAGACGGGCATACACTACTCGGGAAACCTTCCCCAGCGGCCGCTTGCGTTGGTGGCCGCACGGAAGGGGGCCTCATTCCAGCTCCTCTACAGCGACCCGAGCGGCCGCCTGGTAGTTTTCCAGGAAATGGCTCTCGACTTCGACAAGGAAGTGTTCATCGGCGTTTCGGCCGCCAATCTCTCGATGCACCCGTTCCAGGCGAAGTTCGAGGAGTTCACGCTCAAGGGACCCGACGGCCAGGATCTGCAGGCCAAGCCGGTCTCGATGACCCGGCTCGACGGTGGACCCATCCAGCGCTCGGATGGGACGTGGGTCGTCGAGGGAGCGACCATGCGAGTGCTGAAGACCCTGGGGAGTGGCTCGGCCAAGCCGCAGGGACATATGGACAAATATGGTGGTCAGTGGAGCGACAACCGGCAGCTCCTCTGGAGCGGCGGCAAGCAGGGCGATGCGCTGGCGCTGGAGCTTCTAATCGATCAAGAAGGGAAGTACGACATCAAGGCGAAATTCACGCTCGCGCCCGACTACGGCAAGGTGAACTTCGCCCTCGACGGCAAGTCGCTCGTGCAGGGCAAGAGCTACGACTTCTATAACAAGGAAGTCCGGCCCGCCCGTTGGATGTCGCTGGGCACGTTGCCGCTGGCCAAGGGCAAGCACCGGTTGACGGTGACCTTATCGGGCAAGAACGCGAGTTCCGGCGGTTACTCGTTCGGCCTCGATGAGGTTCAGCTCGTACCGGCCACGGACGCGGCGAAGAAGAAGTGAAAATTGTGACCGTCGCCGATTTTTTTGGGGTCGTCGTCGGCCATCCGCGAACGGTGTGTGGGACGACTGTTTTCAGCCTCGGAGGGACGACGAATCGTGCGTCCTGGGACTCGCCACTCCTTCTGGGCTCAAGAAAGCCCTCGTTCCGTGCCGGGTTCCAGAGGCTCGCGCGCCCCTAGCTAACGAGTCGCCGTCCCTTCTGGGGCTGGGAAGGGTGGTCGGCAGAATCCGTGAGGGACGGGGAAAATCCACCCCGAAGACGCCGATCCGTTCGGGGTATTTTCACTTGCTTCCCTCTTTATCTCCCGCGGAACGACTTGGAGGTTCCGCGACCGGCTTGCGCGGGAGCTTCTCGTCGCGGTTGGCTGTGTTGTAGACGAACGTGGCCATGAGGACGGACGCTTGCTTGAGGTCGTCGGCCTGGGCGCGGTCGTAGACGTCCTGGTTGGAGTGGTGGGTGCGCGTGCTGTACTCGACCACGTCCTGGATGAACTGGAACGCAGGCAGGCCCGCGGCGTCGAACGAAATGTGGTCGGTGCCGCCGGTGTTGGCGAGGGTTAGGGTGGTGGCGCCGAGGTCCTGGAACGGGGCGAGCCAGGGGCGGAAGACGCCTCGGACGGCCTCGTTTCCTTGGAGGTAGACGCCCCGGACCTTGCCTGTGCCGTTGTCGAGGTTGAAGTAGGACGAGAAGGCGCTGTGGGCGGCCTTCTTGTCGCTGTGTGCGTCGCGGTCGGCCGCGTCCTTGCCGAAGTGCTCGGCGACGTAGGCTTTTGACCCGAGCAACCCTTGCTCCTCGCCCGTCCAGAAGCCGACGCGAATCGTCCTGCGCGGCTGGAGCTTGAGTGCCTGGAGGATGCGGACCGCCTCCATGCAAACGGCCACGCCCGCGGCGTTGTCGGTCGCGCCGGTGCCGCCGTGCCAAGAGTCAAGGTGGGCGCCGAGCATGACCAGCTCCTCCTTGCGGTCACCGCCGGGAATCTCGGCGATCGTGTTGTAGGCGGTGAGGTCGTCGTCGTGGAAGCGGACCGCGAGCTCGACCGCGAGCTTCAATCGCTCCCCCTGCTGAAGCATGCGGAGCATCCGGTTGTAGTGCTCCTTGGCGACGACGACCTGCGGGAGCGTCTTGGGCGCGTCCTTGGACCAGCCCGAGATGCGCGGGCGGGCCGGGTCGGCTCCGAAGGTCGGCGACTCGCCGCCGGGCACGCTCGCGCCGGCGACGAACAGGGTGCCGCCGTCTCCCCGGGTGCTCGCCTCGACCACGAGCGCTGCGCCTTCGTCGATGAGGAACTTGAGGGTATTGCGGAACCGCTCCTGCTCGTTGCGCCCCGGCGTACGGACGGCTCGCTTGCGCGCGGGGCCCGGCTCGGGGGCGTTGGCCAGCTCGAGCAACTCGGTGTCGGAGAGGCGCGTGGCCAGCGGGTCGAACCGTGCGGCGACATCGCGCGCGGGACCGTAGAGCACGGCCTTCCCTTTGAGCTGGCCCTTGAACTTCGCGAGCTCGGCGTCGGTCTTCGCTTCGAGCGCGACGAGCTCGGCGGTGAGTGTTCCTTCGAGGCCGGGCGACCAGGCTTTCGGCAGCGCGATGAGCGGGATGCACTGCGGCTCGATAACCTGGGCCGAGAAGCGCTCGAGGCTCCAGCCGCGTCCGAACGGCCCCCACGGTTCGAGGTGGGCGTTTTTGAGGCCCCACTCGGCCATCCTGTCGCGCGTCCATTCGTTGGCCCGCTTCAGGGCGGGTGAGCCGGTGAGCCGGGGGCCGATCACGTCGGTCAGCCGGCTCAGGGTCGGCATGACCTGGGAGCGTTTCAGCCCCTCCTCCCGAATGCGCTCGATCGGCCCAGGGACGTCTTTCTTCGGCTCGGGCTTGGAGCTTGCCTTCGCAATGTCCTTGGCCGTCGGCTCGTTCGGACCCGGCTGAGCGCCGAGCGCGGCAGTCGCAAGCGCTGCCGACAGCGCGAAGGCAATTCGACGGATCATCGGCGTGAACTCTCCTGCGTCGGGGAAGGCTGGCTGCTCCCCGAGTATCACGCCAAGCGCCAGAGATCGCAAGCGGGGATGGACTCTTCGTAGGGTGCATGAAATGCACCATTTTTTCGACATGAATGAGAATGGTGCATCTCAGGCACCCTACGAAGACGACCTTAGCGGTTTGCGTCACAGCGAGTTCAGGAAGTCGATGAGCTGCGCCTGTTGTGTGGCGCTGAGCGCTACGTAGTTGTTACGCGCGGCCAGTCCTTGGCCGGCATGCGCGCGGATGGCCTGGTCGAGCGTGCTCGCGCGGCCGTCGTGCAGGTAGGACGGCTCGAACCGCACGCCCCACAACGGCGCGGTACGCATCTGGGTGGGCCCGGCGTGGTTCTGAACGATGCCGTCGCCGAGGGAACCCATGTCGTGCAGCAGGAAGTCGGAATAGGGCGAAAACGCGACGTCGCTCAGGGCTGGGACCGGGTTCGGACCGGTTTGCAGGCTCGGCGTGTGGCACGATGCGCAACCGATCTGCGTGAAGATCGTACCACCGGCCTGTTCGTTCGCCCCCGCCGGCCCCCGGGGCGCCGGCGCGAGCAGGGCGACGAACTCGGTGACCTGTTGCACGAACTGGCCATTGAAGTCGTTCGGGTTCGTCCGTGCCGGGTTCGCGGCCAGGAGCGCGCAGTTTCCCTGCGGGCAGTTCTCGCTCGGGAAGATCGGCGAGGTGACTCCCATCTCATTGACGCTCGCGTCCGCGCTGAAGGCGAGGACGGTCGGCTCTTGTGCCTTCCAGCCGAACTTGCCGACCCGCGTCTGACCAGAAACAGGGTCGGGCACCAGGCTCGGGGTTCCGGCGGTGAGCGGCGAGACCTGCGCTTCGTGCTGGGCCAGGGCGATGAACGTCGAATCGGGGACGGCGTCGACGAGGCCGAGTCCGAACGTGGGGATCGTCCGATGGTGCGCCACGATCGTGGCCTGGGGCGGCACGACCTCGCCGACGAAGTTGACGCCGTTGAACGGGCCGATGCCGCGGTCCTGGATCGTCGGGCCGCCGAACGCGACCATCGGGTCGAACTGCCCGTTGACAATCCGGCCGATGTGCGTGACCAACCGGGGCCCTGCGCCGCCGGGTGCGGCCGCATTGTGACACTTGGCGCAGGCGTTCTCGGTAAAGACCGGTCCGAGCCCGCCGGGCGGAGTCGCGGGCCGCTGGAACGCCCCCAGGCCTACCTGCCAGCTCTGAAGCAGGCCCTGGCTGAGCCCGGCCAAGGGCGCGCCCGGCCGTGGCGGGGGTGGCGGCGGAGGAGGCGGGGGTGGCGGCGGCGGCCCGTTTGCGGGTGGCGCCGTGACCGCAATTGGCGTCAGCGTCGTCAGCGTCAGAAGCGAGCAACAACCGACCAGAACCGCACCCAGTAACGATCTCATTCGTCGCACGGCTGCACCACCTTCTTCGTGACTCGACCCCGGACCGCCCGAGCGGACCAACCTGCCCGCAGAGCGTCCTGTGATATGACGCGCGTTTAAGAGGAGACGATATGATTGCAAAGATAATAGCAAATACTTAGAATCACAAAATGGTGAATCGATTTGGTGTCAAGCCATTGACGACATCCCGCGATAACGCGAATGGCACGGCTTTGCCGGGAGGGCGAGGCCCCTGTCGAGAAGGGGCGCCCCTGGCGGGGCGCGGCTCGGCTCCCAGGAATCAGCCGTCCCACGGATCAATGCAAGGAGCCGTGTCACCGTGCCGCGTGTGATCGTTGATCGGCGCGCTGCGTCACGCTGTCTCGGGGCGCGGCGCGTCCGGGATGGCGTTCCCGCGCGCTGGCGGGAACGCAATCGAGGTCAGAGCCAACGAGGGCCGGCGATCAATCCTCTTCCGGTGGCCCGCCCAGCGGCGGCGGGCCGGGGGGCCGGCCGCGTCCGCGAGGGCCGCCCG
>JARLIH010000456.1 GCA_031291845.1 Isosphaeraceae bacterium | reverse complement strand
TCGCAAAACCCGGGCTTCCTGTCGGGAGAGACCGACCTGCGCGGGGTGTTCGTGGCCGAAGGGGTGCGCGGGGAGGTGACGGCAGTGGCGCGCAAGGACGCCGCCGAGTACGCCTTCTACCGCGGCAAGACGTTCGTCGGCGCCCGCCCCAATGAGCCTGCCGCCAGAACTCCCGAAGCGGGGAAGCCGGCCGAGCAGGCGGCGCAGGCACTGGACGCGAACTTGAAAATCTTGAACGAATCCAATCAGTTCCGTCAGATCGAGCGTCTTCAGAATCGTTATCAGAACACCAACCAAGGCGGGGCTGCGGTTCAGGACTTCAAAGGGGCGCCACCAGCGCCCTGATCGGGTGGCCACCGGTTCGACCGCTTCGTGCCCCAGGAGAAACGCGGCTTGCTGCCCTCGCCTTTGGCCTTATAATCGTCGCGTTCTCTTCTCAAAGAAGACCGTTGCGGGGAAGCGGCCATCATGGGCGAGCCGTCTATTGGGGCCGTGGAAGGCGCTTTAAGGATTCTGCCGGCGTCGGTTACCGAAGCCGTGGAGACGCCCGCGTTTATCGTCTCCGAGCAAGCGGTGCTGGAGGGGCTGGACGCAACACGCCGGCTTCGCCAGAGGACCGACTGCAAACTCCTTTACACACTGAAGCCGCTGGCCAGTGCTTTCCTTCTCGAGCTGATGCGCCCCGCGCTCGACGGCTTTTCGGCCAGCTCCCTTTACGAGGCGAGACTCGCCCGTGCCGCCGTCCTTCCGGGCGGCACCGTCCACATCACGACTCCCGGCTTTCGCGCGGGGGAAATCGCGGAACTCGACAGGCTGTGCGACTACGTCGCATTCAATTCCCTGTCGCAGCTTCAGCGCTTCGCGCCGAGCCTGCACGGCGACTCCAAGACCGGCCTAAGGGTCAACCCGCGGCTCTCCCTGGTTGACGATGAGCGGTACGACCCCTGCCGCACCCACTCCAAGCTGGGGACGCCGATCGGCCAGCTTCGCAGGCTGCTGGATCAGCACGCCGGACAGCTCGACGGCGTGCGGGGCCTCCATTTCCATACCAATTGCGACGCAGAAGATTTTACGCCGCTGCTGGCCACGGTTCGCCGGATCGAAAAGCGGCTGGGCGACTGGCTCCCGCGCCTCGACTGGATCAACCTGGGGGGCGGCTACGTTCTCGATGCGGCGACGGACCTCGCTCCCCTGGCGGAGGCCGTCGAGCGTTTGAAGGCGAGCGCTGATCTCGAGGTTTTCATCGAACCCGGGGCCACCCTGGTACGCCGGGCTGGATACCTGGTCACCGAAGTCATCGATCTGTTCCGCTCTTCGGGCAAGACGGTCGCGGTCCTCGACACTACGATCAATCATTGGCCGGAGATCTTCGAGTACCAGTTCGAGCCGGACATCGCCGGCCACAACGACGACGGCGAGTACGAGTACCTCCTTGCCGGTTGTAGCTGCCTCGCCGGGGACCTGCTGGGAGAGTACGCGTTCGACGTCCCGCTGGAAATTGGCTCGAGGCTCGTGCTACCGGATTTCGGCGCCTATACGATGGTTAAGGCGAACATGTTTAACGGGATCAACCTCCCCACGATCTACTCGGTCACGCCGGGGGGAAACGTGGTCCTCCAGAGGCGGTTCACGTTCGACGACTTCTCTTCGAGGACGGGGGTTGCGACCGATGCGTCTGTATGAGCGCGAATGGACGATCCCGCGGGAGCGCGGGGGCCAGGTCCTGATCGCCCATTTCGCGGCCGCGGCGGAGGCGAACCTCCGGCCCGGCGAACGGCCCGTGCGTTTCGTGGTCTCGGCCAGCGATGAGCGCGACTTCCGGTGCGAGGTGGGGATCCTGGCCGATGGTCCCGATGAGTCTCGCGCGACTCCGGCGGTTCCCTCGATCTTCGAGTTCCGAAAACGCTCGCTCGAAACGACCGATCGCTTCAACGTCGTCCTGCTCGTTCCGACCGGCGTGAACGCCGCGCTCGGCGGTCACGCCGGCGACGCCGGCCCGGTCGCCCGCCTCTTCGCGAGCGTGGCCGACACCCTGATCACACACCCCAACGTCGTGAACGGCTCCGACATCAACGAACTCCCCGAAAACGGGTTGTACGTTGAAGGAAGCGTGATCTGCCGGCTCCTGATGGGCACGGCCGGGCTGCAGCGGGTCCGGTCAAACCGGGTCTTGCTGGTCATCGACCGCCACCCTGAAGTGGCCTACACCAATGCGGCGATCAACGCCGTCAACGCCGCCCGCGCGTGCTACGGGCTGGACTGCCCGCGCGTGCTTGCGCTCGACCCACCGGTGAAGCTCGTTTCCGAATACACCGCGTCCGGGCGGGCAGCAGGGCGAGTGGATAACTTTTCCGTCTTCCTCGACGCCATTGCGCCTTATGCCGGCGAGTGTGACGCCATCGCCATTTCCTCGGTGATCGACGTTCCGCCGGAGTTCCACCAGGACTATTTCGACTCCTCCGGCGACATGGTGAACCCGTGGGGGGGTGTCGAAGCGATCTTTACGCACGCTATTTCCTTGCTCGAGGGCAAGCCCTCTGCGCATTCCCCCATGATCGAGTCGGAGGAGATCGAGTCCATCGATCCCGGCGTCGTGGACCCGCGAATGGCCGCTGAGGCTGTCTCGCTGACGTTCCTCCAGTCGGTCATCAAGGGCCTACAGCGAAGCCCGCGCATCGTCGAAGAACCCGCCGCATTGTCTCACCCTTCGGTTTTGACGGCCCGTGACGTCGCCTGCGTGATCACACCCGACGGCTGCCTCGGCCTCCCCGTGCTCGCCGCGCTCGAGCAGGGGATCCCCGTCGTCGCGGTAAGGGACGCGAGCGTGCTCGTTCGTAACGAGCTCTCCGCGCTGCCGTGGGCCGCCGGACAGTTCACCGTCGTCAACAACTACCTCGAAGCCGTGGGCGTCGTCTGTACGCTCCGGGCCGGCCTGACTCTCGAATCGGTACGCAGGCCGATTCTACCGGTCAGGGTGACCGAAATCGTTCGTCCCGTGAACGGCAAGCGAAAACGAGGGGGGCGAACGCTGTCGCAGCCGGACTCCGACGGAGCCTCTTTAGCCTCGCCGCGCTGATACGGGCGGTCCAGCGACGGCCCGATCGCGCACCTGGCCGCTACAACCGAAACTCGTTACCGGTTGACACAATACCCCTGGGATGGGGCGACTAATTATTCTTGACTATGGCCCAACATAGCCTAAGATCGAGCGAGAATCGGGTTAGGCTCCGCATCGAACTCATGGGTCGCATGATGTCCACCAAGAGTCTCTTCTGCGGTCTCAGCGCGTTGATCGTGCTCTGCTTTGTGCAGGACGCTCCGGGCCAGGCCGCAGGACAGCAGCAACAGTACCGGGTGAACTACCGCCCGTCGGACCACGACCCGTGGCAGCTCTACGCCCCTGCGCGAACCCTCGACAAGGCGAATGCGATCGCGTCCGAGGTTAGGCAGTCGGGTTACCAGGCGGCGGTCGTGAGCGCCGCGACGCCAACACCTCAGCCCTATCCCGACGCGGCTGAAACGAGTGCGTCGAATTACTACCCGACGTCGAACTGGGCGAACGACTACAACTATTATTCTGTACCAGGCGGCTCCGGTTCGGGTTCCGGCTACGGCTACAACTGGTACGGCGGGTGGAACCCGTGGAACCGTCACCACCTGTACTCCAACTACGCGTCGGCGGGCGGCAGCGGTTGGAACAGCGGCTGGTACGGGGGCCACGGCTGGAACAGCGGGTGGAACCGAGGCTACGCCGGCGGCGGTTGGAGCGGCAGCCACCGCAACTGGAACAACAACCATGCGGGCCGGGGTTCCCATTACTCGCACCACGAGCGGCACTCGTCGCATGCCCACCACGGCTATGCGGGGCACCGCGCGACCACAGGCCACCACTCGGCCGGGCACCACGCGGCCGCGTCGCATTCGAGCCACCACTCGAGCGAGCATCGCGGCACGGGGCACTTCGCGAACGGCGGGCGAAACGGTGGCCACAACGCCCACAGCCACAGTGCTGGGGGGCACTCCTTTCACGGCGGAGGCGGCCGGCACGGGGGAACGGGCGGCCGGCACGCCGGCGGGCAGCACGCTCACCACCTCGATCCCTGACGCGTCGCGCATCGTCGACATCACACTGGCACATTCTGGCTGAGGGAGAAGTCTCGCATGAACGCGTTCCGGTGGTTCCTCGCCTGCATCTTGCTGTCGGCGGCCGCGCAGGCCGTGAGCGCCCAACAAGCGAGTTCGGGAAAGACGGTCGAGCAATGGCTCGCACAGCTCAAGGACGCCGATCCCGCGAACCGGCGCCTGGCGGCGGTCTCGCTCGGGTCGTACGGTCCCGACATGTCGAGGGCCGCGATCCGAACGCTCGGCGAATCGCTCAAAGACGATGATGCGACCGTCCGGCACGCCGCAGCGCTGTCGCTCGGGAACTATGGCCCGGCGGGCAAGGCCGCGCTGCCGGCGATTCGGGGGGCTGTCAAGGACTCAGTGCATTCGGTCCGCCGCGCAGCGGTCTTTGCACTCGGGAACATGGGGGCGGACGCCAAGCCGGCCATTCGTGAGCTGACCGAGGCGTTGGGCGACCCGCACGAGACAGTAAGGCACGCCGCGGCGTATGCGCTGGGAAGCGTCGGCGAGGAAGCCAAGGTTGCCACCACGGCCCTGGGCAACGTGGTGACTAACGACGGCGACGCCGACGTGCGGCAGGCGGCCGCGTTCGCCCTTGGCGAGATCGGCCCGGACGCCGGCGAGGCCGTGCCCGCGCTCGCCAAGGCGCTCGTGGACGCCGACCCCGGCGTCCGCAAGGCGGCCGTTGAGGCGCTGGGCTCGATGGGTCCCGAGGCAAAGCCGGCCGTGGCCGCACTGGCCCAGGCGTTGTTGCGTGACAAGGACTTTGCGATCCGCCGTTCAGCCGCTTACGCGCTTGGCGAAATCGGGCTCGAGGCCCGTGCGGCAGCCCCCGCGCTCGGCACCGCGCTCCAGGACAGCGACTCGGGCGTTCGCTTCGACGCCGCCCAGTCCCTGTCGGTGATCGGCTCCGAAGCGAAGGCCC
>JARLIH010000455.1 GCA_031291845.1 Isosphaeraceae bacterium | reverse complement strand
GTCCTGGTCGCCGCGCTGGCCCATACGCGCGAACGAAGGCACCATTTGTTGATACGCCTCCGAGAGATCAAGGACCTGTTGATCGAAGAAGCCCAGGAGAACCTCGTGACCGAAGAGGCCGCGTCGTTCCTCTTCCAACTCGAGATCTTCGAGGAGGTCCCCGGCGTGGGCATGGTTTCGGGGGCGTTGTTGAACTACGGGACCCTGCACCGGGTCGAGCGGGCGGCCCGGCACGTCTTCCAGGAGCGCTGGCTGCACGAGCAGGGGAAGGTGGTCCATATCGAGCCCGCGCACGACGCCCGGCGGCTGCCGGTCAGCGGCGATTGGGCGGGGATCGTCGGGCGTGCCGCCTACCACGGCTCGTATTACGTCGGCTTCGGCGCGGCGTTCCCGGTCTACGCCGTGGCCGCACTCCTTCCCCGGGACAACGCGCTGGCGCGCGGAGTCAAGGAAGGCGCCGTGGTGGGGAGAGGAGGCGTGACTCGCCTCGTCGGCCGCTTGTGGGGCGCCTTCGGGTCGCGGCGGCCGGATCCTGCGCCCGTGTCGGCCCAGACGTGATGACGGCCGAGATTCAGTCGAACGAGATCAGCAGCTTTGGTATCCCGGTTCCCATGGGAGCACCCGCAATGGCCAAGAAACGAAGCCATCGAAAGCCCCGCGCAGCGCACCACGACGAGATCGAGTACGCGCCCAGCGTCAACGGTTTCGATCACGCCGACGCGCTTCATTCGGACGACGAGGGCGCTGAGCCGGCAAGCGGCTGTATCGCGGACATTGCCGCGGACGGAGCCGACGCGTCGGCTCCGGGAATTCTTGCGGTCGGCAGCTTTCTGAGCCGGATCCTCTACACGGCCTCCTACAGCGCATCGTACGGCGTGGTCTTCCCGGTGATGCTGCTGGCGCACTCCGTTCCGACAGACAACGCGCTCGTGCGGGGCATGATCGACGGCGGCCGTGCCGCGCGGCAGGCCGTGGCTGCACTCTACGACGATTCCTACCCCGCCGAAAGCGCAGCGACCGCCCCGGCGAAGCTCGACATAGTGACGGCGTAACCGCCGTCGGATATCATAACCGCCGCTGGAGCCGCGGATCTGAGGTCACGTAATGCGCAGGCGGGAAACGCTCTACGAAAGGAATCTCAAGCGCCCGCTGGATCGCTCGTTACGCGACGCGATCAACCGTGAGGCCGCGGAACGCTGCCGACATATTCATTTCCCCACCGAGCACGGCTGGGAGGAGAAGGAGGCTGTCTTTACGATTCGGTCTTCCCTGGCCACGTTCTTCGCAACCTTCTCCGCGGACAAGCTCGTCGTCTCGGCCGAGCTCTCGCTCGCGGCACGCCTGTTCGCGACGGAACACAACCGCAAGCACGCGGTCGAGATTATCGCGTCGATCGCCGACCAGCTCGACCTCTAACGGCGTGTCCCGCGTCTCCCCGCGCGGTCGCTCTTGCCAGATTCTTCGCCTCGCAGTAATCTCTCGCCGCAATGCGTTCCTCTGACCGCGATCTGCCCGGCAGTCCGCGCGCTCGCCGGCACGTCTTCACGCCGGGCGCGATAAGCGCCCTTGGTTGCGAGCGATGTTTCACGGTGCCCGTTGGACGGCCGTGGTGCCGCCTCGTGTCGAAAGGATCCAAGGAGCGGATCGTGCGAAGACAGGACGTTGGGTGTGTCGCATCGCCGCCAACGGCCCGTCGATGGCTACGGGGCGGGAGCCGGCCGATCGGCGCAGACGATGAGTCTGCGCGCTCGCAGAATGTCGGGGATCGCCGATGCTGAGCCTACCGACGCGGCCCTCACGACCTGATTTGCGAGCCGGCTTGCACAGGCGGCTCGTGGCCCTGGTCGCGGGCGTGTTTCTGCTTGCTCCCCTGGGTTGTGCGGGGATCAGTGCCCGCGAGTCCGTGCTGCGGAACATGGTCACCGACTGGCGCCAGCGTGCCGAGACGAGCCGGACGCTGAGCGCAACGTCGGGCGCCCTGCTCGAGGAGCTTGGGCTCGTGGAGCTTGCCGCCAATAACCCGGCGGCCGCCGCACGCGCCCTTGAGGGCCGGCTCAACGAGCGGCCGGACGAAAACGGTCCGCTCGCGCTGGCGGAACTGTCGCTCCAGGCCGGCGTCGAACACCCGGCGGGCTCTCCCGCAGCGCTGGGGTGGTTTCGCGATGCGGCTGCGCTCGCATCGATGGCGCTCGCGAAGCCGGCCGGCGCCGCGCCGGATGTGGCCGTGGCGGTCCACAACCAGGCCGTGGCGCGGCTCCTGCGCACGGGTCTGGAGGTGGGACGCGCGGGCGGGCGGCCGTGGCACGACGTGCTCGGCGAACAGGGGCTCGCGCTCGGTACGACAGCGCCTTATCTCGACCCCGCGTACATCGCTGACCTCCGCGTCGCGGATGACTTGGTCGTCACCGGGATGGATCACGTCTACCGCTGCGGCGGACTCGGCGTTCCCATCGTCGCGAACCGTGTGACCGGTCAGTCCGCGGGGGATGACCCGAGGGACAGGTTCCTGCCCCACGAGCTAAGGGCGGCGGCCACGGCCGTCGTCGTGGCCGACGGAGGATTCGACGGCGGCGAGTGGCGACGGCGGCCGGCGTCGCTGCTCTTCTTCGATCCGTTCGAGCGATCCTCGCTCACGCTGGGCGTGAACGACGTCGTGCTCGCCGGGGACCGGACGACGCCCTTGGCGTCGCAAGTCTCCTCCGGGCAGCTCCAGACCCTGGAGCTGATGGGCCTGCTGGACCCTGGCTTTCGGCGGCCGGGGACCGAAACGGGCCTTTACATGCTCCGCCCTTACGAGCCCGGCAAGATTCCCCTGGTCTTCGTTCATGGGCTGGTTTCCAGCCCCAGGGCGTGGGCGCAGACGATCAACGAGCTGAGGAACTGCGCCGCGCTTGCCGATCGTTATCAGTTGTGGGTCTTCCTCTACCCGACCGGCCTACCGATCCCCGGGTCCGCCGCGCAGCTGCGCGAGGCGCTGACCCAGGTGCGCGACCACGTCGATCCGGCCCACTCCGACCCGGCGATGGACCGGATGGTCCTCGTCGGGCACAGCATGGGTGGCATTCTGTCCAAGATGATGACCCAGGAGACGGGTCTCAACCTGTGGAATGCGACCATCACGGTCCCTCACGACCGATTCGCCGGGCCCCCCGAGCTGCGCCAGGGCCTGGACAGCGCCTTGGTGTTCCGGCCGTTGCCCTTCGTCAAGCGCGTTGTCTTCATCGCCTCGCCCCACCGGGGGAGCCCGCTTGCGAACGACTTGCTCGGCCGGGTTGTCTCGGGCCTTGTGCGAAGCCCCGATGAAATGGCTGCGCGGGAGGCCGAGATTGAAACCTTCAACGGTCCCGGCGTCATCTCGCCCGACCTGCGCGGGCGCCGGCTGAACGCAATCGGCAACCTCCGCACGGATAGCCCGGTCCTCCTTGCGCTCGACCAAATCCCGATCGATCCGGGCGTTCCCTTCCACTCGATCATCCCTCAGATCGGCGGAGTGAAAGGAAGCGACGGGGTTGTCGAGTACCGCAGCTCCCACCTGGACGGAGCGGTGTCCGAGAAGATCGTCACCGGCACGCACTTCTCCCAGGGCCGACCCGAGGTCACGGCCGAGCTCAGACGGATTCTCCTGGAGCACCTGGAGGTCGAGGGTCCGCCGCTCGTAGCGGGAGGGGGTTAGAGCCAAACCCGCCAAACGGTCGGGGCGGCCATTGCCGGCCGAATCCCTGGAGTTACCGCTGCCGCCGTTCTATAACAGATACGGTCTGGTCCAGCGGCGACTGGCTCGGCGATACGGTGCGTGGCTCATTCCGAAGCGCGTTTTGCTCGGTGTCCTGACAACGCCCGGCGCGACGATCGACACCATCCACCTGTCGCGTCAAGGACACGAGCGCATGGCGCGGGTGCTCGAAGACATTCTTGAATCCGCATTACCGCCCGCGACGTCTACGGAATCAACGCGGCCCCTCCCACCTGCGGTGTTCGGTTTCCTCGGTTCGAAGGACCTCAGATGAATCAACCGGCTGCACGATGGTCGTTGGCAGCGGCGCTCCTGGCGGGCCTCTGGACCGGGGGCCCCTGCCGAGGCGCCGACGAGGGACGATCAGACAAAGTCTTCGTGGGCTACCTCTACGGAAGCCCCCGCGGCATCAATTTCCGGCTCTACACGCACCTCTGCCACGCGTTTCTCGTGGCGGACGCCGAGGGCCGCCTGCAACCCACCCGGGGCGTGCCCGACCGGGCCCTCGCAGACGAGGCACACAAAGCAGGCGTGAAGGTGCTCGTGTCGCTGGGCGGCTGGGGCTACGACGAGCAATTTGCGGCCATGGTGGCCAAGCCGGAGGCGGAAGACCGTTATGTCCGGGACGTCCTCAAGCTCGTCGACGAGGCGAACTACGACGGCATCGACCTCGACTGGGAGTACCCAGACACGAAGGCGGAAGTTGCCGGCTTCGAGCGTCTTGCTCGGCGGTTTCGCAAGGAGCTCGATGCGCTCGGCAAGAAGCACGGACGGCCCATGCTGCTGACGATGGCCGCGTCTTCGAATCCCGGCACGCTGAGCTGGCTGGGAAAGGATTTCCTGCTTGAGACGATGGACTGGATCAACGTTATGACGTACGACTTCGCCGGCGATTGGACGAACTACGCGGGGCACCATTCCCCGCTCTTCGCCTCTCCCAAGCAGCCGGGGGGGCATCCCGTTTCGTCGGCGGACACGATCAAGTATCTGTTGAAGGAACGGGGCATACCCGCCAACCGGCTGGCGCTCGGCATTCCGCTCTATGGGCGAGGTTTCGCCGTGAGCGAGCCTTATCTGCCCACCAAGAAGGCGCCGAATGTCCGGATGCCGAGTGGAGAGTACAGCAACTTGCAAAAGCTCTTGCGCGAGCAGGGCTGGGTCCGGACCTGGGACGACGCCACGAAGTCCCCTTGGCTGACTGCGCCGGACCACTCGATGGTGATCGGCTACGACGATCCCGAATCGGCCGCCATCAAGACGGAATGGGCCGTGAAGCAGGGCCTGCGCGGGGTCTTCTTCTGGCAGATCGCCGGCGATCGTCTTCCGGACGGCAGTCACCCGGTGCAGGAAGCGGTGCGGCGGGAACTCGACAAGGGCATGTCGGGGGCGAGGACCGCGCGCTGATAGGCTCCGCTGATCGAGAACGACTATTCGTAACGGCTAAACAAATCTGAGAGGACATCCAATGGACCGCCGCTTCGGACTTCGCGGGATGACCGTCGCCCTGCTATTCGCCTCGCTGTTGCCCGCCGCATCAACGGCTTGGGCGGAAGACGCCGGCCGCGCCGCGGGCAGCGCGATCAAGAGCGCGCTCCAGCCTTTCATCGAGAGTCATTCACTGGCGGGCGCAGTGACGCTCGTGGCGGACAAGAACGAGGTCCTGAGCCTGGAGGCGGTCGGCTATGCCGACATCGCGGGCGGGAAGGCGATGCCAACCGACGCGCTCTTCTGGATCGCCTCGCAGTCCAAGCCCGTCACGGCCACTGCGCTCATGATGCTGGTCGACGAGGGAAAGGTGAAGCTCGACGACCCGGTCCAGAAGTACCTGCCGGAGTTCCACGACACCTGGCTCGCCGTCGAGCAAGATAAAGATCATATCTTGCTCAAACGACCCGATCATCCGATCACGGTTCGCGAAATCTTGAGTCACACCAGCGGCCTGCCTTTCAAGTCGGCCATCGAAGATCCGACCCTCGACTTGCTGACGCTGCGCGTCGGCGCGAAGAGCTACGCGATGACCCCCTTGCTCTTCGCCCCGGGCACGAAGTACCAGTACTCGAACGCGGGGATCAACACGGCGGGCCGCATCATTGAAGTCGTCAGCGGGATGCCCTACGAAGACTTTCTCGACAAGCGCCTGTTCCAGCCGCTCGGCATGAAGGACACGACGTTCTGGCCGAACGAAGAGCAGCTCACGCGACTGGCGAAGTCGTACCGGCCGAACAGTTCGAAGACCGACCTCGAGGAGATCAAGATCGGCCAGCTCAAGTACCCGCTCAACGACCGATCGCGCCAGCCGATGCCCGCGGGGGGATTGTTCTCGACCGCCGCGGATATCGCCCGGTTTTGCCAGATGGTCCTCAACCGCGGGGAATTCAAGGGCAAGCGCTACCTCTCCGAAGCGTCCGTGGCGGAAATGACGAAGCGGCAGACGCACGCGTCGCTCAAGGACTCGTACGGCCTCGGGTGGGCAACCGGCGGGCGTTCGTGGGGGCACGGTGGAGCGCAGGCGACGAACATGACAATCGAATCCGACCGGGGCTTGATCTTCGTCTGGATGGTGCAGGCCGCCGGCTTCCCGGGGAACGGCGACAAGAGCCAGGGGGCGTTCCGCAAGGCGGCGGACGAGCAGTTCCCCGGCGCCCGGAAATAGGCCGGGCGTCACTCTCGATAAATGACGCCGTCTTTCATCACGAACCGCACCCGGCGCAGCGCTTCGACCTGGCGCGTCGGGTCGCCGGTCACCGCGATCAGATCGGCGCGCAGGCCTGGCCGCACCGCGCCCAGTCGGTCGCCTACATGGAGCACGCGGGCGGCCACCGAGGTCGCCGCCCGGAGTGCGTCCTGCGGTTTCATGCCCCATTCGACCATCAGCTCGAGTTCTCGGGCGCCGTCGCCGTGGGAGAACACGCCGATGTCGCTACCGTTGATGATCGTGACCTCGGCGGCGAGGGCCTGGCGGAAGGCCGCCTTCGCGCGGGTGATCCGCTCCGGCTCGGGGATGGAGCCGGGACGCCAGCCGGCATACCGGCACATCGCTTCGTGGGCCGTGAGCGTCGGGCAAAGGGCAACGTGCCGGTCGGTCATGAGGCGAAAGACCTCGGGGTCGCCGCCGTCGCCGTGCTCGATCGTCTCGACGCCCGCCAGCGCAGCGCGACGCATTCCCTCCCTGGTCGTCGCGTGGGCCGAGACGGACCGGCCTTGAGAGCGGGCGGTCGCGACGATCGACTGGAGCTCCTCGACCGTGAAGGTCGCCCCTTGCGCGTTGTCGGCGTACACCTTGACCACGTCGGCGCCCCGGCCGATCTGGTCGCGGACGACCCGCCGCAGGGTGTCGCCGTCGGCCTCCTCCGCCCCTTGCGCCATCGAAAGCTCGGGTGCGAAGCCCGCCGGGGCGTAACTGCGCGTGGCGACGATCGCACGCGTCGCCACGAGCAGGCGCGGACCGGGGACGATCCCCTGCTCGACCGCCCGCCTCAGCCCCACGTCGGCGTACCCTGCGCCCTCCGTGCCCAGGTCGCGCAGCGTGGTGAACCCCGAGAGCAGGTCGAGCCGCAGGTGATTCGTCGCGCGGCAGACCCGCAGCGCCAGCGGTTCCTTCAGGACCTGGTCGTCCCACGAGGTTTCATCATACGGATGCAACAAAATGTGTGAATGAGCTTCGATCAGCCCAGGCATCAGGGTCGCATCTGGCAAGGTGAGCACCCTCGCCCCCTCCGGCCCCGGCACGTTCGCGGCTGGCCCGGTCTCGGTAATCGTGCCGTTGCGGACGACGACGACCCAGCCCTCGTGCGGCGCGGATTCGACGCCGTCAAAGACGCGGGCAGGCTTGAGGACCAACGGCCGCTCGTCCGCCTTGCGCAGGGGCGCATCCGCGGCCCTTGATGGCATTGCCAGCGCCACGAGGCCCAGTGCAAAGAAGTTCCAGCATCGGTCGAACATGGGCGTGGAGGATCCTGGTGTGCGCGGACGTCGCCGTACCCGTGCCGGCGGCTCATCCCGTCCGCGAATTCCGACCTGTAATCAAACCGAAGGGCTCCCCCGACGCCAGGAAAATCGAAATCCTTACGCACGCGTGGCGACGCCGTCGCCGCAACGCCCTACCGATCGGGCTTCGTGTTGACCGAACTGAGATAACGCGCGAGAGCTGCCAGGAAGTCGTCGGGCGTTGCCCCGCCGGATCCGCCGTGCGTGTCGGAGCCGTCCGGAAACGCGAGCGAGTCGAACATCGCTCGGAGAGATGCGTCCCCGTCCGGCGACGGGCGCGCATTCCGACCTTTCAGGGCGTGCTGGTGCGCGGCTGCGGCCAGGTAGAGCTGGGTGGCCTCCTCCCAACTCGAAGGCGGCTGTCGCGCTGCCGATTCGATCAGCTCTCGCAGCGCATCGGGAGAGAGGGGGGGCGAGGAATCCAGCCGGTCGAGGCCCGCTCGGCACGCCGCCGCGGCGCGATGCGCCAGGCGCTCTACCTCGGACGGCCGCGGCTCGGGCCGCGCCATTTCCGCACGGAGGAGGAGAACGCTGCTGGCCGGCTCCCTCACCACACCGTCCACGAGCCGGCTCGCCAGGGGCATGGACCAGGTCCCCCAGCGGAGCCGGCCGGCATCGCCCGACCCGTTCCCGGTCCTCGCCCACCCCATCGAGGAGAGGTCGTGATGGCACGAAGCGCAGGAATATTCCCCAAATTCCGGCCACGGGCGGAGAGCCTTCGAGTCGCTCGCCGCGCGCCACGCGAGCAGCTCGAGCGCTGCGCACGCAGAGGCGACCTGCCCGATCGCCCAGGCCTGGCTCTCCCGGGCGGGATCATTCCCTTGCCCGACATCCCAGTGCGCCGGCATGTTGGCCAGGAACGCGGAGAACTCGAAGTTCAAACGGGGGTGTCCGGCGGCGATCAGGTCGTGGTTGACGTCTCGTCCGCTGCCGCCGACATGGCACCCCGCGCACAGTCGGGCCTGCGCGACAAGTATTTGGGTCGTGTTCATCCCTGACTGTTGTTTTTGCTGTTCCTTGACCGGATGGGTTTTCCAATCCGACCAGTGTTCTTGCACCCAGCGCTCCGCGGGGCCGTGGCAGCTCTCGCAGCTCACGCCGTCAAAGAGTGTAAAAGTGGTGGCATGACGCGTTGTCTTCGCATCGGCGTGGACGTGGCAGTTGAGACAGCGGGCGTCGTCCGTTGGCCGGATCACGCTCCGGGTTGGGCCGGCGAGGTTGACGGCGATCCGTTCGGATCGCTCGTCCGCCAGCACGGCGTAGGCCTCGGCGTGCGGGTCTCGAGTGATCCAGATTCGGTACGCACTGGCGCCACCCGCCCGCGATTCGCTGCCACCGTGACAGCCGACGGCGGAACACGAGCTTGCGCCCTGATATTCGTAACCTGAAGTCGAGGGAGCGATTGACCGAGATGACGCGGGATCGGCTTCATCCGGCGTGGAAGACGGCGGAACCGTGCAGAGAACGAGCGCCGGCAACAGGGCGGCGGAGACCGGAAGCACAAGTCGGGCGATCTTTCGACTCATGAGAGGCTCCGGCTCAGAGGGTCGACAGCTCGACGCGAGCGTTGATTCGCAGCGCGGCGTCGTGCGGACAGGCCTTCACACACGCGGGGTCCTGCCCGGGCAGCGCGCTGCAGAGGTCGCAGACAACGGCCTTCTGCTCGACCAGCTTGACCGTAGCGCTTTCCTCGTGGTCGAGGAAGAGGTCGAGGAGCTGCACGCATTCGCCCTGTTTCGGGGTGATTTGCACGGCCACGACGTTCGCCGATCGCCGGAGCAGGCCGGCGGGGAAGCGGACTTCATATTCGTATCCCTTGAGCGGACGTTGCACCCGATCCTTGCGCCGGCAATCGGCCTTGGCGACTGCGATCTCGCCGGTCGCGGTGGCCTGCGCGGGAATGAGCGGCCGGCCGTTCAGCCAGAGCTTCGGGCTGTCGTCGAGCGTGAGGAGCACCAGGACGAAGTAATGACCGGGGCCGAGGACCCTGGCCGGCACGTCGAACGGATAGCGGAAGCAGACCGGCTCGATCGTCCCCTGTTCGTTCGCGGGTGCCTGCGAGAGACGCGTAACATCCTCTCGGAAATCGCGGTCGTAGACGAACGGTGTCCGGGTCAGCGGCCATGATCGGTCGCTGCGAACGGGCTGGAACCAGTCGGCCGCGGCTGCGGATACCGGAACGAAGCGCCAGCCGAAGGCCGACATCGGGATCACCCCGACGGTGTGCATCTGGATCGAGCCGTACGGGCACTGATTGGCACACGCCTCACAGCCGATGCACCAGTCCTCGATGACGATCTCGTTGTTCTTTCCCCGGTGGATCGAACCGACGGGGCAGCCGATCATGCAGACCGGGTCGAGGCACGAGCGGCATGTGGCCGGCACGAGGAACTTGTCGAAGCGCGGGCCGTCCAGGTAGAGGCGGCTCCGGCCGTCGTCGTGCGACTGGACGCACGCGCGGACGCACTCGTCGCAACGCGTGCAACGGTCGAGGTCGATGAGCATCAGCTTCTGCCCCTGGATCAGCCCGAGCTCCTCCGCGCGGCCGGCGCTGGCCTGCGGGGCGATTCTTGCGACGGACGCGCGGGTGCGGAGCTGCCCCTCCTCGGCGAGTCGCTTCTCGGCTTCGGCGGCCAGGTGCTTCGCGAACGCCGGCGACTCGCGCTTCAGCTCCTCGAACAGCGCGCGGCTGATCCGGACGAGCTGCACGGTGCCGACCTCGCGCTCGGGGTCGTCCTCGATATGGCCGAAGGCCACGCACGACGCCCGTCGTGGGCGGCCGGCGAGCAGCCCCATTTCTCCCACGAACTCCCCCCGCGCCCGGTACGCAAGCGTCAACGCGGGCCCCACCGGCCGCGTCGCGGTGCCGATCCCGAGCGGAAAAACGGCGTCCAGCAGGAAGCGGTTAAATGCGCGGGTGTAGCGATCAAAATCATGCTTCGACCAGGTCTCCCCGTTCGGCATGAACTGCATGACGATCTCCGCCCCCTTTTTCGAACGGGCGAAGTCCTGGAACGCGGGGTCGAGCAGAAGCGGCTGGCTCACGATGATCGCGTTGAGCGCCTCGACGAGCGCGGCCCGCTCCGTCGCCGACAGTTCGCGCCCCTCTTTCGCCTCGGCCACGGCGGCGGTCGCGCTTGCCTTGGCCGCACCGGGCCGCTTGGCGCCCGCGGTCCGTTCCGCCGCCGATCCGACGGCCTCGCGGAGTGAGCCCTGCACCGTCGCGGGGAGCAGCTCCCACACGCGGCGTCTCGGGTCTTCTTTCGTGCTCCCCTCGAGCAGGGTCGAGGCGAAGGTCTTCCAATCCGCCACGGCTTCGACCCGGAACAGGTACGATGGCCGCTCGCCTGTTTCCAAGGGAATCCACGCCGGAAACTTCGTGTAGAGGGCGTCGATCAGGAGGCGCTGACAACGCTCCATATCAACTTCCGACCCCCGAGCCGGAGCCGCCAGCACCTTCCACACTTTCCGGCCGACCCTCTGCTCGCGTACCAGGCCTTGCAGTCCTGCGCGTTCCATGAGCCCCGGCGTCTTGAGCAGCGAGTTCAGGCGCGCGACGACCTCAGGCCTCGCGTTCTCCGAAGCACCGTCTTTGGGCGCCGTTTCGCCGGGCAGGAGGCGCCAGAGGGCGTGCGCCGGCCCCGCGGACGGATCGCGCGCCGCGGCGAGCTCCGCCTCCAGGTCGCCCCAACGCGTGATTCCCTCCGCGCTCAGCAGGTACGACGCGTTGGTCATCACCTGAATGATGCCGCTCCGGATCAGGTGCATGCCGTCGGCGTCATCATGCTCGTCGTAGATCAGCTCCCCGCTGTCGTAATCCACAAGCTCGGCGTTCTGCCGCACGCGCTCGAGCAAACGGTCGTCCAGCAGAGTCATCACCGGGATCTCGCGCAGTTGCGACTCCAGCACCCGGTCGCGGTAGATCGTGTCCTGTTCGTTCTTGAAGTTCTCGTCCTTGAGCATCGCGTCGAGGACGTTGCGGAGCATCTCCAGCAGGTAGCCGTCCCGTGTGGCGATCACGCTGGCGGACCGGGGGGAGCGGTAGCGGCAGCTCATCTCGCCGAACAGCTCCCCCTCGTAAAGTGCGGCGACGGGGTCGCCGTAATCGAGGTTCCGCGGGCCGTCGATCGGGATGAAGGCCGGCGTCGGCCGGGCCTTGGGCTCGCGGCCGCCGAAGAGACCTTTGATGCCGGCCAGCAGCCCTCCCTCGTCGCGCCCTCGCGCCTGCGGCAGCGCGAGCTGGACGAGCGCTACCTGGCGCAGCTCGTCGGCCCGCGCGATGGAACGGAGCCAGCCGGCCAGCTCCGGGTCGGTTCCAAGAACGCTTTCAGCCCGGGCTCGCTTTTGCGCGGGGGCCGCGTCGATCAGCTCCCGGTAGAGCGAGGCCGCGCGCGTGTCGCCGTCGGCCGTGGCCTGCTGCCGCCTTGCCTCGAGCCGCCGGCCCGCCTCGCGACCGGCCTCGACGGCGGGCTCGGTCTCCTCGACCGAGCGCGAAGGAACGATGGCGCGCTTCAGGTAGGGTAAGGCGGCTTGATACCGCGCGATCCTGTCCCGGCAGTCCGCGACGGCGGCCTCGGCCTCTTCGAGCTTCTCACCGAGGCTTGCCGCTTGCTTCGGGTCGTCGCCCGCTTCCTCGCGTTTCTTCGCCAGGTCGGCCCGTTTCTCCTCGGCTTTTTTGAGCTCGTCCTCGGCCTTCGGCAGCTCGCGCTCGGCGGCGTCGCGGTACTCGACCAGGTCCTGCGCTGTGGGAATGGCGAAGGCCGTCCAGCCCGCGTCCCCCTGCCGGCAGATCACGTCCCCCTTTCGAAAGCGCCGGAGCCGCAACGACCCGGGGAACTTGTGCAGGCTCGGCACGCGCTTCAGGCGCGAGAATGGAGGGAGCTTCACGAACAGGTCCTCGGGCATGAGGACGTCGCTGTCGCGCGGCTCGAGCGTGACGGGGGGATTGATGTTCCTGGCCATGGTCGGTGTCTCGCTTCAAATCGGCCCGCGACCGAGCGCGTTCATTTCGAGCCGGCCGCGTTGCGCGGGGGGGCATGCCCCTGGAAGAACTGCTCGATCGTGAAACGGCCTTTCCACGATCGCTCCGCAACGGGGTTGTGGTAGACGTGGCACTCAGCGCAGTCGGCCCGGGCGGCCGACGCGTCGGGTTTGTGGCATTGCTGGCACGCGGCGATCCGTGGCATCAACACGGCGGACGTCTGCTCGCTCTTGGACGCGCCGGCGTGGCACTGCTCGCAATCGAGCGCGCGGTGTGTCTCGTGCTTGAAGACGCTGTGCGGCAGCCAGCGCTCCTTGATCGCGGGAGCGGCATACGCGGGAAGGCCGCCGGGGCGATCAGAGGGCTTCGTCGTTTCCGTGTGGCAGTAGAGGCAACCCGCCTTGCTGTCGAAGAGGGGCGGCTCAGCCCGCCGGAGCTGCTCGGCGACCCAAGCCCATTCTTTCTCCGCCCGCTGTTCGTCCGCCGGCCGCCGCGCGCCGGGGACCGGCCGCGCGGGGGGGGCCGAGAGACCAAGCCCGAGCACCTCGGGGTGTCCCTGCGCAAACGCCGTGAAACGCTCGCGGAGCTCCGCCCGCACCGACGCGGCCGTCTCGCCGCGGTTTGGGTGCTGGAGGGGCGTGGCGACGAAGACGGCCCACTCCTGTCGTGCCGGGCCGTCCGGGAAGTCTCCTGCGAGCCCGGTCTGGAGCGGATGGCACTCGCGGCAGTGGCGGGAATAGTCGATCGGCCGCATGTACCGCCCGCCCTGGTCCAGCTCGTGGCACCGGTCGCAGGCGAGCACGGTCATCGTACGGGTCTCGCCGACCGGGATCCCGCCGGGCCTCAGGTGCTTCCGGTGGTTGAAGCGGACCGTGCCGTCATCTTGAGCGCCGGCCTCCCAGAGCGCGAACTCGGGGTGCCCCTTCGTCGTGAAGGCCGAGACGTTGCGGATCAGGCGCTCGACGTCGCTCGCTTTGGCCGAGGCCGTGTGCGCGGTGAGGTCGGCGTGGCAGGACGTGCACGTCCCCTGGTCCAACTGCGCCAGGAGCGACTCGCCGCGGTGCTCGCGGTGGCAGCTCACGCAGTGGGTCTCGCCCAGCTCCCGCGCGTGGTGGATCGACCCAGGGTGACACTGCTGGCACGCGGTGTCGGGCACCGAGTGCGTCGCGGCGTCGTTCCGCCAGAGGCGTTTGGCCGTCTCGAACCCTCGGGTGTGGCATGCCAGGCAGTCGTCGTTGATCGGGCGATGAACGCGCGACACGGGCGCGGCCTGGAACGCGCGCCGGTCGCGCGTCCCGCCGAGAAGCCACGCGACCACGGCCACCCCGAGCGCCAGGGCTCCCCACGACAGCCCCCCGCGCCATGTTCGCAGGAAACGGGAGCGCCGGAAATAATCGAGCTCCAGCCAGACCGGCAGCTCCTTCGGGTACTCGGAACGGGCCTTCGGGTCGCGGAGCGAGGGGAGCATGGCAAGCCCAGGCGGGTGCAATGAACGAAATTAATAATACACCGACATGAAGGCGTGCAGAACGCCCAGCACCAGCAGCAGCACGGAGAGCGGCACGTGCAGCAGGAGCCACGAATGGAGCGCGTGATGGAGCCGCTCTTGCTCCCCCAGGGAACGCCGCTCTGCGCAAATCCGTTCGAGCTCGTCGATGCACTCGCTCCCCCGCGCGGTGGTCGCCTGGTCGCGGAGCTCGGCGAACCTGCTGCCGGCGCGCAGTCGGTCGGACAGCGGCGAATCGTGTCGGAACGGGACGCTGAGGAAGCGGCGGAGGTCATTCTCGTAGAAGCCGCGTACATCGTACTGGGCCTCGGCGAGGGAAGCCGCCGCTGCGGGCGGGCCACAGACCTCGTCCACGAGGGCATCCGCCTTCCGGCGGAGCAACGTGCAGAGGTGCGGTATCTGCTCGTACGGGGTCTCGAGGGCGATCCGCCGCGTGAGGAGCCTGGGGACGATGTTCTGGAGCGCAACCCCGACGACGCCGGTCGAGAGCGTGAGAATCAGTACGATCCAGAGCGCGAACTCCAGCGGCCCGCCCCAGCGGAACCCGCTGTGAAAGAGGATGAAGAGACCACTGGCCAGGCCGAGCCAGACGTGTCCCTTCAGCCAGGTCGCCCGCGACCCGATCGGCCACCACGACGGCACTTGCCGGTGCGCTGAGAGGAGTCCCGCGTAAACCATGAGGAGCGACCCGACGATGCCGTACCAGAGCCCCACGCTGCTTCCCCCGGTCAAACCCCGGGGGCTGCGCGCGTAGTACCAAACGTAGACGAGTGACGCGGCGATCGAGAGAACAACGATCCCGAGGACCCACTTTTTCTGGCGGGCGTCAATCAGCAATTCCGGTGGCTCCGTGATCACCCCCAGCGCGCCGGGAGCCCCTGTGCTCGAACGGTGTCGCGGCGATGCGCAACTCGACGCGTTCCATTATCACCTATCTAGCCCCCCAGCTTATCAAATGCAATCGCCTGGAGCGGAAAGTCGGGACGCAGCCGCTGCTCCCCACGCGGAATGCCGGGAGGGGGGCCCAGGGCGCTGCATCACACGACCGTAGCGATCTTTTCGTCGACAACGACACACGGCGCGATGGTCTCTGTCTTGAACCCTGGGAGGGCGAGGGGGACGTGACGAACGGTAAGGCTTGACGCTCGCATGCTCCTGACCGAAAGCGCTGCGCGAAACCCCCCTTCCGCAAGGGGAGAGGTGTGAAGAGCGCCCGTAGCGCAACAAATCCCCGTCCGCCGCGGCGGCCTAAAAGCCATTGCAAGCCCAACTTTCGATCACCCAGGCCTCGCCCTTCCACGAATGCAGCCGTGAGGCAGGACGTTGGCGGCGTGCGAAGACATGTAACACGGGCGCAACAATTCCGACGTCTCCTGAGAGGCGGCTGAGTCATTTCGAGGCCGACTCTTCAACAGCCCACTCCCCCCACGGGTACTCGACAGGGACCTGACCGCCGTCTCCTTGGAAGACCCGACGCAGAGCTCTCAGGCAACGCAAAGAATCCGCTTCGCCGCATCATGGGGCTCGTTCCGGGAGGTTTTTGGTGTTTTTGGTGTTTTCGGTAACGCATCGTCAACCGTCTCTCAACCGGCCCCTCGGAACGCCGGATCACGAGGGCGCGTTCGCCGCGTCCGGCCGCGCGGGCTGAGTACGCCGCCCGAATCTGTCCGACCGAAGCATTCTTGGGCGGACCCACCGCCTGCCGGGACTCACCGGCCGATGCGTGGGAACGATTGTATGGAAATTCGCCAATATTATGAATCGAAATGCGATATGCGCTCACGAAATTTCCGAAGAATCCGAAAAATACCCTGACACTTGTCTTGGATTCTCCACGGACTTCCACCGCAGGTGCCGTTCCTCCCGCGCTCGGCCACCCCTCTATCGGATGGGCACCGACTCACCTGCGCCGACCCATCCTGGCCGACGAAACCTCGATGGCCACCGAGACGCTCGTCCCATTCCGAAAGGCTCCGCACCCGCGCAAAGCAGGTCGCCCCTGTTGCGATACAATTATACACTAGACGTCAAGGGCGGTCAACCGAATCGACTCTGGGTCGCACGCAATCGCGAGGCGAGGAAGTGGCAAACTGTCCGTAGAGCGCCCGTTGGTTCGTGCGTCGTTGCCGGCCGGAGACGGGCGTCGCGCTATGCTCTGAATCGTTGGGGGTGCGGTCGAGCCGCCATGGGGCCTGTTGTGGAGCGCATTGCACGTCCTTGTCCGTTCCTCTCGACCGGTGGCCTGTTCGACGTGTGCTCCCCTGTTTCGGGAACCGCCGCAAGCGCCGGTTCCGCTCATCCCTTTTCGGCCTTCCGTCCGTTCCCCTGTAAAGTCCCAGCGGGGCCGCGTGGTACGATGGTCTGGGGCGCGAGACAATCCTCGACCATACGGATGCAACTCGATGGCTACCCCACAAGAAGAATTAATTGCTCGACTGGCATCTCGGCCGGAGCATGTTCTAGTCATCGTCGGATCGGGAGTTACGGTCGCATCCACGAACCACTCGCCGGTATCCTCGTGGGTCGGACTACTCGATCACGGCGTCCGGTACTGCTTGGACCACGTTGCGCTGTCTGGGGATTGGGCCCACCTCCGGCACGAACAATTGAAGCTCGGCGAGTTCATCGAAGTGGCCTCCGAGGTCTCGAAGCAACTCGGCGCCCCAAGATCCGGGCTTTATGCCGGGTGGCTGCAGGAGACGGTTGGGAAACTCACTGCATCAGAGCCTAGACTGATCCGGGCAATAAGTACCTGGGGTTCTCCGATTGCAACAACCAACTATGACACGCTGTTATCCCAGCAGACGGGTCTCGAACCCATCACCTGGAAGGACCACAGCTGGTTGGCCCAGTTCTTTGACGGCGATGTTAAGCGGGTGTTGCACCTGCACGGCGTCTATACGCGACCAGAGACCGTCGTACTTGGAGCTCGCTCCTATGAGGACGTCATCCGCGACAGAGAGATCCAGGACGCGATGAAGGCTCTGGTTTTTGGGAAGACTCTGGTGTTCGTGGGCTGTGGCGTCGCCGGCCTGGGCGACCCGAACATCGGAGGCCTAATAAGCTGGTACAAGGACGTCCTTGGCGAGATGGTCCGCCCCAGCTACCTGCTCGTCAGCGAACCGGAGAGAGAGGGGTGGCGACCGGTGATCGAGGGATCGCAGATTCGGGTCATTTCCTATGGGGCCTCCCACGCAGCACTGCCCGGGTTCCTTGAACAGGTAACCGGGCAGGTCAGCCAGAGACGTTTGCCAGATCGCCCTTTAGATATCTTGGTGCGGGCCCAACCAACATTCGATCAACGGCTGCATGAGATTCTCGCTCGCAAAGAGGAACTCGGTACGAGCGAGATGATGCGGCAACTTATGGAACTGGTCCGATCGCACTGGCAGTCTGGTGGAAGACGCAGCGCGTGGATGGCGGTCGCCGGCAGATTGCAAAATGAGGGCAAGGCGCTTCAAGCCGAAGAACGCCTCCGTTTCGGCTTGGAGCTGGCGAATATGATGTTCGCCGATGGTATGCCCGACGACGCTTTCGGGACCCTCCGTGAGTTATTGGCCGATGTCGAATCGGGCGACGTCCGTCCCGACCAGCGTCACCAATACTGGGAGACGCAATCCCGCTGCCTACAAGCGATGGGTCCGTACGTGGACACGAAGCACGCCCTTGAGCGGGCGATCACCACGGCCCCAGATGAGGCGACGCGTCTCACTCTGGAGGCCGAGTTAGCGGAGTTTCGCTTCCTCCAGGGTGAAGATGATACGACTCCGGATCAGCCAGAAAGGGCGAGCGCAGAATGAGAACACAAGGCGAGCCCGCGCTGCTGGAACTGATCTCCGCTCAAGTGCGTCGGACGTTAATTACACATCGAGAAATGGCTATGCGTGGCGATCTGGAAAAGGCGGATTCCGCGCTGCGCGACGAGATCACCCAACATGCCGGACTGGGTAAGGACCTAGAAGTCGTTGCGTTGGCGATGCTGCGTGCAGAGCTCCTGTACCTCGATGAACAGGACACGTTGGCGCGCGAACAGTTTGAAGTTCTGATTCGTCCCAGGCTCAATCGGTTGGATCTGCCGATACGGTTCGCCGTCGAGCAGAATCACATTGATCTCAGGATCAACCGGTTCGGCCCAGATGCCGCAGGGGCGGTCTCCGAGTTCTATCATCTAGCCGACCGCAGGCGCGTAGCGGACGTCGAGTGGAGAGACAGCGACGAGCTCGCCGCTGCACTAGAGGCAATTGAAGATGGTAATCACCGAAAAGCGATGTCTGCACTTTGGTATACGGCCGTTCGGACTTACAGGCAGGGCTACTGGGGGAGCCACCGAGTCGCGATGCGTCGTCTGGGGCAGGAGTGGCTCCGGATTGGGAAGCCGGCTGATGCGGCCTATTGCGCCATCCTCGCGCAGGACGACCGGCTAGCCAGGTCTGTTGCCGAAGAGCTTCTCCGACGCATGGACCCAACGCTAGTCGGGCCAGTGATCGGCAGGGTCCTTGCAATTTCAAATCTACGCAAGCATTTCAGTACGGCCTGCGAACTATTGGTCCATGTCAATGACGCCATCGCGGACGACCAACTGCGCACGGTGGCGGAGTGGTTACTCTCAAGGTGTTCGCTATCACTGGACGATCGGGGAACTGGCGGCCCACTTTGCCGATCATGGAGGGTGCTGCAGCCGATCGCTCTTCGTTTGCCGACCGAACTGGTACGGCGCGCAGTCCTGACTGCCGTGTCTCATCCGGCGTGGACCGGCGTCGGGGTAGCGTCTGGCCCGGCTTTGATCACCCGTGCACAGATCGTAAAAACCGTTAGCGATCTGGCACTGGTCCTGCCTGGCGCGGATTTGGAAGCACTGGCGCACCAAGTTCTGCCTTTGGCGTATGATCGATTGATTAATTATGATTATATAGAAGTGATTAATCTTCTATGCCGCATCGCCGAACGGGGCAACGAAAACGTCCGCCGCCTGATCGGCGATCGATTGTTTGAACCGGGCAGGCCTCGGTACGACATTCTCGCGCAAGTTGCTCACATATTCGGTCGCGAGTTTCTACCGGCGGACCGGCTGGAGCAGCTGCCCACCGAAGTTGCCAAGAATGTCCGACTACAAGTTCAAAGAAGGCCCCGAGGACAGGCCTTTGAAAATGTTCCCGGCACCATCATGGCGGTGACTCACGAGACTCAAACCGAGACAATCGTGAGTAACGTGGTTAGCATGATGGACTGGCATGCCGTCGCCAGTCACGCTCGGCAGGTTTCACCCGACGGCATCCGAGAAATGGTCGTCGCCGCCGTCGACATGCTAGTGGATCCGGACAATGATCTAAGTAACCGCGTGTCGTTGGTCAGTGGGTTAATGGGCGTAAGTTCTGTAATCGATGAACACACAGCGAAACAGGCTTTTGAGACGCTCGAACAGATTGGTCGCGGTGAGATTGCGAGGAGGTCCGAACCGAAGAGTGACCCCTTCAGTTCATTTAACATGCGCACATGTGAAATTGAAGATCTACAGGGAATTGCGATTGTCGGCGCAGCCAGGATTGGTGCGCATTTCGCGGACCTGTATCGAGAGCGAGTCGAGAGCCTGCTCGAAGATGCGCTGTGTGACCCCCACGTCGACGTTCGTCGAGGTGCATTTGCGGCTTTCAGAGATTTCCCTGTTCGATCGGAGGGACCGCTTCTTGCCGTGCTCCTCGGAACGCGCGATGCCGACCCGGTTGGAGCTGTTACCGCATTCGCCGCACTCGCCGAAAAGGAGGATTTAGCGCTCAATCGGAACCACTGGCGACTTTTGCTCTACTCGACTCGCCTTGCGAGCCGATCGGCGATTACTAACCTCCGTCGCCACGCGGCCGCGTGCTTATCTGGACTAATTGGTCGGGCACCTGGCGGTGCGATCCGCACGCAAGCCGAAGAAATCCTGAACCGCTTTCGGTCCGATATCTGCGCTTCTGTTCGGGAGGCAGCGGTTATCTTGAAACAGAGGCAGGCATCGGACTAATTGACCTACCCGGGAAACAATTGAAATGTTCGGGAGCTGATCTGTCCACACGTCGGTGATCGGCTCCCAGACGCTCTGTCATCGAAGCACATCGCGCGATTCCCCAGCGCGACGACTCAACGAGGTTGTGGCAATGAGCGAAATTGCGAGCACGCGACCGGGGCTTGGGGTCAAAATTAATTTTTAGTTATCGGGTGGCGATTACGAAAAATTTAGTTTGACCCCAGAGCCTCCGCATGGTGCCGCGGGTTTTTGTC
>JARLIH010000454.1 GCA_031291845.1 Isosphaeraceae bacterium | reverse complement strand
TCGGCGAGGACGCGGGCCACGAGCTCGGCGATGTCATCGGGCCCATAGGAAGTCCCCGCGAGGTTGCCCGCCGCCGCCTGCTCCTCGAGGATCGCCGCCAGGAGCGCCTCGTCGTACCCGCCGAGGTCGGAGCAGCGATTGTCGGCAATCAAGAATGCGCCCGCCGTGGCGTCATCGAGCTCGACCACGGTCGCCGCGAGGTGCTGCCATCCCAGGGCCCGGGCGGCCCGGACGACGTGGTTCCCGGCCACGATCCACATCGAGCTGCGCTGGACGACTACCGGACGCAACTGCCCGTAGCGACGCAGGCTCGCGGTGATCGCCTCGAGGCTCCCTTGGCGAGGGTTGCGGGGATGGAGGGTGAGGCTCGCGATCGGGACGACGAAATGCGCGAGCTCTGCGGCGATGTTCTCGGGCGCCGGATCAGGCTGGCTGGAGGCTTTCGCAGGATGCGATGAGCGTGGGGTACGGGTTGCGGTTGAGGTGCTGTTCACGCGGGATACTCCCTCGGCTGAGCTGTGTTGCCTCGCTGATCGCGATTGGCGCGCCCATCGTGTTCCGATGCGGGTGATTCGCCGAGGCCCCTTCCATCTTTGCGCAAGCTATCCAGTTCGCTCTCCTTGGGAGCACAATGACGGCCATGGACGAGCGCGATCGGGTCGAGGGCATCGAGGTTCCCGGCAGCCGACTCGAGTTCGAGACCCAGTTTGGGAGCGAGGCCGCCTGTCGCGCCTATCTCGAGCGGGTGCGCTGGCCCGACGGGTTCGTCTGCCCGAACCCGGCCTGCGGCGGACGTCACGCATGGGTGACCGCGCGCGGCCTCCATCGCTGCACCGCCTGCGGGCGCCAGACTTCAGCGACGGCAGGGACGATCCTCGCCGGCACGCGCAAGCCACTCCGCGACTGGTTCGAGCTCCTCTGGCTGGCCGTAGGCGAGGATGGCGTGAGCGCCGTTGCACTCCAAGGGGCCCTCGGCCTCGGCTCCTACCAGACCGCCTGGGCTTGGCTCCACAAGGTGCGACGTGCCATGGCGGCGGTCTCACCCGAGCTCCTCATGGGGATCGTAGCGCTCGACGTGGTCTCCCTCGCGAGCGTCGAGAGCAGTACACGTCGCTCGGTACAAAGCCCGACCCGGGTGGCGATCGCGCTCGACGTGAGTGACCCCGAGACGGGACGCGTCCGGCTTTCTCCCGTGCCGAATAGCGACCGAGTGGCCGTCGAGCGTTTCGTCGCCGGCGCGGTCGCACCCACCGCGACGATCCGTACGACCGTGAAGCTCCGCCCGGCGGTCGCGGCGCTCGGCTACCAGCTCGATCCGCTGACTCTGCGCGCCGGGCGGGACGTCAGCTGCGTCCACCTCGATGTCGCCGGGCGACGGCTCGATGACTGGATCGTCGAGACCCACCACGGGGCCGTCCGACACCGGCAACTCGGCGCGTACCTTGCCGAGTTCGCCTTCCACTTCAACGAGCACAGCAGTCCGCCTCGCGTGCGCTTCGAACGCCTCCTCGAAGCGATGCTCGCTGCCGTCCCAGGGTCCGCCCGCTCGCTCGTGGGTGGGGCGGACGCCTGAGCGACCGGGATATCCGGGGTGACGCCGACACGACCACATCGTGTTGCCGAATCGAGATCGAGTGCCTGAACAACGCAAGGTCCCAGTCGGCGCTCGGCGACATTGAGCACCCCCTGAATCGCGCTGTTTAGATAGCGCCAGCGTGGCCGTGCCGAGCTCTTGTTCCTCGACCACCGCCCAGACTGCCCTCCTCCCCCGGGGAGGGCAGTCCGATTCTCCGCGTCTGCACCGACTTCGAGCTCAGGGCGTTGGCTGTGTGCCGGGGAAGCCACCGTCCGGCGCGCACTGGCAGAGCGCGAGCGGGGCGGGTAGGGAAGCAGCGCAGGGCGCCGTTCAGTCGCGAGGATGCGGCGATTCGCGCTCAGGGCGGACCGCCGCCGTCAAACCCCCGGTGCCGGTCATGGGCACGATCGCGCTCGATCCAGGTTATGTGGAACTCGACTCGGGCTGCGGAGCCAACGTCGCTGCCGGCGCCGGGTTCGCTGCCGCGACCGGGACGGGCGCTGTCTCGACCGGCGCCGCCGCCGGGATGGTTGTTGGTCCGACACCGGTCGGCGGGGTTTCGGGTTGGCGGGGGCGCATGGTGAACCTCCTCTCCCACGTCCGCGCAAGGTTGGTCGGACCATGACGCCGATCAGTCGCAACCATGTGGTCCGGGCGACCGCAGCAAGGTTTCCGCAGCCATGTCGAAGACAGCGTGGCGCCGGTGTTCCAGAGACGAGCGACCAGGCCACGCGGTGGGCCGCAAGCATCTTGTTGCCGACACGGAACTGGCCGACGCCGATCCCTGTTCGACTCGCTGTCCAGAGCCAACAATCGGGGCTCTTGTCGACCTTCGCCCAGAAGCGTTTGCTCAACCCAGGGTCGGCGGTATCCATATCTCGTGCCCCGAGTTTAGGTGCCCGTTGGATTGCGGACCGCCTTGGCAACGCCCGCCCGGATTCGCGGTGCACGCGTCCTGCACAGGCGGGCGGCAAAGGGGCGCCTACGGCATCGTGAGGTGAACCGGGGTACCAGCGACATCGACCCCCCAGGTGGTCGTGTCGTTGGCGCTGTTCGCGATGTATTGGATCTGCCACCAGCCGTTGTTCCACAAGCCGCCAGTGGCCGTCGATCCGTAGCTCGCACCGAGCGGAATACTAATAGTCACCATCAGATCGTTGAAGACTTTCGTGCCCGACGAGGTTGTCGCCGGAAGACCCGACGACCCCGCGACCACTGTCCCTGAGGAGACGGCCGCGCCCTCAAGCGTCGCCGCGGTCCAGGCGAATCCCACCTCCGTCTGGGTGTTCTTGTCGGGTGACACGACCTTGATGTATGTGGCTTGGTACGAGTCGCCGGGGTCGAACAGGTTGATCTGGATCGTCTTGCCGGCGTACTTCGCGGGGATCTGGGCGAGATAGAAGGTCGACGTGCCCGGTCCCGTCGACGTGCCGCTGACGTTGTACCAGTTGCACATCGTCCCGTTGCCGTACACCTGGACGGTCCCGGGGGTCGCCCCCGCGTCGACGACCCCGATCGAGAAGTTGTTCTGGGTCTGGGTGCTCTTGGTGGGGTCGGTGGCGTTTACGACGTTGCCGGGGTCGGTGCCCGTGATCTGGAGTTCGTAGGTGTCGGCAGCAAGGCTCGTCGCCACACCCGGGCTAGTCAACACGTTTTTTCCGACCGGCCACCACTTGTTGTGC
>JARLIH010000052.1 GCA_031291845.1 Isosphaeraceae bacterium | reverse complement strand
TGCCCGCCAACTCTCCTTGCAAACGTGGCCGGCACTGCACACCCTACGACTTGCGCGAGGCGCCTTGCGGCCCGCGCGGGGGGGCCGTTCACGCCGTGCCGACAAGCAGGAGGCGGAAGGGACGGACCGCGGATGGCTGAAGGCTCGTGGAGAAGCTGAGGGCACCCAGCATGTCGGCCGGGAGTTGTCCGAGCAGGCACTCGGCCAGGGCGATGCGGTCGCCGGCGTGTGGCAGGGCGACGGAGCGGCCGGCGACGAGCTGGGCCTTGGTCGTTTCGAGGTCGGGCAAGCCGAGCTCCCGGGCGCGGTCGGCACAGGCGGCGGGGTCGAGGCGGGGGTGCGTGAAGCTCAGGGGGACGCACTTGAGCTGGGTGTCGGGCTCGGCCCGATGGAGGAAGTAACCGAGGGCGAGGGCGTCGTGGTAGATCGCGAACGGATTGTTGCCCGCCTTCTTGAGGGTGTTCGGGTCGACGATCAGGGCGTGGGTGTAAACCTGGCGGCCGCCGCGCCCGCTGTACTCCGGCGCTCCCTGGCAGGTGCGAGAGAGGGCGTAACGGCCGCTGGCGAGAGGATGGAAGTTGACGCTCGTCCGGTTGAGCTCGTCAACGAGCAGTGCGCCATGAGACGGCGACCAGGTCGCGAGCGAGCTCGCCTCGGCGTCCGTGACACCGGGCGAGCGCGCCACGACGTGGTAACCGGACCGGCCCTGTCGCGAGAGGGAGGTGAAAATCGCTTGCTCGGCCCACACGGGTGCATACTCCCCGAGTCCGGCGCGAACGGTTCGGGCTCGGTCGTTGGCCGTCCCATTCGTGCCGACGGTGCGTCAAAGCTGCGCGAGGAGCCAGGCGAAGGGCTCGATTACACCCCGCGGCTCGACGCGGAGCGGGATAAGGTTCACGCCGCCGTCACGGTCGACCAGCATCGCGGTCGAGCCGGCGACGGCCGCGCCGAAGAATCGGAAATGACGCAAACGCGACTCGCAGAGCTTCCACAGGCCCGTCGCGTTTGTCTTCGCGAAACCTTCGGGGTCGTGAATCGCGTCCTCGCACAGGTCAGCCTTCGTGAACACGAGCGCGACCGGAAGCTCCAGCATGCGGTGTCGGCGCGTTGGGCGGAGCGACGACAAGTAGCTGATGAGCTGCATCGCGAACAGTTCCTGCCCCTGTCCGTCCTCGATCACCTGAAGCGTATCGACGAGGACGACGAGCCCCGCGCAACGGCCGATAAGCGACCGCACCGTCGGGCTGGAGCGAGGCATCATCAACTCGTTCAGGACGGCCTCGCCGGCGACGTCGGGGGTGACGATGTCGTAAACCTGTCCGCGCTTGGTCCCGCGCGACACTTCGCAATGGACCCACTTCCACCGGTCGGGTTCCACGGGCGTCTTTTCGGGAAAACGCTGGCGCTCGAGCGACAGGACGAGGTTGCGGTGCACTTCCATCGAGAATGGACCGCGCGGTAGCCCGTGCAGTCCCCCCGCGCCCCGGGCAAGCAGGTCGAGCAGCATCCCGAGGTAGACGGTCTTCCCCACGCCGCTCGGTCCGAGCACGCCGACGAACCGGGCCGGCAGGTTCCGCTCGGCGATCGAGCCGATCACTTCCGCCGGGGCGTGACAGTGCCCGCAAGGCTCGCCCAGGTAGACGCAGCCGCCGCACAGCGGACAGGCCGGGTAGTCATGCCCCGGGTGCCTGGTTGACAGTAGGTTCAAGCTTGGCATTCTCGGTTCCTTGACTCTCAGGCCACCCCAGAAACGGTGTCAGGACGCGTTCGTTCCCGGGGCGGGGCGGAGGCGGTCGATGGCCACCGCGCATCGGAAGCCGATATTGGGGCGGCGGTCGAGCTCGGGCTGGCCGGTCGTGAAGTGGCAGGTGGCTTCGTTGGCGAAATAGGTGTCGAACGCCCCGCCGACAATCCGGCGCAGTGGGCGGTCCGTCTCGAGCCGTTCGCCGTGGAACGAAGGAACGCTATCGAGCGGGTCGTCGAGCCACTCCCAGACGTTCCCGGTCATCTGGAAGATGCCGTTGAGGGTCGCTCCCTTGGCGAACTCACGAACGGACACGGTATGGCCGATCCCGCTGGCCCACACGTTGGCGCGGGCCGGGTCGAACACGTTGCCCCACGGATAACGGTTGATGGCCCCCCCGCTGAGCTGCTCGGGCCAGCCGCCGGCCTTTTGCCATTCGACGGACGACGGCAGTCGCTTGCCGACCCAGCGCGCGAACGCGAGCGCTTCGTACCAGCAGACGCCGACGACCGGGTGGTCGCCGAGTCCGGCCGGGTAGTGGCCGTCCTCCCAGTCGCGGGGACCCGGCTGACCGGTACGGTCCGTGAACCGCATCAGGCCCGGCCAGACCTCGCGCGGCCAGATCTCCAGGTTTTCATAACCGCCTGCCTTCACGAACCGCTGGAACCGCCGGTTCGTGACGGCGCAGCGGTCGAGGTAGAAAGCGGGGACCTCGACCAGGTTCGTGCCCCCGTGCGGTCCCTGCACCGGCATCACGCCGTACGGGACCAGGGCCATTTCTTCCTCGATCGACCGCCAGGCCGGCAGCGTTTCGGCCTCGTCGACCTCGGCCTCTCTCAATAGGACGAAAAGATAGCGGTCCTCGGCGATGAGGCGGTGGGCGACCGACGTGCCACCATTCTCGTCCGGACGCGCCGGCTGCGCATCCGCCGGTCCATTGCGGTTGGCGGAGCGGTTCGGTTTGGGCCAGAGCGATCGAATGAAGCGGGAGGCCCAGCTCCGGTTCCCGGCGTTCGTCGTAAGAGTGAGGTGAGTCGACATCGTCGCAGGGCCTTTCTGAACGTCTGACGACAAGGCCGGATCCAGCGGCTTACTGAAACATAGGTCAAAACAAAAAAGTGGAGTCGCTTTTGAAGGACGAGCGATCGAGCTTCAGGAGCGGTGGCTCAACTGGAGGTGGGACCGTTGGCGTTGCGGCGGACGTCGCGTCGAACGGCCTGGAACTGGCGGAGGATCGCCTGGGCAACGGGGTTTTCGTCGTCCGAGGCCACGACCGGCCGGGCGACCCGCGCGGGCACCCGCTCGGTGTTTGCATTGCGGGACGGCGCTGAGGGTCCGTCGGGGTGCTCGAGCTTCTCTCGCTCCAGTCGCTCCCAGGCTTCAGCCAGCAGGATCCGGTCGTGTTCGAGCTGCTCGAGCAGGGTCGCCCGTTCGTTTTCCCAGCGATCGCGCTCGGCGCGCAGGCGCCGCTGGGCTTCCTCCAGCTCCGCGGTCCGTTGCTGGAGCTCGGTCTGCCGTTGCTGGAGCTCGGCGGCCCGGCGCCGGAGCTCGCTGTCCCGCTCGGAAAGCTGCGATTCCTCGACCGGCGCCCGGCTGGCGCGTTCCCGCAGGGCTGTTTCGACCTTGTCGAGCCGTTCCAGAACCGTGGCGCGGATCCGTTCGAGTCCGCCGGCCAGGGCGGCGGTCTCTTGGCGAAAGGACGCTCCTTTCGCCTCGAGCGCACTCGCCGCACGCGGTGTTGGCAGCGTCTCGTTGGGCATGAATCAACTCCAGTCGCGGTGCTATCGCGTGTCCCGGTTCCGCAACGGTTCGGCCGGACCGTTGGGCGTGGTGGGAGCCCATGCCCGACTCAGGGGCCGGTATTCCGCCACAGCCGGGAGAGCCGGGAACCGAGGCTTTTCCGGTTCCGCTCGGCCTGCTCGCGCTCGTGGATCTCGACCAGGTGCTGCCGCAGCGCTCGGATGCGATCGTCGACGGAGAGCGGGCCCGGCGCTTCTTGCGCCGGCGTTTCGACGGCGGGCGGCTTGACCGGTTCTTCGGCGACCTTGAGCGTGGCGACGACGACCTGGTTGCGGAGGGCGGCGAGGGCGGCCTCGGCCTCCATCCGTTCCCGCGTACGGTCGTCGTTCAGTTGCGTCAACTCCTTACGGAGCTCGTCGACCTGTTGCTGGGCGGACTGGAGCTGGGTGCGCAGGCGGGACGCGTCGGCAGCCTCGGCCGAGGCGCGCACGAGCGTATGGCAGGTCTCACGGAGCCGCCGGTTCTCGCTCTCGAGGGCGGCGAAGGCGGCGTCGGGCGATGCCTCGGTGTGGTTCGCCAGCTCGGCGATCTTGGAGCGGAGGCGCTCGTTCTCGTCGTCGAGCGCCTGGCGCTGTGCTTCCCAGCCGCGTCGATCTTTCTCGAAGGCGTGGCGCTGGGCCGTCGCCTGGTTGCGCTCGGTCTCGAGCTCGAGCTGGATATCCTGGCTCGCCGTGTCGCGCCGCTCGACGCGCCGCTCGACTTCGGTGACCCAGCTCGAAAGCTGCTCCCACTCCGCGCGGGAGGCGCTTTCGGCTTCCTCGAAGAGCCGGATCTGCTCCAGCAGCAGGGCGATCGACTCGTCCCGACTGGACAGCTCGTACTTCATGTCCTCGATGCGGTTCTGGAGCTCGAGGCTCTCCTCCGACGCCGCCGATGTCCCCTCGGCTTGTCCGCGGCTCGTTTCGGCGAGGGCCTCGTCACGGAGGCGGAGCTCATTTTCAAGGCGTTCGATCTCTTCCTGGAGGAGGATCATCGTATCCTCCGTATCGGTGGCCCATTCGTCGATCATGGCCTGTTCGCTTTCGGGTAGAAGGGGGGATTATGAGATCGCGGCCAGCTCGTCGATGTGTAACAGGTGTTTGACCGTTGTTTTGAGGTCCACCTCGGCCAGAGGCCGGTGCAGGACGCCGTCGAGGCCCATGGCATCCAGGCGCGCCAGCTCCCCCTCCTCGTGGATCCCGACCAGACCGACGAAGCGCGTGCTGCTCGGCGCCTGCGCTCGAATGGCGTGGTAGAACGCCTCGTGCTCGGGGCGGTCCAGCGGCAAAATGACCAGGTCGAACGTGCTCCGGCGGAGCAAGAGCTGGGCTCCGACGCGGTCCCTCACGACCTTGACCTGGTATCCCTCGCCTTCCGGGCCGAGAACGCGCTGGGCCAACAGGGTGGTCTCCGGGTCCTCGTCCAGGACCAGGATCGGGGCGCTGATGACCGGGCTGCGGCGCTCGACCATCCCGGCCAGCTCGAGGCCGCGCGCGACGGCCGCGGCTTCCTCGAGGGCCACGCCTGCGCGCCCGGCCGCGCTCACCAGGTCGAGGGAGCCGTCGAGCAACGTGTGGACTTTCAGCTCCAGCGACGACAGGCCGGTGCGATCGAGGTTGCCTCCGCGGGTGCTCTGACGGGCCAGGATCAAGCGGCCCCAGGCGTCGAGGTCTTCCGGCGCTTCCAGCCGTTTGCTCCCCTCGACGGCGAGGGCCGCAACGCTGAGCTGCAGGGGGAAAGCCTGGAACATCGGCGGCATGGCAACCTTGGTCTCGAACGCGAACATCCCGGGCTCTCCCGCCAGGGCCAGGTACGTGAGAACGGACGACTGGAACCGCAACAGTGCGCGTAGCCGGCGAGGGTCCGACAGGCTGCGCTCCAGGAGCTTGATGAGGCCTCCCATCGAGGCGTCCTGCTGCTCGCTGAGCGTCAGGGCCAGCAGCGGGCCGAGGTCCTCGAGATCGGCCGGCAGATAGGGCTCGAGCTGAGCGGGGGCGACGGTGGCCGAGACGGCGGCCTGGACGCGGCCGGCCGAGACAAAGAACCGGACGCGGTCCTTGCCGATCTCGAGGCTCAGCCGGCCCTGCTGTTGGCCGTTGTTCAGAAAGTCGAGCACGCTCCGGAGCGGGAAGATCGCGGTGTTCCCCTCCAGGGCCGTCTCTTGGACCTCGCCCACGGATTCGGGCATTGCACTGCCCGTGCGTTGGGCCTGGACGACGAGCTCGCCCATCTGGAGGGCGTTGGCCACGCCGCTCTTCAGCAGCTCGGGCGTGAAGGGCTTGGGAATCTGGTCGACGATGTTGGGAAACTCGGTGTAGCGCGCGAACGCGCGGTTCCGCATCGCCGAGCTGATCACGACGGGGATGCGGGCCGTGCGCTCGTCGTCGAGCAGCTTCCGGCACACCTCGTCACCGGTAGTCCCAGGTAACTGGTGGTCGAGCAGAATCAAGTTCGGCCGCAGTGTCCGCGCCATCTCGACCCCGCGCTCTGCGTCGGGCGCGGCGGCAACCCGGTAGCCTGCCTGCGAGAGGTGGCAATCTACCAGCTTGCGGATGGTCGGGCTGTCGTCGATGACCAGGATCAGGGGATTGTCCGTCATACGTGCGGTTCCAGCGTAGATTCGCGTTCTAGACCTGTTCGGGAATCAGCCCGCGAACGGCGCGGGCCAGCTCGCTCGGCTCGATGGGCTTCGGCACAAACGCCCGTGCCCCGAGTGCATGAACGCGATTTCGTGTCTCGGGATCGGAGCGGGTGCTCACGACGATCACCGGGGAACTCCGCTGGACGCCCAGGCGGCCCAGCTCCGCCAACAGCTCGAAACCGTCCATGCGCGGCATCTCGAGGTCCGTGAGGACCAAGCGGTACGACTGGCCCTTGAGCTTCTGGAGGGCCTCCAATCCGTCGCACACCTCGTCGACTTCGAACCCGAGCGCATGCAGGTGCCTTGCCATGACACGCCGGACGCTCATCGAGTCGTCGACCACGAGCGCTCCGGCGGTGCGAGGCCGTACGGCCGGTGCGGGCTCGGCTGCCTCTGCGTCGTTTCCTGTCATCAGATAGCGGCCCAACGGCGACGGGTTCAGGATGAGGATGACCTCCCCGGTCATCAGCACGCTGGTCCCGGCAACCATGGGATGGCCGGCAAGCAGCGGTCCAATCGGCTTGATCACCAGCTCGCGTGCGCCTTCGATGGTGTCGACCACGAGCCCGAGGCCGCCGCCGTCAGCGCGTACCACAAGAAGCTTAGGACACGCCCCGCGCGGCGCTCCCCAGATTCCCAGCGCGCGGCGGGCGTCGAGCACAGGAACGCTACGGTCACCGACGACGACGGTTTCCCGGCCGTCGCGGCGTTCGCACGTCGCCTGATCGAACGGTTCGGCGTACTCGACCATTGCGACCGGGATGCCGAACGCCTGGCCGTCGACCCGGGTGATCAGGACCCGCTCAACCGCCAGGCGGGTCGGCAAGCGGATGGTGATGGTCGTCCCCTGCCCCGGTTGCGACGCAAGCTGAATGGTGCCTCGCAAGCGTCCCACTTCTTGCGCGACGACATCCATGCCGACGCCGCGTCCGGACACTTCGTTCGCAACCGCCCGGGTCGAGAACCCGGGATGGAAAATCAAGGCGTGCAGCCGGTCGCGGCTGGGTATTTCGCCGACCCGGATCAAGCCCAGCCGGCGGGCTTTCTCCAGGATCGCGACGTCGTCGAGCCCTCGGCCGTCGTCCTGCACGGCGATGACGAGTGCGTTTCCCTCGCGGCGGGCCTCCAGGGTCACGCACCCGACGGGGCACTTCCCCTTTTTCACGCGGTCCGCCGGTGCCTCGATGCCGTGGCCCACGGCATTTCGGACGACGTGCAGCAGCGGCTCGAACGCCTTGTCCTGCACAGCGCGATCGAGCCCGGTGTCCTCGCCGACCATCAGGACTTCGATCTCGCGGTTCTCGATGCGGGCGGCGTCGCGGGCGACGCGAATGAGGCGATGGAACAGCCCGCGCACCGGCACGATCTGCACCGCCTGGAGCTGCTCCCAGAGCTGGAGCGAGATGCGCGTGAGGGCGTCGCCGTCGTCGCTCAGCGGCAAGGCCGAGGCCTGGACGTTCTGGGCCAGGAGGGCCAGGTCGTCGGCCTGCTCGGTGAGTCCCCGCATCAGGCGGGCGAGCTCCCCGCGAGGGTCGGGGCGCAGCACGTCGAGGCGCTCCGTGCACGCCAGGAGCCGGGCGCGGCTGGCCCGGACGCTATCGGCGAAGTCCTTCATGGCCTCCACCTGGGCCGACCACACGCCGCGGCGGATGATGAGCTCGGAGACGAGGTCCATGAGCGTCTCGATTCGCTCGGTCGGAATGCGCAGGAGCGATTCCGATGTCGGGAGCGCGGCGGGATTGGCCTCGGGGACGTGACCCGTTCGTGGCTGCGGCTGCGGCGGCGGCTGCTCCACCGTTGATCCCCGCGCGGCCGCGGGGGGCGCGACCGCCGCTTCGAAGAGGGACAGCAGGGCGTCGAGCCGGTCGAGAAGGTCGTGCGGGGCCGTTCCCGCGGCCCCCTCAATGGCGTCCTCGATGGCGTGGATGCGGGTCGCGAACTCGGCGAGGCCGACGCTCCCGGCCGCTCCCTTGAGCGTGTGGAGGCACCGCCCCAGCTCGTGGAGCAGCGGCAGCGAGCCGGGCTCACGCTCCAGGTGCACGACGATCGCCTCGATTCGTTCGAACAGGTCCGTCGCTTCCGAGCAAAACGCGGCGCGTAACTCGGGGTCGAGCTGCCCGATGGAGGCCTGGATCGCGGCCTTACCGTCTTCGTCGGGCGGCCGGCTTTCGGCCGCGGCGACCGGCGGTTGCGGCGAGCCGGGGCGCGCGGGAGTGAAGGTGGGAGCCGGCAGGTCGGGCGCAACGACCGCGTGACGGGGCGGCCGTTCTCGCGAGGAATGCTCATCGGCCGCCGGTTTCATGGGCTTTTGGCCCGAACGTGCCGGCGTATCCGCCTGCTGCTGGGGATTTTCGTCTTCGGCCGGGTTGTTGGGGGCGGTCGCCGCGCCGAGCAGTCGCAGCAGGAGCGAAGGATCAAGTGCGGGTTCCGGGAGTGCGTCCGGAACGGGTTCGGGCGCTTCGGGAAACGCCGCCTCGGCCGCGGCATCGACGTGCGGGTCGAGGAGTTCGAGGTAATCGCCCCACCGCGCGGACGATTGATCGATGACCCAGGCCGCTTCCTCGGCCGTGCCGGCGGCGGCCAAGCGGCCGAGCGCCTCGAGGCAAAAACTCGTGACGGACGCCGCTTCTTCGGATCCTTCGAGGGCGAGGCATTCCGAGACTTCGGTAAGAATCGCGACTCGGCGGAGGGGCGGGACGAGCGCTTCGCACCCGAGGACTTCGGCCTCCAGCGCGGCCTCTTTGCGGGCGAGAAAGGTCGCATAGTCGCAAGTCCAGTCGAAAAGCCGTGCCCGGTCGACCTCGATGATTCGCGTTGCCAGCCGCTGCAGGAACATCCGATCATGCGTCACAAACACGAGCGTGCGGC
>JARLIH010000051.1 GCA_031291845.1 Isosphaeraceae bacterium | reverse complement strand
CGAACGGCGGCCTCGAGTTCTGGGGCGGCTCGTTCCTCGCCGACCCGTTCGGTCGAATCCTCGCCAAGGCCGACCACGACACGGAGGAGGTCCTGATCGCGACCTGCGACCCCCGTCTCCAGGAGGAGACCCGGCGAAACTGGCCCTTTCTCCGCGACCGCCGCATCGACGCCTATGGCGGAATCACGCAACGATTTCTCGATCAGTAGGGTGCATGAAATGCACTCCACAGGAATGCGGTTATGATCGAAACACCCGCCTTGCTCGGATACCGCATGCCCGCGGAGTGGGAGCCGCACGAAGCGACCTGGGTCGCGTGGCCCCACAACCGCGACGACTGGCCCGGCAAGTTCGCGCCGATCCCCTGGGTGTACGCCGAAATCGTCCGCCACCTGAGCCGCGTCGAACGGGTCAACGTGCTGGTTCACGGCGGCGAGAAGCGCCAGGAGCGCGTCGCCGAGATCCTCGAGAAGGCCGGCGCCGACCTCGGACGAGTGACCTTGTTGCGAGCACGCACCGATCGCGTGTGGCTGCGCGACTCGGGCCCCACGTTCCTCGTGCGCGATACGGCGCCGTCCGACCGGCTCGCCCTGTTGCACTGGAAGTTCAACGCCTGGGCCAAGTACGACAACTACCACAGCGATAAACTCGTCCCCAAGCTCGTCGCGCGGCAGTTGCAAGCGAAGCGGTGGGTGCCGCGGGTCGAGCTGGAAGGCGAGCACCGGCGCGTCGTGCTGGAAGGGGGCGCGATCGACGTCAACGGCGCGGGCACGTTGATCACGACCGAGGAGTGCCTGCTCAGCGACGTCCAGGCGCGGAACCCCTGGCTCGACCGCGAGGGGGTCGAGCGCGTCGCCGCCGACTTCCTCGGAGCGCGGCACGTGATCTGGCTCGGCCCGGGAATCGCCGGTGATGACACGCACGGGCACGTCGACGACCTCGCCCGGTTCGTCGGCCCGCGCACGGTCGTCGCGGTCGTCGAGAAACAGCGCTCCGACCCGAACTTCGAGCCCCTCCAGGAAAACTGGAAACGGCTCGAAGCCGCCCGCGACCAGGACGGCAACGCGCTGGAGCTGGTTCCCCTCCCCATGCCCGAGCCGGTCCTCTTCGAGGGGGAACGGCTGCCGGCCAGCTACGCGAACTTCTACATCGCCAACGGGCTGGTGCTCGTGCCGACCTTCAACGACCCGGCCGACCGCGAGGCGCTCAACACGCTCGCCTCGGTCTTCCCGGATCGCACCGTCGTCGGCATCCACTGCGTCGACCTCGTTCTCGGGCTGGGGACGCTGCATTGCCTGACCCAGCAACAGCCGGCCACGCCCTGAACCATGAACCGGCGGGAGCGTTCGATGCCGAGCCCTCCGTTGCGTGGCGCGTTGATCGGCTGCGGGTTCGTCTCGCGGCATCACCTCGAAGGCTGGGCCCGCGTGCCCGGAGCGCGCTTGGTCGCGCTTTGCGACCGTGATGCCGCGCGGCTCGAGCATGCTCGCCCGTACTGGCCGGAGGCCGACCCGTTTCCCGACGCGGCCCAACTCTTCGAGGAGGTCCCCCTCGATTTCGTCGAGATCTGCACCGGCCCGGAGTCCCACCGCGCACTCGTCGAGCTGGCCGCGCGACACGGGGTGCACGTCCTCTGCCAGAAACCCGCGGCGCCGGGTCCCGACGACTTCCACGCGATGATCGCGGCGTGCACCAACGCGGGCGTCCGGCTGATGATCCATGAGAACTGGCGCTTCCGTCCGTGGTACCGCGCGCTCCGCGCCGAGCTCGACGCGGGCACAATCGGCCGGCCGATTCGCCTGCGGATCGCGCACCACGACACGCGCGCGCTCCGGCCCGGCGGCTACGACTCGCAGCCGTACCTCGCGACGATGACGCGCCTGATCCTGACCGACATGGGGTGCCACCTGGTCGACACGGCGCGGTACTTGATGGGCGAGATTCAGTCCGTCACCGCGACGGCCGGCCGCTTCGGCGCCCGAAGCCTCGGTGAGGACGTGGCCACGATCTGCGTCCGGTTCGAGTCCGGCGGATTGGGCGTCCTGGACTTCAGTTGGTGCGAGCCGCCGGATCCCGCGCGGGCGCGGCTCGACTGGGCGCTCAACGACACGGCCGTGTCCGGAACCGACGGGGCCCTTCGTCTACAGACCGACGGCTCGCTGCTGTTCGTGGGGCTCGATGGCCGCACCGAGCGCCGGCGGGTGGAGCTGCCTCCGGAGGAGGATGTCTATCTCCAGGGGTACGTCGCCACCCAGGCTCATTTTCTCGAGGGACTCGTGCACGGCCGCGAGCACGAGACGCAGGCGACCGACAACCTCAGGACGATGGAGGCCGTCTGGGCCGCGTACCAGTCGATCGAGGACGGACGCGCGGTCACATTTTTTACGCAGGGCGCATGAGATGCACTTATGCATTTCATGCACACTACGAATTACGATGCCGTGATTCGGCCCTAAACGAGCCGTACGTCCAAACGGGTTACCGACGCCGCCGGCAGCTTGCACACGAACGTCGCACCCTTGAGGTCGGTGACGGTGGACTTCGGCGTCACGACCTCCGGAAGCTCGAACGTGTTGTGGGCGTTCAGCGATTCGTGGGTCAGGACGGTCTGCTGGACCGCGGCCGCCGCGCCGTCGCGCAGGCGGATCGTGACCTCGACCGGCTCGCTCGCGTGCGTGTGGACGAGCGTCAGGGTCAGCGCCTTACCCTGTCTCGAGGCCGATCCGGCGACCCGCGGAATCGCCGCGGCACGCCCGGCGGCCTGGAATGAGACTTCGGCAGACTCGACCTCAAGCCGCACGGCTTGCGCACCGTGGTGGGGCCGATACATGGCGAAGACGTGGAAGTTCGGCGTTGCGACGAAGCGGTCGCCGTCCGCCAGGAAGAGGGATTGGAGGTTGTTGACCAACTGGGCGATGTTGGCCATGTCCACCTTGTCGGCGTGCCGGTTGAACGTGTCGAGCGTCAACGCGGCGACCAGGGCGTCGCGCAGGCAGCCCATCTGCTCGAAGAGGTGGCGCTTGTTGATCTCGGTCCCTTCCGGGTGCCAGGTTCCCCACTCGTCGATCACGAGCTTGATGTGGTGCTCCTTGTCGAACTCTCCGAGCGTGCGCCACTGGTCCGCGATGAGCGACTCCATCTTGAGCGCTTTGTGGAACATCTCGTACCACTGGTCGGTGGTGAACTTGAGCGCGTGCCCGGTCGTGCCACAATAGTAGTGGGGCGCCCACCCCTGGATCGGTGCGCGGGCGTAGTCGGCCCACTTCTGGAAAAACCGGCGCGTCCAGTCGACGTCATTGCCGTTGGGCCCGGCCGCGATCAGGTAGAGCGGGACGTTGTAGCCCGGCACCCACTCGGTGAACCGGCGGTACTCGCGGCAGTAATCCTCGGGCGTGAACTTGCCCCCGCACCCCCAGCTCTCGTTGCCGACGCCCCAGTAGTGCACGCCGAACGGCTCGCGGTCGCCGTTCGCCACGCGTTCGTCGGCTAATGTCGTCGCTCCGGCGGGAGCGTTGCAGTACTCGACCCACTGCTGGAATTCCTCCGCCGTCCCGGTGCCGATGTTGGCAGCCAGGTACGGTTCCGTGCCACAGAGCCGGCAGAAGCGGATGAACTCGTGGGTACCGAACTGGTTCGTCTCCGTCTCCTCTCTCCAGCGCCCGAACCGGCGAGGACGCAGGGCACGCGGGCCGATACCGTCGCGCCAGTGGTACTTGTCGGCGAAGCACCCGCCGGGCCAGCGGATGACGATTTTGCCGAGCTGCTTGACGTGCTCGACCAACGCCCGGCGCACCCCGTCGACGTTCGGGATCTTCGAGTCGGGGCCGACCCAGATCCCGTCGTAGATCACGCCGCCGATGTGTTCGGCGAACTGGCTGTACAGGGCCGGCTTGATCGTGCCGATCGGCTCGCCGAGCCGCACATCCACGGCCGCCTCGGGCGCAGCACCGCGCGAGGGGCGAGAAGGCAACGCTCCCGTGCCGGCCCCCAGCGCGAGCGCCTGGGCGAATCTCTGCAACACGACCCTGCGCCCGATTTCGGGACCGTTCATCGGCCTGGCTCCTCGGTGACCCCTGCGCGTGCGATCGGCGGAGGAGCCTATTGTGCAACGTGGCGCGCGTGTCGGAAAGGCGCAAGCGGCCGGCACGAGCGAAGTCGGATTGCTCACCCAACGCTCGCGAAACACTAACCGGCTACCGTCCGATGGGTAAGGCCACTCGCTTTCGCTTCCTTTCGTTCCAAGCGGACGGTGCTACAAGAAGGGAGCACCATATCGTCAACCGCCCTCAGAGCACGAAGAGCAAGCACGGGGCCGCTCGATCTCTATACCGTTGCGGATGGCGCCGGTGCGGCCCGAATCACGACGACCTTGAATGGGTCTAGCGGCGCAGCCCCGCCGACCGCGACCAGCGCCTGGACGTCGTTCACAACGGTCCGGATATTCTCTGCCGACGAGCCCGCGGCCACGAACAGCGTGCCGGCGTCCGACGCGAGCTGATCGACCTTGGCCAAGGTCGCGGGTGACGCGCCGGCGCCGAGGGTCGCGCGCAGCGCTCCCGGAAGCTGGGCCAGCGTTTGCGGGCTCGGCGCGCCCAGGGCGAACGCAGCGACGAACGTGTTGCCGAACTGCGCGTCGGCCTGGCTCGTCAGCGTGGCGCCGATGATCTCCAGCAGGCGGGCATCGCGGTGCAACACGGCCGCCTCGGCCGCATTGTCCGATGCACCCGACTGGATCCGGCCCAGGTCCGCGTCAAGAGTTGCCTGCGCTTCGAGCTTGGCGGCGGCCCCACCTCGAAAGAATCCCCGCAAGTGCTGCGTGTAATAAAGCTGGGGATCGGGGAACTGGACATAGGAATTGCTGCCAAGCGACTGTTCGCCGTCGGTCAACCGTTCGGCGTCCGAGTCCAGGTGCTGGGCCTCGACTGCCGACACCCCTGCCGAGCGCGCGATCGCTTCCATGTCGGTCACTGTCTGGGCGGTCAGCGATGCGGGGACATTGAGCCCGTCGAGGTTCGTCGTGAGACGATCGGCGATCACACTCCACCCAACGTCGCCAACCCACCCATTAAGGGGCGCATGGTCGAGTTGGAGCGAGACGGCGAGGGCTTTGGTCTGAGCCGCCTGGAGGCTCAACGTCGTCGAAGCCGCATCCTGCGAGATCGCGCGTGCGTCGTCCCGCAGGGCCAGCTCCTCGGCAGGCGTCGCCTTCGACTTGAACTCGAGCTGCTGCAGGTTGCTCACGTAGACGTCATATTCGTGCCGGACCTGGCTGATCCGGTAGGACATGTTGGACGAGGTGGCTGCCGAAAGCAGCCGCCGGCCTTCCAAATCTTCGAGCACGGGCACATGCCGGCGGCGCGGTTGACCGCCGGCAACACGGGGGGATTCCATCGTAAGAGCTCCGTCCCTGGGTTCATCAGCGCCCGGCGGGCGACCATTCGTCCGTGACAAGCGGCCCGAGACGCGTTGACGATGGGTGCTCCGACCGCGGGGCGGCTCACCGCTTTACGCCCCCGGTTCCATTTCGGTTCGCGCTTTCTCGCGGCCTGACAAAAGCTGCGCAGGCAGATGTGATTCTCGTAGGGCGCGTGAAACGCACCGGTACGTTTCACGCACCCGATAAAGCCTGCGATCAGGCGACGATCTCTTTCACAATACGCCCGCGCACGTCCGTCAATCGGAAGTCGCGCCCCTGGAACTTGTACGTCAAGCGCGTGTGGTCGACGCCCAGCAGGTGCAGCATCGTCGCGTTCAGGTCGAAGACCTCGACCGGGTCGCGGACGATGTTGTAGGAAAAGTCGTCCGTCTCGCCGTGCGTGTGCCCCGCCTTGGCGCCGCCGCCGGCCATCCAGATGGTATAGCAGCGCGGGTGGTGATCGCGGCCGTAAGTCGTGGCGGTGAGCTGCCCTTGGGAATACACGGTCCGCCCGAACTCGCCTCCCCAGACGATCAGCGTGTCGTCGAGCAAGCCGCGCTGTTTGAGGTCGCGGACGAGCGCGGCGGAAGGCTGATCGGTGTCGCGGCACTGGCTGCGGATCTGGTTCGGCAGGTCGCCGTGCTGGTCCCAGCCCATGTGGTAGAGCTGGATGAAACGCACCCCGCGTTCGGCCAGGCGGCGGGCGAGCAGGCAGTTTGCCGCGTAGCTGCCCGGCCTTTGGACGTCGGGCCCATACAGGTCAAGCACCGATTGCGGCTCGCGCGAGAGGTCGGTCAGCTCGGGCACCGACATCTGCATCCGGTAGGCGAGCTCGTACTGAGCGACGCGCGTCACGGTCTCGGGGTCACCGGTTTCGGCATGCCGCAGGTCGTTGAGCGTCCCGAGGTCGTCGAGCATCTGCCTGCGCGTCGCGGGCGAGCAGCCCGCCGGGTTGGCGAGGTAGAGGACCGGCTCTTTCCCCCCGCGCAGCTTGACGCCCTGGTAGCGGGTCGGCAGGAAGCCGCTCCCCCAAAGCCGGTCGTAGAGTGGCTGATCGGTCCGCCCGCGGGAGAGGAGCACCACGAACGCCGGCAGATCCTGGTTCATGCTGCCGAGACCGTACGCGACCCACGCCCCCATGCTCGGCCGGCCGGCGAGCTGCGAGCCCGTCTGGACGAACGTGATCGCCGGGTCGTGGTTGATCGCCTCGGTCTGCATCGAGCGGATGAAGCAGAGGTCGTCCGCGACCCGCGCGGTGTGAGGCAGCAGCTCGCTCAGCATCGCCCCGCTCTGGCCATGCCGGGCGAACTGGAAGACCGACGGGGCGACGGGCAGGTTCTTCTGACCCGAGGTCATGGTCGTGATCCGCTGGCCCATCCGCACCGATTCGGGCAGCTCGACGCCTCGCTTGTCGCGGAGGGTCGGCTTATCGTCGAACAGGTCCATCTGCGACGGCGCACCCGACTGGAACAGGTAGATGACGCGCTTCGCCTTCGGCGGGAAGTGAGGCAGCCCGCTCAGGCCACTGGTGGGTGCAGCCTGCGCCCGGTCGCCGCCGAGCAACGCGCCCAGCGCGAGCGAGCCCAGGCCGAGGCCCGAGCGGGAGAGGAAGTGCCGGCGGTTGCACTCTTGGGCGATCTGTAGGGGATCCACAGGCTGTCCTCACGAGAGAGAGAAAATCAATCCGCCTTCATTCCTGCGTAATCGTCTCGTCCAGATTCAAGATCACGCCCGCCGTGGCGGTGTACGCCGCCAGCTCGGCGAGGTCGCGTCCCGTGGGGACCGGGCTGTCGCCGTGACGGACGAACTGCTCGGCCGCGGCCTTGTCGGCCGCGTAGACCTGCCGGTAGCGCTCCAGGCCGCGTAGGACCGCGGCCAGCTCGGCCGCGCTCGGGGTTCGCGCCGTGGCGCGGCGGAACGCGTACGTGATGCGTTCCTCGGGGGTGCGCCCCCCGTCCGACAACATCCGCTCGGCAAGCTGCCGAGCGGCT
>JARLIH010000453.1 GCA_031291845.1 Isosphaeraceae bacterium | reverse complement strand
GCCGTGTTCAGACAGAGCGCCGGCGTGTCCTCCTTGCCGCGCCAGACCACGAGACCCGGCACCTGGTGGGCATCTCTCACGAGCTCGGTCAGCGCAGCAGGCGCACTGGCGCTATCGAAGACGTGCCAGACGCCGGAACGTTCGATCCCCGACTCCGGAGTGCTCTGAGCAGCCGCCGCGAGCAGGTCGGCGCGCGCGTTCCAGACGTGGCAAGGTTCGTCCAGCGCTCGCACCTCCAGCTCGATCAACGTCGAATCGGCCCCGTGGCCATTGCGGGGCAGGACCGCGAGCGAGAGCATTTCGCCGCGTTTTACGCTCAGGGACGCGAGGGCCGCGGCGCCCAAGGCTCCGCTGAACGCCTGGTCGCCCCCATTCGGAATTTCGCCCACGACCACCACCTGCGGCGGCCGCACGGCTGCGGCGAGCGCCCGATCCGCCGCCGTCTTGCTTTCCTCGGTCCGTGCCACCGCGCGATCGAGCTCCGCGATCCGGCTCGCTCGCTCGGCCGGCGTCGAGAGCGGCACCAGGTCGCGTGGCGCCCTGTCCTTCTCGCAACCCGGGAAGGGAAAGCGCGTGCTGTCAAAAATCCCGTAGAGCGCGTAGTAGTCGGCTTGCCCGATCGGGTCGTACTTGTGGTCGTGGCACCGGGCACAAGCAATCGTCAGGCCGAGAATGCTCTTGCCGAGCACGTCGATCGTGTCTTCGATCGTCAGGTACTGGTCTTTCGTCACGTCAAAGCCGAAGCGACGCGCGATGCCCAGGTATCCCGTGGCGATGACGTACTCGGCGTAACGCTCCCGAGAAATGGGTTCCGGAAGCTTCGCCGCCAGGATGTCGCCCGCGATTTGCTCGCGCAGGAACTCGTCGTAGGGCTTATCGCGATTGAAGGCTTGAATCACGTAGTCGCGGTAACGCCAGGCCTGGGGCACCGGGTAATCGGCGGTCTCACCGGCCGTGTCGGCGTAGCGGACAACGTCGAGCCAGTGGCGTCCCCAGCGCTCGCCGTAATGCGGCGAGGCCAGCAGCCGATCCACCACGCGTGCAAAAGCCTCGGGCGAATCGTCGGCCAGAAATGTTGCGACCTCTTCGGGCGTCGGCGGCAGCCCGCTCAGGTCGAATGTCGCACGCCGCAGTAGCGTGCGTTTGTCCGCCGGGTCCGTTGGGCGGAGCTTCTGGGCCTCCAACGCGGCGTCGATGAAACGATCAACCGGGTTCTCCGCCGAGCCCGCAGGCAACCTCGACCGCGGCGGCTCAAACGCCCAGTGCTTGCGGTGCGTGAAACCCTGCGAAAGCGCGGCCGGCCACGTCGCGCCTTCCCGCACCCAGACTTCGAAGTCACGGATGACCTCGGACGCGACGGGCTTGCCCGGCGGCATGTGGGGCGCATCGTCCTCGTTGCGGATCGCCTGGATCAGCAAGCTCTCGTCGGGCTTTCCAGGCACGACGGCGGGGCCTGACGCGCCCCCCTTGAGCAGGGCGCCGGCCGAGTCCACGCGCAGCTTCCCGCCCGTCCGCTCGCCGCCGTGGCATCGGAAGCACGTGCCGGACAGCACCGGACGGATCTTGCGTTCGAAGAACGACTCCCGCTCCTCACCCGTGGCGGTGCCGGGCCCGCCGACCGCGGGCTGAGCCACCAGCACGAGGCACGCGCTCAGGATGAACTTGCGCATCGCGGACAGCCTCGTCACGACCCTTGAACAGTCCTCAAACAAAATACCACCGTGCGTGCGTCGCTGGTAGGGATAGATCGAGGCCAGCCCAAAAGCGCCTTCCTGAATTCGTTCGGAAAAAGGTGTATCGCGCCGGGGGGTTCCCGGCATTATGGAGTGAAATGAGACAGGACGGGAGCGTTTTCCAATGGCAGCCCGAACTTACGGCGCGGTGCTCCAGCAGATCGATCGGCTGTTTCACGGGGGGACCGGAGCCGGTCTGCCGGAGTGGCAGCTCTTGAACCGCTACGTGACACGGCGGGACGAGTCCGCCTTCGAGGCGATCGTCGCGCGGCACGGCCCCATGGTCCTCGGCGTCTGCCGCCGCGTCCTCGACGACCCCCATGCGGTCGAGGATGCCTTCCAGGCCACGTTCCTCGTGCTGGTCCGCAAGGCTGGTTCGCTCAGCGAGCGGGACGCGATCGGGCACTGGCTCTACGGCGTGGCTCACCGCGTCGCGCTGCGTGCGCGGGCCGACTCCGCCCGGCGCCGAGCGAGGGAAAAAGACGGGACCGCGGTCGCTACCTCGGCTCCCCCCGAAGAGCCCGGCCGGTCCGAGCTGGAATCACTGCTCGACGACGAGCTCAGCCGGCTCCCCGCGAAATACCGCGCTCCGATCGTGCTCTGCTACCTCCAGGGATTGACCCACGAAGAGGCCGCGACTCAGCTTGGCTGGCCCGTCGGCACCGTGAAGGGGCGGCTCGCACGAGCGCGGGAGCTGTTGCGTGGGCGCCTTGCGCGGCGCGGCGTGGCCCCCGGATTGGGCGTCGTGACTGCGACCCTGAGCCAGCGTTCGTCAGCAGCAGTGACCGATCCTCTCATCGCAACGGCGGCCCGCGCCATCTCGCAGTTCACAGCCGGAAGGTTTAAGGGCGGCCTGGTCTCGGCAACGGCCGCCCGATTGACGGAAGGGGTACTCTCCACCATGTTCGTGACCAAGCTGAAAGTCGTCGCAGCCATTAGCCTGAGCTGTAGCGGTCTGCTCCTCGGGGCCTGGGTGCTTGCGCAGGAGAGCCGGGGACGGGCCGGAGACAGGGCAACGGAACCCGGCACGAAGCCCGTCGCGGCGGAGGATTTCGGCTCCGGCCGGACGAAGGAGCAAGCACTCGACGATGCGATGGAGAAACCGCTGCCCCTCCAGTTCAAGGCCGCCACGTTGGAAACCGTCCTGAAACACATCAGGGCGGAAACGGCTGGGCAGTCGATCCCATCACCCAACGGCGTGCCGATTTATGTCGATCCCACGGGACTCGACGAGGCGGGTGCGACGATGCAGTCGCCCGTCTCGATCGCGGCGAAAGACTTGCCGCTACGGGACTCGCTCGACGCAATGCTCCGCCCCTTAAAACTGGCCGCGACCTCACGAGACGGGATGCTTGTCATCTCGTCGCGCCAGGAAGTTGCCCTGATCGAAATCCGAAAGCTCGCGGATCAGCTCCGGTCGAAACGTCGAGGGGCAAACGATACGGGCACTGCCGGCGACCCGGAAGAGCTTTCTCCCGCCGCCTGGTTGCAGCGTTTGCCCGGGAGAAAGACCGTTTATCACTCCGACGCAGGTTCAGACGAGTCAACGCCCGAGGACGAGGCGAAAACCAGGGCCATTCTCGAGGCGCTCAAGAAACGCATTCCCATGGAGTTCGCAAACGAGACCCCTCTGGAGGATGTGTTCGCGTACATCCGAGAAGAGACGAAGACCAAGGACTTCCCCGGCGGCCTCCCCATCTATGTAGACCCCGTCGGTCTTCAAGAAGCCGAAAAGACCTTGGCCTCTCCCGTCCAGATGGACATCAAAGGCGTCGCGCTGCGAGAAACCCTGCGGCTGATGCTCAAGCAACTCGGCTTGGTTTACGAGGTCCGGGACGGCATCGTTACAATCACCAGTGCTGAATCCGAGGATATGGTCCCCGTTCCGATCCTGACCCTCGCCAAGAAGGCCGAGCGCGGTGAGTTGAGCCTCGACGAGATGAAACACCTCGTCGAGGTTTTCCGGATTCGCGCGGAGGTCGAGCGCTACGCGAGCGGACAGCCTCCAGTGAATCGGACGGATGCGCAGCCCAAAGCGACCGTACCGTCGGTCCCGCCGCCCAGCAACGCCAAGGCGTTACCGGCCGAGGAGGCGGACGACGACGCGACATCGCAGGCGATTCACGCTGCACTCGACAAGGTGGTCGCGTTGCATTTCACCGATAAGCCTGTCGACGTCGCGATCAAGGAGATCGAGAAGATGACCATCGGGCCCGAACTGCCCGAGGGCATCCCCCTTTACATATCACCTCTTTACATATTACCTGCGCCCAACGGGCCCGAGATGAAGGTTTCGATCGATCTCAAACGGGTCAAGCTCAAGACAGGTCTGCGGCTCTTGCTCGGCCAAGTCGGACTGGCCTACACTGTAAAAGAGGGGCTCCTCATCATCGCGTCCGCCGGCTCACCCGAGCTTAGCAAGGGCGGGATGAGCGGAGGAATGGGAGGCGGAATGATGGGTGGAATGGGAGGCGGTTTCCGATAGGCCGAGGCCGTCAGCCGCGGCATTCGCGGGGTCCGCTCCACGAACCCTGCGAAATGTTGGTCTCGGAGGGCGGGTCAGCCCGAAGGGCGCCAACCCACCCCGGC
>JARLIH010000452.1 GCA_031291845.1 Isosphaeraceae bacterium | reverse complement strand
GTGCTGGCGCCTTACCTGTGGCCGCTGTTGGCGCAGTACGTCCTGCCGTATCGGGAGACGGAAGGCTCGTTGGTCTCGCACTACAGCTACTTCTCGCGAGAGTACGAGCCATCGGACCTGGTGAACTTCCGGCTCGACAGCCTGCGTGACCCGTATGCGCTGGGCCAGTCGCCGACGCAGGCGGCGTTCGCGTTCGTGGGGCTCTCCGACAGCTACGCGGCGCTGATGGAGAACCTGCTGACGCAGAGCGTTCGTCCGAGCGTGATCGTGACGAACACGGACCCTGAAGAGCCGTTCGGTGAGGCGGAACGGCGTCGATTGCAGCGTGAGATCAACTACCAGCTTTCGGCGGGAGGTGCGGGTAAGGCGTGGGTGGTGGACGGCTCGATCGATGTGAAGAGCCTGAACGTTCCCCCGACGTCTTTGGCAGAGAACGAGATCTCGGAGACGGCGATCAAGTACGTCTCGTTCATCTTCGGCGTGCCGCTCTCTTTCTTGCGGAATGAAGACAGCAACCGAGCGGTGGCGGAAGCGGGCCACTATCAGCACGCGAAGCTCGGTGTCGAACCGCGCTGTGTGAACATCGCGTCGACGTTGACGAAGTGGACACACTCGGAAGGTCGTCGCCGGGGTCAGGACTGGTCTCGCCTGCTGTGGGCGTTCGACAACCCGGTGAAGGACGACGAGGAGCGTGAGGCGCAGGTGTTCGACCTGCGTCTGCGTAGCGGCGCGGTGACGATCAACGAGTACCGGACGCACCTAGGATACAGCGCGGTGCCCTGGGGCGACGAGCCGTGGATGGCGAACTCGCTGGTGCAGCCGAGTCAGGCGCAGGAGAATCGCGATCTCGACAGAGCATCACATGACGACTCTATAGATCCTACGTCCGAAGTCGACGATTCCGCCGACGATGACGACGAAGAGGAAACCGAGGAGCACGACTCGGCTGATCCGACAGCGAAGGGCCTGAATCCTCGTGCCAATCGCGGTGGCAATGCCGTCGAGTGCCGAGACGCGACCGGGCCCACCGGCGCGGATGACGAATGGTGGGATCGCGAGCACTCCAGTGGCTGGAACGATACCCCGCCATGTTGCATCCGAAAGGGGAAGCGTCGACGTAAGCCGAAAGGCCGCGGCAAGAAACCAGCAAGTTCGAGAGGGCGTCGCGGCAAGAAGCCGAAGCCGGGAGGACAAAGCGCATCGAGCACAGCGGGCTCCGGCGAGGTGATCGAGATCCCGCCCGCCGGTGGTCGCGGTAACGCGCTCCACTATTTACACGGCAGTCGATTTGCTCCTGCGAACGCTGGGCAATCGCCGGCGACCTCACCGCCCGCCAAACCAAAAAAGCGTCGCGGCAAGGTCAAAAAGGCCGAGCACAATTACGCCAATAAACAAGAGCAGCGAGTCGCCGGAATGCTTGGAGGGAAGTGGCTATCGGACCATGAGCCCATGGACGTCATCATTAAGGCGCTGCGTCTCCACGGTATCGAGGTCAAGACCCTACTGAAGGGCCGACGACGAGGCATCACGATGCACGCAGATGCTCTGCTTCGAAAAGTCGAGTGGCGAGACGCGGGGACAGGTCGCGTCGTACATACGATCGTGATCGACCATCGCGACCGATACTATGGCGGAAAATATAAGGGCAAATACAGCGGCCACGAGATTTACTACAAACGTGGTGCTGGTTCATTTGCACTATCGCAAATGCACCAGGTGGCAAGCGTAGCGGAACTCAAAGAGCTGATCACAATTCCAAACCATAAGTTGCCTGACGCCGCCCGCGGCTCCTTGCCGAGTGGAGAAAACTTGATTATGCTCCAAAAAAGGGCGGCCAAGGTGCGTGTGTACAACGCAAACAGAGCCCACAAGTACCGCCAGCCGAATCGACGCGCTCGAAAGTACGCGCCCGGGAAGGAATGACATGGGATTGGAGATTTGCTTTACAGACGGCGACAACGGCGAAGACTATTACTTCTCGCTGGCGACCGCGTCGGGTTGGTCGCTTTTCGGCGACTGGGTGGACACGCTACCGCAGAACGAGTTCGCTGGTCTGGCCGAGTTGGTCAACGAAGGTGAATATAAGGGAACTGACGTCCTAAGCGAACAGCTTAAGAAGGCCCTGGCTGAGCACCGTCCGAAAGACCGCAACGTCGCGAAAACGGCGAGGCATCTCCTCAAACTCATGGGCTACGGCGCCCCGGTAGACACAGCGAGGGTCGTTAATGAGGACGACGATGATGATGATGATGATGACGACGAAGACGATTTGGACGAATAGGAACGCGCGGTGCCGACGAACCGTAGACCGCGGTTCAGTGCGTCAAACGTTTCCGTCGCCGTGATTACCGTGCTTCTGAGAGACCCTGCGTAAGTCGCACAATCCCCTGCTGGCGCACGACGGCCGCGTCTTGCGCGACCTCCAATTCACGAACTCATCCCCTCGCTTCGTAAACCGCGCTCCTGTCGCGAACCGGGCCGACATGCCCGGCCGCCCCGTCCCCGCGCTCAGTGCGGAGTCACTATGAAAATGCCGCGTTCGCAGTTTTCCTCCGAGACGCCCCAGCCCGGATCGACATCGAAGCACTTCACGCCGGCCGAAATCAACTTCACTCCGGGCGAGCGTTCGTTCGTCGCCTGGATCAGCCTGGACGTCGTTGACAACGAAGGAGACGTCGTCGTTCCTTCGGGCGTCGACTTCGAGTCGGTCTACATGGGGGTCAAAGGCGACCCGAGGCGGCCCGGCAACCCCGTCGTCATGGCGGTCCACGACTACCAGCGGTGGCCCCTGGGCACGTGCGAGTGGATCAAGGTCGCCCGGCCGTCGAAGCGGCTCAACTTCAGCGGGCTCTACTCCAAGACCCTGATCGACGAAGACCCCGACGCGCTCAAGGTCTTCGGAATGATCCAGCGCCGGGTGGTGCGGGGGATCTCCATCGGCTTCCGCCCGCCCGAGAATTTTCAGCCTGGTGAGTGGGGTCCGCCGACGCATGCGGAGCTCCTTTCCAGGCCCGACTGGGCGACCGCCCGACGAATCATCCGGCGCTGCGTCCTGCTGGAGTACAGCGTCGTGCCGATCCCGATGAACCAGGGGGCGCTGATTGTTGCCGTATCCAAGGGTCTGGAACTCCCCACTTACCTCCAAGATAAGGTGAAGCCCATGCCCGTGCTCGAAGACCCCGACAATGAGGTCCCAGCCCCCGAGGAGCCGGTTGCCTGTATCGACGAGGCCGAGCTCGACGCCGTCCCGCAGCCGATCCGCAAGGGCGACTACGTCAAGTGGCAGCGTCACCCATCGGCCGCGGCCGGCTGCGGTAAGGTCGTGTCGATCCACCGGGCGGGGAAGGTCCCCGGCGTGCTTAACGACGTCGAGGGGACCGCGGAAATGCCCGCCGCCCGCGTCCAGGTGTACAAGTCGATGGACGACCCCCACCGGTTCCACGAGTCGGACGACCACGTTGGCGTTCATTTGCACCGCTGCCAGAAGATGGATTCGCTGGGCTTCGTGGCCGGCAAGACGGCCCCACCCTACCGCACCCAGGCCCAATGGCTCGCCAGCGTCGAGCGCCTCGCCCGCGAGCGCCTCGCCGCAGAATCACCGGGTGCCGACGCGCTGGTGCGCGAGGCGATGGAACGCGTCTACGGCGCGATCTGATCTCGGAAAAGACTTCACCACAAAGCACACAGCGCGGCCTCGCGGCCGCGCTGTGTTCTCTGTGGTGAATCTTCCCCTCTGACTTTCCACCGCGCTCATTCACCGAGCGGTCAGGACCGGCATCCCGGAACGGCACGATCGATGCCGCAGGGAGCGCTGTGCCCCGAGATCGGCCGGAAACGAGGCGCGCGGATCGTTCGCGATGAACCCCTTTCCGTTTGCGAGAACCAACTACGATGAAACGCCTGTATAAGTGCCTGAAGAGCTTCCCCGCGGCCAACTGGTCGTCGGGGCGGCAGTATGAGCTCGAGGAGGCTGACGCGCTCGAATTCGTCGAGTCAGGCCGGCTCGAGCCGGTCGCTGCCGACGAGACCGAAGCGCAGATCGAACGAATCGTCAAGCGCGTCCGCGAGGAGGACACCTCGGTCCAGGCGCGGAACGTCGCCGCGGTGGTCGACGAGGTTTTCCGACGCCTCCGTGCTGAGAAGGCGCTGGGGCCGTGTGTGGGGGTCGTCACCGACGAGGTCGACAAGACCAAGTCGTTCGCCGACCAGCTCAAGCAGATCGTCATCGCCCAGTGCCCAGTGATCGCCGGCGAGTTCGGCGGAATGGTCGCGCAGCAAAAAGCGATCGACCGGCTCCGGAGCGTCTACGGCTCGGTCTACTCGACCTGGGGAGCGAAGGCCGCGCTGGCCGAGTCGTCGGGCACGACCGGCGGCTACACGGTGCAGCCGGAGTACTCGCAGGAACTGCTCAAGATGGCGGCCGAGCAGTCGATCGTCCGCCCCTTTGCCAACGTGAAGACGCTGCCCGCCCGTGAAGCGTTCTATCCGATGCTGAACCAGACCGCCGGGCAGCCCGCCCAGGGTACCAACTACGCCGGCGGCGCGTACATGAACTGGACGTCCGAGGCGTCCACCGTCCCGGAGACGGCCGAGCCCAATTTCAAGCAGGTCCACGTCGTCACCAACGAGCTGACCGGCCTCGCCAAGATCAGCCGTACGCTCATGAGTGACACCTTCCTGGCGATGGACGCCGAGCTGCGGTCGATCTTCGCCACCGCGATCAGCTACGAGGAAGACTACCAGTTCCTCCAGGGCAACGGCACGGGCAAGCCGCTCGGGATCCTGAACGCCCCGGCCAAGCAGCAGGTCACGCGCACCACGGCCAACCTGTTCAAGCTGGCCGATGCCGCGAACATGATGGCCAAGCTCCTCCCCCGCTCGCGGCCGAGCTCGATCTGGGTCATGGAGAGCCTGATTTTCAGCCAGCTCGTGCAGTTGGTCGACGCCAGCGGCCGGGTGACGTACATCCCGAACGTGGGCTCCGGCTACGATAAGTATCCGCTTGCGCAAACCAACCTCGTGCTGTTCGGCCGCCCCGTGCTCTTCACGGAGAAGCTCAACACACTCGGTACCCCGGGCGACGTGTTGCTGGCCGACTTCTCGTACTACGTTGTGGCCGACACCGGCACGCTCGAGATCGCCGTCAGCGATCAGTACGCGTTCAACACCAACCAGCTCACGTTTCGCGTGCTGAAGCGCGTCGACGGCCGCCCGCAGCTCGACGCGCCGTTCACCCAGCAGAACGGCAACACCGTCACGCCGTTCGTCACGTTGTCAAGCTGATCATGTTCCGTTTCATTCGTGGGGTGCATTTCATGCACCCTACGAATCGGCGAAAGGACCACAACACGATGGGATTTCCCTGGACCGAACAACTCACTCAGTCGCTCACCGTGGCGGCGGCCGGCATCAGCCCGGTAAGCGAGAGCGCGGGTACGTATCTCACGAGCGCGGTGGACCTGAAGAAGTTTCGCAAGGTGCTGTTCGTGCTCAACGTGGGTGTGATTAGCAGCGGCGGTACGCTCAGCGCGCAAGTACAGGCCGCGACGACGTCCGGAGGCACGTATTCCAACGTCTCCGGAACGTCCATCACGCAACTCACCCAGGCCGGCGGCAATGGCAATCAAACCGTGCTCGTCGAGGTGTCGGCCGACCACCTCCAGAACACGATGGGCAACGGCTACGAGTTCCTGAAGCTCCAGGTCGTCGTCGGCACGGCCGCGAGCCTCGTAAACGTCACCGTGCTCGGCGCCATCGGTGACCACGAGCCGACCTCGGGTAACGCCGACGCGAGCCTGCTCCAAACCGTCGTGCTGTGATGCTCCGGGGCCGTGGGACGAACGCGGCCCTTCTTCTCTCGGTCGTCCGATGACCGGTGCGGGATGAGGGTTCCGGTAGCAACAACCAATGCATTGAGCTAACAGAATGCAATTGCTTTACATCATCGGATTCGGCCGCACGGGTCATTCCATCCTCGGCGCCATGCTGGATGCGCACCCCAACATTCAGGTCTGCAATGATGGCTACCATTTCGACGCGACGGCAAACATCGTCCAAACGTTGATCGACGGCTCGGCTCAGCGGGCCGCAACGCTACGCTATCCCCATTCCGAGAAGTGGGACGGCAGTAACGCGCCGGACTACGATTACAAGATGCCTGGGTGGTGGCAGGGAAAGAACGACGGCCGGCTCGATGTCATCGGCTTCAAGTCGGCCCACGGCTCCGTGCTCATGCACAACATGGGTGACCTTGACCTCGTCAATCGCCTGGTCCTCCAGCCATCGAAACTGCCCGTGAAGATGATCGTGCCTTGTCGCAATCCTTACGACACGATCGCGTCGTTCGCGCACCTGATGCGCATCGACCAGCCCTCGCGCATCGCGTTCTTTACCGAGGACTTGCGCAAGCATTGGGAGGTCGTGGACCATTACGTGGGAATCGTCGGCAAGGAGAACACCCTGTGGACCCACCACGAAGACTTCGTCAGTGACCCGGCCGCGTGCCTCACCGGCATCCTCGATTTCCTCAGTGTCAGCGCACCGACCGGGTACCTCGCCGCGTGCAAGGCGCGGGCGTTTACCGCGCAGAGGCAGACACGACATCTTTACGGGCCTTGGTCCGCGGACGAGAAGGCCGTGGTCGACGCCTTGATTCGTGAGCGGTCCGAGCTGTCGCGCTATGCCGGGAGTTTCGCGTGAGCAGCGCCGGTCCCAACAATGCCGGCACGTGCGTCGACGACTCCAGCATCGGCACGTACACCTGGTCCAACCCGGGCAACGCGACGGGCAACACGGCCTACGCTACTGTCACAGAGGTTGGGTTCGGCGGCATCACGCACTACCTGAAGGCCACGAATTTCGGCTTCAGCATACCGGCCGGCGCCACGATCAATGGGATCGCTGCCAGTATTTACGCCGTCAACACGATCAACGGCGCCATCAATGAGAACTCGGTCAAGCTGGTGAAGGCGGGCTCGGCCCAGGGCAGCAACCTCGCGACGTCCGGCCACACGTACATCTTCACCCCGGCGACTTTTAGCTGGGGTGGCTCGACCAACTTGTGGGGCAGTTCGTGGAGTGCGTCCGATATCAACGACCCCGGTTTTGGGATCGCTTTAAGCTACGTTGGCGAAACGAAGACTTCCTGCACGACGGAAGTCCGGAACATCCAGCTTACGGTTTACTATACGGCTGCCGCCGTCGTCTCTTCACAGGCCTTTGTCGGCCGCGCGGGCTTCGTGCCAATGCGTTCCCCACGCGGGCCGTTCCTATTCCGCAGCCTGTTTCACGCGCTCGCCATCCCGGGCCCTGCGCTCGCCATCCCGGGCAGGCGGCTACCTCGGCGTGCGGCCGGCGTCACAACCCAGGCGACGTCGTCTGCGAACGCCACAACGCGACCGCGGCCTATCCGTTCGAACGTTCCGTCGGGTCCGGCACGACTCGTCCGCCAGTGGCTAGTGACCGCCGCTTCGTCGCCGGCCAACCGCGTCGTCCGGCCGCCGCCGATAGTCGCTGTCCGCCCCCAACTCCGACGGCCTCGGCCGTCCAAGACCTGGGTTCGCTTCGTCCGCTTTGCTGCCGGCATTGTCGGGCCCGTGATCGGGTCGCGTGTGCTCGGGTGTGCATTCATTGGCCGCATGAGGAAGTTGCAATGAGTTATCGGGCCGGCGATGCCTACGTCAGCGAGTTCACCACGTCGAACCCCACGACACTGGCCGCTCAGAACGCCGACACTACGCCCGTTGCCACCGCGAACAATAACGGGACAGACGACGCCAGCTTCGTCCTGACGGTGGCGAACCTCGACACGGGCCGGTACAAGGTCACCGGAACGGTCCCAAACGGATACAGCCCGGGCGACGTCGTGAACATCACAGTCGCGGTCACCGTTGCCGGCGTGACGGGCAAGCTGCCGATCGACGGTTTCGTCCTCGAGGGCCGCCCGGTCACGCTCCCGAGTCCCGCCCCAAGCGGCTATGGCCCTGGCGGCGGTGCAGGCACGACGGCCGTCACCGACCTGGCCGGCGGGTCCAACCGCAGCCCGTCCAACATGACCGTGAAGGACCAGAGCGGAAACCCGATCTTTGGCGCAGTCGTTCAGGCATACGTTGCGTCGGCCTACAGCGCCAATCCCGCGACAGCCGCCGCTCAGTGCGCCACAACGACGGACGCGAACGGGCACTGGACGATCAACCCGGTGACAGGGTCGGGCGCATTGACTCTCGTCATCTCGTACCCCGGCGACCAAACGCAGGTCCTTCTCTCGGCGGTGACGGTCTAACCCATGGCGATCGTACTCCCACCCATCGGCGGGTCGTCTCTCGACCTCGTGCCGCTTTCGCTCGCGCAATCCTCGCTGGCCGAGGTGCTGCCGAGCGACCAGAGCTACCTCGCGACTGCGGTCACCGCCGCGAGCCGGGCCGTGCAACGGTACTGCCGCCGCTGGTTCCTCTTGCAGAGCTACCTCGAGATCCGCACGCCCCAGCCAGGTCAGTGGGACAAAGGGGACCCGGACCTCATCCTGCTCGGCCAGTACCCCATCGTCGGCCCCGCGCGGCTGAGGACGGGCCGACAGTACGCTGTCCAGGTCGTGAACAATGATAATGTGACGAACCAGGAGGCGTACGTCGGCTTCACCACCTCGGGCGACCCCGACATCAGCCTGACCAACACGGGGCTGACGCTGACGCGGGTGGCGAGCGGCGTTCAGACGGTCGACACGATCTCGTGGTCGGTCAGCCCCCCTTACACCACGACACAAGACGTGGTGAACGCCATCAACGCGCTGGGCGGTGGTTGGAACGCAGTGCTCCAGAGCCCCGCGCTGGCGAAGCTCGGCGCGTACAACCTGTACGGCAGCGAGGGGTCGAGTGGTGCCCTTGCGACGTCGCAGTGCATGCTGAACATTTTCTCCCGCGATCTCTCCTGCGCCCGCATCGACGTCGCCAGCGGGACCGTCTTCCTCGCGGCCGATGCCAGCGGCTACGGCAACTACGGCAGCGGCCTCGGCTCGGATTGGCTCTGGCCCGGGGGCATCGACTCGCCCACCGGCGCCGGCAACTTCCGGCCCGAAGTGCTGTGCTCGTACCAGGCTGGATACGCGACCATTCCGCAGGACGTCCAGACGGCCGTCCTCGCCATCATCAAGGTACTACTCCAGGAGCTCCAGACCAACACGCGGTACGACAGCGAAACCGCGGCCGACGCCACCGTAAGGTTGGCCGAGATCGGCGAGCGAACCATGCCGAAGTCCGTGAAGAAACTCCTCGCCCCGTGGCGGATCCATAGGGTCAATTAGGCCGTGTACCTCACAAATAACATACTTGTCAACTCAGTCGCCCTCTACCGTTTCACCCCCGCGCAGGACGCCGACGCCGGTGTCGTCGGCGACGACTCAGCCTACCCCGTGGCATTCGCAATCGGCGTGCGGTGTTCGGTCCAGCCGGAACGGCCGGAGCGTATGACCGACCAGGAGCGCATCAGCGGTTCGACCGTCTGGAACGTCGTCTTTCGCTCCAACCCCGGACTGTCGGTCAACGACCGCATCGTCTGGGTTGATGACACCGGTGCGGCGCGCAAACTTATCGTCACGCTTGGCCGCAACCTTGCCGGCCGTAGCGGCGCGTGGGAGGTCCGATGCGAAGAACGGATATGACGACTCGAATTCGCGCCGGAATCATCGCCCCCGGCCTGTGGAGCGGCGGTGCCGAGCAGTGGATGTACAGCCTCTTCCGCCATTGCGACCCCGCCCGGGTCGAATGGCTCGGCGCGGCGGTGCTGTACGAGCAGCACGCCGGCGGCCCGATGCGCGACGTCATCGCCCGGCATGTCCCGGTTGGAGCGGGTCCGGAGGCGGTCGACGCGCTCTATGCACACGCCGACATCGTGCTGATCTGGGGTATCGCCAGCGCTGATCAGAGAATCCCACCGCCGCCGCGGTCGTGCCGTGTTGTGCTGGTGAGCCACGGCATGGGGCACTGGACGGCCCGGGTGTTCGATCGCCCGGAACAGGCTGATGCCCTCGTGGGGGTATCTCCGGCGTCGATCAGCCCGATGCCGCCGGAAGTTCGCGATCGGACGCGGATCATCCTCAATTGCTACGAGCCGCAGCGCGTGATCCCAACCGGTCAGCGAGAGCAGCTCCGTGCATCATGGGGAGTGCGGCCGGGAGAAAAGGTCGTCGGCTACCTCGGCCGGATCTCGCCCGAGAAGAACCCCGAGGCCCTCATTCTGATGGCGGCCGCGTGCCCCGATGTGCGCGGCGTGTTCGTGGGCGGCGGCAGCACCGATCACTTGCGGCAGTGCGCCAAAGTATTGGGCGTCGCCGACCGAATCGTCTTTCATGGCCTGGTGGCAATGCCCGGGGACGTGCTTGCCGCGTTCGACTGGCTCCTCTTGCCAAGCCACGAGGAAGCCTGCTCGATCACGCTGCTGGAAGCCTGGGCCGCGGGCACGCCGGCGATCGCCACTCCAGTCGGGGTGGTGACGGAGCACCCGGAGCTTGTGCGGATGGTGGCGACGTCGCCCAGTGGCCCGCAGCTTGCCACCGCGCTCGCGCGGGATCTGATCAATCCAGCCGGCGTACAGGCACGGATCGAGCAAGCCCGCGAGGTCGCCCTCGCGACGTACTCGCCCTCGCGATTCGGGGGCGAGTGGACCGACTTTTTCGTCGACCTGGCGGGCACGCAAGCGGAGCGCCCGCCGCTCGGCAACGTCTTCGCCGCGCTGTCCAGCGTGAAGTCCGACATGATGGCGCGCGCCGCCGCCTGCCCGAACCGATCCCGACGCAACTGGCACGCGATCTGTCGCGCTGGAGTCGGCGGAATCGCGCCGCACCACGTGGTGACGGCCGAGGATTGTTGCGGGTGTCTCGAGCGAGGAGGGCTGCCGCGTTGAGCGTCATCACCTCGCAGAACTGGGATGGGGTGACGGCGCCGGTCCTGCCGAGCGGGTGGCACTATGATGGTGGGTTCGCGACGGGGACGGGGCTCGCGATTCCGCTCTCGTCGCCGAACCTGCTCGTCAGCGTCGATTCGTCGGAATCGACGGCCTACTACCTCGCCGCCGATTCGTCAGGGGGCCAGGTCCAGGTCAGCGCGGCGTTCACCTCGGAAAGTATCAAGGGGGGTTTCGGGCTCGGAGTCAATACTGTTGGCTCCGTCATTGCCCGCGCGGCCAATCCGGCGAGCCCGACGACCCGCACCTGCTATCGCGCGACGATCGACTTCTTCGCGGGCCAGATCCTCCTCGACAAGATCGTGGGAGGCACGGCGACGAGCTTGCACATCCTTGGCGCGTCCCTCATCGCCCCCTACGGCTACATGGGTGGGCAGTGGTTCACGTTGCAGCTCATCTGCAATGGTACCGCGATCGCCGTCAACCTCGAGTCGCCCGACGGCCTCTGGCTCCAGACGGATGGTACCTGGGGGGCATCCCAGGTCAACTGCATCTCCGTGACCGATTTGTCAGTCAGCGGCTCGGGCTATGCCGGACTCGTCATGAACCCCGGCATCTCGGGAGAGAGCCCGGGCGACGTCTACAGCGACAACTTCCTCTTCGAGTCTCTACTCGACCCCAAGCCGCAGACCATCATCGTTCCGGCCAAGCACGCCTGGTGGCTTCGCGACTGACACTTCCCGCACACGAGACGGGCGACCCGCGAGGCCGCGCCCGATGCTCGCTGTCCGTTTCGGCCCGTTTCGTTTCCTTCGACCCATGAGGTAATTCCATGGCAGCCTTGCAAGGCGTCTTCCGCAGCAGCTCCACGTCCCTGACGGGCGGCACGGCCCAGACCGTGATCCAGCTCGTCGCCCCGACCAACCAGCGGCTCCGGATCCTCTCGTGGAGGATCTCGTTCAACGGCACCAACTCGGCCAACACGCCCGCCACCGTGCAGATCGAGCGGCAGACCGGCGGCACGTTCACCAACACCGCCGTTACGCCGGTGAAGGTCAACGACCCCACGGGCACCGGCGAGACGCTCCAGGCTTCGGCCAAGACGGCCGTGACCGCGGAACCGACCGTCGGCGACATCCTCGACGAGTTCTTCGAGCCCGTCTTCGGCGGCTTCATCGGCTGGCAGTACACGCCGGGCCAGGAGCTGATCGTGCCCGGCGGCACGCTGCTGGGCTTCAAGGTGAACGCGCCTCAGTCGGTCAACGTCGAGGCGACGATCTACTACGAAGAGTAAAAGCACTCGTATGGTGCATGCGATGCACCGGGTTGGTTTTCGTAGGGTGCATGCAATTACCCCTGTGAACATGCCAATGTGACGCGACACTAACTCTTTGGCTTGCCCCGTTTTGGTTTCGCGACCTCGGGAGGGGGAAGTCCCCTGGAGGCATCCAGTAGTTTCTTGGTGGC
>JARLIH010000050.1 GCA_031291845.1 Isosphaeraceae bacterium | reverse complement strand
GGGGGGCGCCAGGGCCCGGCCCTACAGATCTGAGGTAACACCCGATGCCCGGCGCCAAGTTGGAAAGCCTCAAGGTCGTCAAGGACCTGTCGCGCAGCGAGATCGTCTTCACGATCGACGTCGTCCCGAAGACCCGACGCGTGATCTTCGGCGGCTCGGACTTCCAGGTCTACGAGCTCGACCTCGGCCAGGACAAGCCTGCGCCGCAGTCGCTGGGCCGTCACGAGAGCTACGTCACCGGCCTCGCCGTGGCGGGCCGGTGGGTCGTCTCCGGCGGTTACGACGGCCGCCTGATCTGGTGGGATCTCGAGGCGCGCAAGGAAGCGCGGACCGTCTCGGCCCACAAAAAATGGATTCGCAACGTCGTGGCCACGCGCGACGGCAAGACCGTGGCGAGCGTCGCCGACGACATGGTCGGCCGGCTCTGGGACGTCGAAACCGGCACCCTCCTGCACGAGCTGCGCGGGCACGCGGAGATGACCCCGAATCACTACCCTTCCATGCTCTACGCGTGCGCCTGGACGCCTGACGGCCGCTACCTCGCCACCGCGGACAAGGTGGGCCACATCGTAGTCTGGGAGCGCGAGAGCGGGAGCAAGGTCGCCACGCTTGAAGCGCCGGTGATGTACACGTGGGACCCGGTCCAGCGGCGGCACTCCATCGGCGGCATTCGCGCGCTGGCGTTCTCGCCCGACGGCAATCTGCTCGCAGCGGGCGGCGTCGGCAAGATCGGCAACATCGATCATCTGGACGGCAAGGCGAGGGTCGAAATCTTCGACTGGCGCAAGGGCGAACGGACCCACGAGTTCCCGGGCGAGAAGATCAACGGCATCGTCGAGCACCTCGAGTTCCACCCGGGAGGCGACTGGCTGTTTGCCGCCGGCGGCGCGAACGACGGCTTCGTGATGGCCTTCGACGTCCGGGCCAAGAGCGTGCTCCTGCAGGAGAAGGCCCCCGTGCACGTTCATGACTTCGTGCTCAACGAGTTGGGCGACGGATTCGTCGCGGCCGGGCATGGGAAGGTCCTGGTTTATGAGATCAAGGGTTAGACCCTCGCACATGCCGCTGCCCCGCTGTCTGTTGTTCGTGCTCGCCCTCTGGTGCGCCGCCTGTGCGGGGCACGCGGCGGAAGTGCGCCCCAATGTCGTTCTGATCGTCGCCGACGACCTCGGTGGGACGGACCTGGGCTGCTACGGCAGCCGCTTCTACCGCACGCCGAACCTCGACAAGCTCGCGGCGGCCGGGCGGCGGTTCAGTCAGTCGTACGCGGCCTGTCCCGTCTGTTCGCCCACGCGGGCCGCGCTCATGACGGGGAAGCACCCCGCGCGGCTGCACCTGACCGACTGGTTGCCGGGCCGCCGCGACTTCCCCGCGCAGCGGTTGCTGCGGCCAGCGTTCCGGCAGGAACTGCCGCTCGAAGAGGTGACGCTGGCCGAGGCCCTCAAGGCTGCCGGTTACGCGACGGCGATCGTCGGCAAGTGGCACCTCGGCGGCGCAGGGTTCGAGCCCACGCGCCAGGGGTTCGACCTCAATATCGCCGGCGACGCGAACGGTTCCCCCCTCAGCTACTTTGCGCCGTTCGCACGGCAGGGGCGCACCATGCCCGGGCTGGCCGACGCGCCGGCGGGCCAGTACTTGACCGACCGGCTCACCACGGAAGCCGAACGCTTCATCGAGACGCACCGGTCGGAGCCGTTCTTTCTCTACGTACCTCATTTCGCCGTCCACACGCCGCTTACCGCCAAGCCGGACCTGGAGGCCAAGTACCCCAAGTGGGACGGCACCCCGCATGGGCGGCAGGAGAACCCGACGTACGCGGCCATGGTCGAGAGCCTCGACGAGAGCGTCGGACGGATCGTGGCCAAGCTGGACGCGCTCGACCTGGCCCGTCGGACGATCGTGATCTTCACGAGCGACAACGGTGGACTGGCGACTCGCGAGGGCCCGCACACACCGGCAACGATCAACGTTCCGTTTCGCGAGGGAAAGGGCTGGCTCTACGAAGGAGGCTTGCGCGTCCCCTTGATCTTGAGCTGGCCCGGCCGGGTCGCGCACGGAGTCGAAAACACCCCCGTCAGCAGCGCGGACCTGTGGCCGACCGTGCAGGCGTTGTGCGGGCTCGCCGACATTCCCCGCGTCGACGGCGTGAGCTTCGCGTCGCTCGTGACCGACGGAAAGGCGCTCGCCGCTCGCCCTCTCTTCTGGCACTACCCGCATTACAGCAATCAAGGGGGACGGCCCGGTGGCGCCATCCGGGACGGCGACTGGAAGCTGATCGAGTTCTACGAAACGGGCCGCCGGGAGCTGTTCAATCTGGCCAAGGATCCCGGTGAGAACGCCAACCTCGCCGCGCAAGAGCCGGCGCTGACCGAATCACTGGCCGGGAGGCTGGACGCCTGGCGCCGAGACGTCGGCGCACAGACCAACGCGCCCAACCCGGACTATTCCCCCAACCGGCAGGCGCCGACCGGCAATGTCATCCTTCCGGCTTCCACGGCCGACGTCCACGGCGTGATGCTGCGCTTCGAGCCGCTGCCCCACAAAAACACGCTCGGTTACTGGGTCAACCCCACGGACTGGGCCTCCTGGGAGTTCGACCTGGACCGGCCCGGCGAGTTCACCGTCGAGGCGATCGTGGGGTGTGGCAAGGGGAGCGGCGGAAGCGTCGTCGAGTTTCGGTTTGGCGATCAGGTCCTCAAGCTCAACGTCCCTGAAACGGGCGGATTTCAGGCGTTTCGATTGCAGGATCTCGGCCGCGTCTCCCTGTCGCGAGCCGGACGATTTCGTCTGGAAGTGCGCGCCATCTCCAAGCCCGGTCCGGCCGTCATGGACCTGCAGGAAGTTCGCCTCAACCCTAGCGGTCCCGCGAACGCACGCTGAGGCGATTGGGTGGCGGGGGGGGGGGGGGGGGGGGGCCGCGCGGGGGGGGGGGGGGGGGGGGGGGGGGGGGGGGGGGGGGGGGG
>JARLIH010000049.1 GCA_031291845.1 Isosphaeraceae bacterium | reverse complement strand
CGCCGCCCCCCGCGCGCGCCCCCGCCGCCCCCCGCGGGCGCGCCCCCCCCCGCCCCCGCCCCCCCCCCCCCCCCAGGCACCCGAAGGGATGCCGGCCGCTGGAAAGCCGGTCTAACGCACATGCTGCGAGTCGCTGACTTCAGCTCCGTTGCGGCATGGGGTGGAACCGCGGCAGATTGACTGTGAACTGCGTCCCCGAGCCGACCCGGCTGTTGACGCTGATGGAACCGCCGATGGACTGCACCAGGTGCTTGACGATCGAAAGGCCGAGTCCGGTGCCCCCCAGCTCCCGGCTGCGCGCCTTATCGACGCGGTAGAAGCGCTCGAAGACGCGCGCCAGGTCCTCGCGGGGGATGCCGATCCCGCTGTCGGTGACTTCCAGGATCACCGAGTCCCCCGCCAGCCGGCAGGCGATTCGGACCGAGCCTCCTTCCTGGGTGTACTTGATCGCGTTGTCGATCAGGTTGTCCAGGATCTGCCGCACGGCCTCCTCGTCGGCCAGGACCAGGGTCTCGTCGTCGAGCGGCCCGAGGTCGAGGACATAGTGGTGGTTTTTCGCCTCCGCGCGGCCTCGGTGCGACTCCGCGCAGGCCTCGATGCAAGGCGTCAGGGCCAGCGGACCATGCTCGAAGACCTCCTGCCCCGACTCCAGCCGCGCGAGGCTCAACAGGTCGAGGATGAGCTGGTTGAGCCGGTCGGCCTGTTCCTCGATCCGGTGCAGAAACTTCTCGTTCACGTTCTCGTCGTGCAGCGCCCAGTCGAGCAGCGTCTCCGTGTACGCCTTGATCGAGGCGAGCGGCGTCTTGAGCTCGTGGGAGACGTTCGCCACGAAGTCCTGCCGCATCCTCTCCAGCCTGCGCAGCTCGGTCACGTCGTGGAAGACCAGCACGGCCCCCTGGGGCGGCGACCCGGAGAGCGAGCTCCCTCGCACCGCCAGCACCCGCGACGAGAGCCGCAGGCCCGCTTCCCGGCTGGCGACCGTGATCTCCCCCTGGTAGGGCGCCGCCCCGAAAAGCGTCGTTTCGACCGCCGCCTGGACGTGAGGGCTACGGATCAGCTCGGCCACGAGCCGGCCCACTGAGCCGCTGTCGAGCCCAAAGAGCCGGTCCGCGCTGGCGTTCGCGAACACCAGCCGGCGCCGGGCGTCGATCGCGATCACGCCTTCGTCCATGCCGCTGAGCACGGCTCGCAACTGCTGCCGGTCCTGCTCCAGGCGCGCGATGCGCGCTTCCAGTTGCGGCGCCATCCGGTCGAAGAGCCGGCTCACACGGCCGACCCGGCCGCCGACGCACGTTCGGACCGGCCTCGTCGCCCGCCCGTCCCCCAGCGCCGCCACGCCCCGCGCCAGCTCATCAAGGGCCATCCCCCTGCGCCGGATGACGACCGCGACGGCGGTTGACACGATCAAAGCGAGCCCGATCACCCCCCAGACCATGCGCCCTCCCCGTCTCGGAGTGGTTTGCGACCGCATCGTAACACGAGACCGATTCCTCTTTAGTGTGCCACGATCAGGTACTCGCGCACCAGCGCCCGACCGACCTTGCCGTGAGTGCCAAAGTGATAGCGATGTGGCCTCTCAAACGTGGTCACCGTCGGTTTGTACCGCAGCAGCAGCCGTTCCAGCTCGTCGCGATCAGGATAGCCGTTGGAGCTGTAGGAGAGAACAATGATGCTGCCGCGAAACCGGTGAAACAGTCGGTCGAACGCCTCGAGCGCGGTCCTCCGGTAGCAGAACGGGGTGAACGGCTTCTCGATTTTCTTGACCCGCGTGCCCTCCATGATCCGAACACCTTTCCAGTAACAGGACAGGCCTTCGAGGAAATGATAACGTTTCATGTAGCAGTTATCATCGGACCGGGGAACGTACGGCGGGTCCAGGTAGACGAGGTCGAGGCCGGCCGGATCCAGGCTGAAGACGTCGGCCCGCCGGACGGTATGGCGGCGTCCGTTGTCGAACACCACGCGGTTGAAGGCCTCGACCTGCTCGCGAAAGTGCTCCTCCATCGACAGCCGCAGGTCACGCCGGCCGTCGTCGTAACGAGACAAATCGCCCGAGACCGTGAACACCCCGCGCGGCTGTTTCTTCAGGCAGGACCGTATCAGTGCCGCCCGGGCCAGGGCGCGCTGATCGTCGTGTTCCAGAGTTTCAATGTTGGCGGCAACCCGGTCGAGAAAACGGAGGTCCGCCGGCGCGTAAAAGATCCCCTCGAACGTTTCCTCGATGAAACGCGGGCCGCCGCGTCGAGCCGCGAGCAGACGTTCGACCGCTCCGCTGTCCAATCGGTGCGCGCCGTTGGCGATCGTCGCCTGGGCCAGCACGGCCGGAAAGTTCAGGAAGTCCGAGGCAAACACGCGCTTGCCCATCGCCTTCAGCAAATAGGCGACGCAGCCGCTCCCCACGAACGGATCGGCCGCGGTGTCAAACGGGAGGGCGCGAAGCACGCCGTGGATCCACGGCAAGAGCCTGTGCTTCGATCCCATGTACCGAAGCTCGGGATACCCCGCGGCTCGCTCCGGAAGCGCGGCCGACGGTGACTCATCGCGGCCGGAGGGGGCCTTCGCTCCGGTTGCGGACGCCACAACGGGACTCGCCGGCCTTGGCATGGTTCGCTCGACCTTGACCTCGAAACCCACCGCCCGGCGACGGTGACGCGAACCGGCGAATCGGCCCGAGCCCGGAAATACCGCAGCCACCGTCGGCCGGCCACTCGCAGACACTTCGTGCGCGTGGCGGACACCGCGATTGTCGCATTCCAGGATCTCGAGCCGCCACTCAACGTTGACAAAAAGCGGAGGGCGGGCAAACCAGCGAGGTCGGCGTAACCCACAAATTCGCCATCAGTTGCACGTCGCAGACAACGCTTACCGACTCTCCAAGAACCGGTCGACTCGGGTCGCGGACGAACGCGGCACTCCCGCGTTCGCCTCCTCCAAGCAACCTCGCACCGAGCGTTCCGCCATCGGTTTCCATAAACGCAAGCAAAACTTGCGCTCACGCAGTGCGTTCTCATTCGATAACGAAATTTTTGCGAATGCTCCGTACATGGCGTATCCTACATAATATCTACGGATTCTTCGGAATTTCGGAGCACAGGCGAGTCGGCTTAGCAGAATTGCCGCGGTTTCCTTGGCATCTCTCAGCGTAATCCAGGCACCGCCGCTCGATCGACCTGGGGCCCAGACCGGTAAGCGGTCGTTTCTTACAGGTTCAAGACCGCGAGCCCGAAGACCTTCGTCGTGCAGGTCTCCGGCTGGCCGTCGTTTTCACGGATGATGCACCACGCCCCTCTTTGTGCCGGCTCGGGCATTTTTTTCAGGAGCGTCGAAAACCTTGATTGGCGTTGGACTTCTCGCAAGGAAGCCCACCGTCGACGGTACGCGCTTTTTTTGGTCTGAACCGAGACCGTGCTTCGGCAGCATGGCTCGCGGCAATCACACCGTGCCACCGCTCGAACTTGTTCCGGAGACTTCCGCTTATGATTTCGCGACACGAACAGCGCTGGGTTTTCCTCACGAAGAAGAACGCGTCCCACGGGAGGGTGAGTCCGGCCAGGGCCCCGGGGCAGCGCCGATCTCGGCGGAGCCTGTTCCTGGTGGAGGTGCTCGAAGAACGTGCGCTGCTGACGACGTTCACCGTGACCGACAACAGCGACAACCCCGCGGACGTGAATTCGCTGCGTTACGCCGTGAACCACCTGGCCATCGGGAGCGCGCCGGGCACCAACACGATCAACTTCGCGCCGAGCCTCTCGGGGGCGACGATCCTGCTGACCCCGGCAAACGGGCCCCTGACCATCAGCAGTGGTGTGACGATCAATGGCTTGGGTGCCAGGCAACTGACCGTTGACGGTGGTGGTCAGACCTCCGACTTCTTGGTCTGGCTGACCGCCAATGCCTCCATCTCCGGCCTGACGATCACCGGAGGCAGTGCCGCCGCCGGGAGTGGAGGGGGATTCACGGTCGGAGCGCTTTCCACACTGACGCTCACAAACTGTGAGGTGGCGGGCAACACGTCGGCCTACGACGGCGGCGGCATTCTGAATAACCTCGGTACGGTGAACGTTCAAAATAGCCTCATCGACAACAACTCGGCGCCCTTCGCCGGCGCGATCGAGAACGACAGCGGCGCGTTGACCGTGACCAACTCGACGATCGCGCTCAATCACGCCACGGCAACCATTGGCCTCGCCACCGCAGGTGGCATCGCGTCTTACTCCGCGCTGAGCGTCAATGCTTCCGTCACGCTGGCGAACGACACGTTTAGCGGGAACACCGTCGGCGTGCCCCTCAGCGGCTACGACCTTTACGCCGGGTTCGGTCTGGTACCGGCGACGTCGTCGGTCACTCTCTTCGACACGATCCTCGCCAGTGCGTCTTTGGTTTCGCCGGCTTACCCCAACGCCAAGGCGAACACGATCGGGGGAGCCACGATCACTTCGCTGGGGTACAACGTGAGTACCGACAGCAGCATCTCCCCCACGACGGGAGACCAGCTCCATGTCAACCCGCTATTGGGCAGCCTCCAGAACAATGGGGGACTTACGAACACCGAAGCGCTGGGGATCGGCAGCCCCGCGATGGGCACGGGCTCGACCGCAGGAGTTACCCTCGTCAACGACCAGCGCGGGCCCGGGTTCGCCCGGATCGTCTACACGAAGATCGACGTCGGGGCGTTCCAGACCCAGGCGATCACGCCACCTAGCAACCAGACGGCCGTCGAGGGCGCCGCAAAATGCATCCAGCTTGGGTCGTTCGTCGGCAACACGGGGGCGACCAGTTGGAACGTCACCGTGAACTGGGGCGACGGCAGCTCGGCCACCCAGTTCACACTCTATTCGGCGGGTACGATCCCCATGCAGGTCCACGATTACGGTGAGGAAGGGACCTACAACCCCACCGTCACCGTGTCGGACAACATCGCGGATCCCCCGGTGCAATCGAACTTCATGGTCAACGTCTCCGACCCGTCCGTCATTGGCTCGAACGTCTCGCTCGCGCCCATCCCGCAAGGCGTTGCTACTGGACCCATCGCCCTCGCGACGTTCACCGATCCGGGGGGCGCCGAGCCGAACCAGTACACGCCGGGTGTGACCAAGATCAGCGCCGTTTACAGCGCGATCATCGATTGGGGCGACGGCACCAGCGCCAACCCCGACACACAACCCGGCACGATCACCTTCCAGTCGGGAACCTACACCCCCACCGGAACCTTCACCGTCACCGGTCCGAGCCATACCTATCTCGCGCCCGGCGTGTACACGATCGCCGTGACCATCAACCACGAGACATCCACACCCACCGTCGTGTATGACTCCATCGACGTGACGGAACAGGACAACATCAGCGTCACGGGTACGACGCTGACGGGGAACCCAGGACAAGCGCTTACGAACGTGACGGTGGGCTCGTTCACGGACGCCTACCCGTTCACGGACACCGGAGCGCCGACGTCGGCTTCCTCTTACACCGCCGAGATCAACTGGGGGGACGGCGGATCGTTCGTTCCCGTCACGATCACGCCGAACCGTCAGGGCGGCTACAACCTCACCAGCAGCCACACCTACACAAGTTCGGGTATCTACGACACGACGCTGTTCGTCGAGAAGAACGGAGAACCGAACGACCACGCGTACGGTTACGGCGAGGCCGACATCGCGCCCACACTCATCGTTGCCCAGGGGGCGACGGGCACCGCGACGGAGGGGGTCGCCTACACGGGCCCCGTCGCCACCATCACCACGAACAACTTCACGCTCCAGGCGAGCGACTTCGCCGCCACCATCAGTTGGAGCCCCGGCGCAGCCCAGACGGCGACGATCAACGGCTCCAACGGTTTCTTCACGGTGACCGGCTCGTACGTCTTCCCGGACGAGGGAACCTTCTCCGTGAAGGTCAAGATCACCGAGCCCATTGTGGAACAACCGGGCATCCAGCCCGATGGAAAGGGGATCCCAGTGGTCGCGGTCACCGGCACGGTGAACGTCCAGGAGGCGGACGTCCTCACGCCGCACGGGCTGACGATCGCCGGAACGGTCGGAACCGTGAGGAGCGGCACCGTGGCCACGTTCAGCGACACCTACCTCGGCAACACGGCGACCGACTTCAACGCCATGATCAACTGGGGCGATGGAGCCATCACCCCGGGGACCGTGAGCGGCGGCAGCGGCACGTTCGCCGTCTCCGGCAGCCACGCCTATTCCCGTGCCGGAAACTTCAAGGCCCAGGTCACCCTCAACGATGATGCGCCCGGCACGGCGACCGCCACGGCGAACACTCTGTTCCAGATCACCAGCAGCGTGGTTCCGGGCGTCGTGACCAGCAACACCGCGCCGGTCGTCGTGTTCACCGATTCCGTCTTCGATCTCGCGCTCTCGCAGGTGGGGACGAAGAAAAAGGGTTAACATCCCCCGTCCGGCCTCCGCTTCAGACCTCGCGTCGAAACGAGAGAAGAACGCCGGCGGCAACGGCTGGCTGAGTGTTGACGGCCAGGGCCTGGCACCCGATCGACGGGTGCCGGGCCCTTCTTGTTTCACGGCGCTCGGGCCCGGAGAAAGGGGAGAAACCGTCCAAGGCGCCTGTGATGAGTCGGAAGAGAAACGCGCTGCGTATCGCGTGGACGCCACGGGCGAGAAAAGGCAATGGCCCGCGACAAGAAGAGGTGGCCGGTGCGTTGACGGGAATCGCCGAGAAAGCAAACCCGCGAAGCCGCGTAACCTACCAAAGGCTGGTCGGTTGCGCGTCCAATGCCCAGCCCCCGATTATGCGGAGTCTACCCGCGGCGATCCCAGGTTCCCCGGGCCGGCGCGTGTGACCGCTGCGCATAATCGCATCACAGCCTGTCCCGATTCGAGGTGAGTGATCACGCTTCGCTGGTGACACGCGTGCAGAATGGCATCGAGCCGCGGAAATTCATCTCAGGTGCTTCGGTCGATCAGACCGAAGTGCGCAAAGTCGCTAGATTCGGCTCCGACGATTGGGCCGTCCGCGGCGGGGGCGGACCGGCCGGGCCGGCGGAGCGACGGGGAGCGTGGGGCGACGTGCGGGTCTTTCCCTACGCGCGTCTCGGCCCGGAGGATTCACCGGAGCGAATGGGCAGGACCAGGCTCACGGCGGCGGCGGTTGCCACCGTCACCAGGAGCCGGGCCATCAGTCGCGTGACCCAGGTCCGGGAAATCGGGTCGTCGGTCTTCGCTCCGGGGAAGGCGACCACCCCGATCAGATCGAAGGCGACCGCCCCGATCAGAGCACCAGCGAAGCCGGCGGCCAGGGCTCGAACCCAGAGCGCCCGTTCCCCCAGACCAACCGCGAAGGCCAGTCCGGCCAGAGCGCCCACCAAGCCCCAGATCGCGCCGTGCATGACGAACGAAATCAGCAGATCGTTGTCCGGGTAGCGGATCCGAGAGGCGATGCAAAACGGCAGGAGGGCCAACGAAGCGCCGACTCCTGCAGCGAACCCCAGAACCGAGCCCGATCCTCCGGCCGCGACCGCGAACGAGGATCGTCGAGCCAGCCCCCCGGCCAGCCCAAGGCAGCCCCCGAGGAACAGCCCCAACACCCCGAAGGCCAACGCGCCGTTGCGAGCCTGGGCCGCGTTCTCGGTCGCCACGGTGGGGGTCAGCCTCGTAAGCCCCAGCGCCGTCTGTGTCACGGCCGCGGCCGGAATCAGGTCGTAGAGGGCTTCACCGACTCCGAAGGCGAGCACGCCAGCGAGGAGTCCACCGACCGCCAGGAGTCCCCGCGCCCGGCCGAGCCGTTCCCGGCTCGCTCCCCGGCCGGGTGCTTGGTCTTCTCGCTGTTCCTTCTCCCCGCCTGGGAGTTCCGGCGCCACAGATACGTGCGAAGTCATAAAGCCGCCTCCTAGTAAGCATCTGATGAAACGACTTCGCCGCCGGCCTTGCTGCCGAGCTGCATCCAGGTAAGCATGTTGATCGAGTTCTTGATGAATCTGACGCTGCCATCGGCGAAACCCGCGTTCACGCCGCCCGGGTGGAGGCTGGACACGTTGGCATAGTTCGCTCCCGGGCTGGTCCCGCACCCTTGACAGCCGAAGCGGCAGGACGCCCAGTTCGCGGTCATCGAGTTCGGCGGGACGATCGTGGTGAAGTACGTTGAGTCGGCGCCCGCCAGGGCCCAGGAATAGCCCGCGCTATAGATTCCCGAGGCGAGGTTGCCCCCACCGGCCTGGAAGGCTTGGTTGCAGGTCTGGAGATCGGAGTTGATCAGCGCCATGAAGTTGGGCAAGGTCATCACGTTGACGGCCAAGGCTTGCGGGTTGGCCGCGGACGGCGTTGGGGAGCCACGGTACGGCGTGCTCAGACTTGCGCTGCCCCCATCGGGATAGACGAGGCTCTCGGAGAAGGCGATCGTGTTCGACGTCCCATCGGTCACGGCGGCGATGTTGGACGACGAACCATAAGAGAAGACTCCCGGCATATTGCTGGACGGAAATCCGGGGGAGAGCCAGCCCATCGTGTCCGTCGTCGGCCCCATGGATCCGAGGTAACTGTTGATGCCCGTCCTGCCAGCCAGACCGTCCGACGGACAGAGGAGAGACTGAACCACCGTGAGCGTTGCCGTGGAGTTAATGCTATACCCGACGTCGTAAGTGGAACACCAGTTGAAATTGCACGCGTTGTAGAGCGCTCCCTGCTCCAAATAGGGCAGCATGAAAGCATGGGCGCTGAATGTCCCCCAGTAGGTTTCCCCCTGCTTGAACCCGGGGATCCATGAGTAATTTGACCCGGACCCCGGAGGATCAGCATACGCCAGCGCGCCGCCAAGGGGGAACGAGTTCACTGCCTCATGGTAGTTGTGCAGAGCCAGGCTGATCTGCTTGAGGTTGTTGGTGCACTGGATCCGCCGCGCGGCCTCCCGCGCCGCCTGCACGGCGGGAAGCAGCAGCGCGATCAGGACGGCGATGATCGCGATGACGACGAGCAATTCGATCAGTGTGAAGCCGCGTTGCGATCGCTGACGCATGATAAATTCCTTGCTGTTCGATGTCCCGAAGTCTGTTGTCATAACAACCGCATCATCGACGCATGATTCAGTGCGATTTCGATCCCGGTGACTTCAAGCCAGCCTTGGCCGTCTTGCGGCTTTCCATAACAGCCCGCATTTTGTCGATGGCCTGCTTGCGCTCGACTTCGTTGATCTCAATTTGGGTTCCGTCCGCGGGCCGGCCGTCGCACCCCGCGAGGCCAAGCGAAAGCAGCGTCATCGAGCACAGAGTCAACAGGGAAAGGCGAACGAGTCGTGGCATGTCATGGACCTCGAACATCAGTTCTCGGGGTGACCACTCACAGTGAGCCCCAAATTCCAGGGACCCATGCCCAGTCAAACAATGGGCATGTCCGCGCGGTGGGGGCGGCTGTACCCGGCTCGAAGCCGGCGACGGGCCGCCCCTGTCCCGCGGGTCGTCATCCCAGTTACTGCGCGGTGCGTGACAGGAAATCGGCGTTGGCCACGGGGGGAAAGAAACGGGACGGAAGGAACGAGACGCTCATTCTTTATTGCGCAATCTTATGAGTGGATACCGGGTGTAATCCGAGTACATTTCGTGCAGAATCCGGGTGCGTACCGTGTGGAAACGCTTGATCGGATCGCCGTCTTCAGCGGCCCCGCGGCCGCCGGCCTCATGCTCCACAATCTCTCCGCGCGCACCGCGGCGCAGATCCGTGCGATCGATGGCCGGCGCGTCGGGCCACCGCCCCCGCGCGGCACACGATAGGTCGCCGGCTTCGTGGCGACCTCCGAAGCGCCGAATGGAGCGTCTATGCCGTACAAGGTGGAAGCCGTGGGGCCGGCCGACGGAGCCAGACGGGCCGTCCGGAGCGGCGGAGGGAAGGCACGCGCGCTTCAGTGCGACTTCACCGAAGTCGATCGATCCGAAATTGCTCCGGGTCGAGCCGAGCGACACGCGCAATCAGCGGCATGGCACGTAGGTCGCGATCGCCCTCGGTCGCGGGCGTCGACCTCTCGGCGATAGCCTCGAAACGACGATCCATCTCCGGTCGGTACCGCCGGACCGAGCCGCCCGAGATTCCGGATGACCCGCTCCCGGGCGATTCCGAAGCGCGGCATTCAGTAGGACTCGGCCGAGACGACCTCGCCGCCGTTCCTCGTGCCAAGGGCCCAGACGACTTGTTGGAACGTGCCCGACTTCAGGAAGCGGACCGAGCCATCGGCCATGGCGACATTACTGCCCCCGGCATGGTAGCTGCTCATACCGTACATGCCGGCACAGTCGAAGTCGCCGGCCCACACGCACGTCCGGCAATTCGGGTAAGGAGGGTTCGGCGGCAGCAGGGTATTTCCTAGGCCATACCCGTACATGCCTTGGGACCAGTCCGAGCCCAACCAACTCGCGTTGCTGAAGTAAGGCTGCGACGTCTGAGTCGATCCCGGGGCGGCGCCCGCGCAGGTCCGGATCCAGGACTGGAAATAGCTGGCCCCGAGCGGCATGTTCATCGTCGACCGCGGCCCGGGCCACGCGATGAAGTTGATCACGTCCTGGGGAGCCGAAAGCTGGAGGTCGTTAAAGTCGCCCATCCTCCACTCGCCAAATGCGATCGTGTTCGACGTGCCGTCGACGATGCTCTGGATCCCGACCGGGAACCCGCCGCCCCCGCTCTGGTCGTCTACGAAGAACAGGCCGGTCGGCACGGCCACGGCGTAGGAAGCGTAGTCGAGGCTCGGCCCGGTCGACGCGAAGTAGTTGTTGCCGATGGCCCTGGCGTAGCCCTCCAGGTCGGTGCCCGAGGGGAGGGTCGAGGACGGGCAAAGGAAATTGGCGATCCGGACTTCCACCACGGTCTGGTTGGCAAGGGCGCCGGCGCTGTTGTCGTGGTTGACCAGCGAGAAGTTGCAGGCGTTGTAGACCTGGATCAGCTCCAGATGCCCAAGGAGCAAGGCCTGGGGGCTCCAGGCGCCCCACGCCCCAAATGTGGTCGTCTGGCCCAGGCCCCGCGCCCCGTAGGCGTTCGGGAACGCGCCGAACGCGGAGTGGTAGCTCTGCAGCGCGAGCCCCAGTTGCTTCAGGTTGTTGGTGCACTGGATCCGCCGGGCGGCCTCGCGCGCCGACTGCACGGCGGGAAGCAGCAGGGCGATCAGGACGGCGATGATCGCGATGACGACGAGCAGTTCAATCAGCGTGAAGCCCGGTCGCCACGGTCCAATCCGAACGCGAGTCGTTGAATGCGTCATATCCTCGGTTCCTCGTAGGCAGTCTTCCGGGCAGTCGGAGAGTCCGAAGGCCTCGCGTGAACCGGCGATCCACTCGCAGGTGAGTCCGGGGGCGGGCTTCCGGCCTCATAAGAATCGCCAGACGCCTGGACGATGGAGGGCAGCCTAGCGGGGCGGCCCCCCGTGCTGCTTGACCGGATCGAACCGAAGGGCCGCCCGGGCCGATGCGTCCACCCTGGGCCGATCCTTCAACGGGAGCTTCTCGACCGGAACCGGATCGGGCTGGGCCACGCGCGGTGCCTCGGCCAGAGGAATGTCGGCGCGTTGCTCGCAGCCCGTCATCGACGCTGCCATCAGGCCGGCGGCGAGCAGCGAGGCGCGAATGTGCTGCGCAGATCGCAAGGTTGCGTCTCCTGAGGCACGGGGGCGGAGAGTGTCCCGAATGTCGATGAGTGGACGCACCACTCGAAATTGGGGCGGGGCCGGCGTCGTGCCGGAGATTCACTAACCATTCTATCAGCGCAATTATGAAGAATTGGGAAAGCTTCTATCAAAAGTCGTTGTAATTTCGATGAAGAGAATCATATAGGGATTTTTCGACACAGAGCTGCGTAGCCGGATCTGGCGGTCCCGCGCTGTCGCGGCCTGACGGCGGCACTGGCGATCCGCGAAGTTATCATGAAGGCGGCTGACCCGGAATTGGTATCGACTCAGCGGTTTTTTGCCGCCAAACGAAGCAAGTCTCCCTCGTTCCGACGCTCCCCGTGGGAATGCAGTCGCCGACGCTCCGCGTCGCTTCAAGCCGGGGAAACGCGGCCGCAGAGCGGCCAAGACGGCATTCCCATTTCGCCTAAAGAAACGTTGTGTGGATACCCATGCCGACCCGGCGGTCGCCGGGCCGCAACGATGGCGTCGGTCGTCTTCATCACGACTGCGCGAGGTGTGACAGAGAATTGGCGGTCGACTCGGCGTACCGTCAGTCGAGCAGGTCGCCGATCTCTTCACGGAGCCGGCGCAGGACGCGGGACTTGGCCTTACGGACGGCGGCGGGCGTCACCCCGAACCGGGCGGCGACGTCGGCCGGTTCTTGATCCTCGGCGGCGGTGAGCCAGAACATCTGCCAGGTCCGATCCTCGAACTCGCCGCGGACCAACTCGACGGCCCGACGGTGCAGGCCCCGGATTTCGTCGGAGGGATCATCCTCCGGCAGTTCGGGCACCGGCTCGGCGACCTCCTGGAGTAGGGCGAACGCCGCATTGCCGCCACTGGCCACGGGGACCCGGCCCCGTCGACGGAAGTGGAGCGCCAGGGCTGTGCGGGTGAGGGCGCGGAGCCAGCCGCGGAACGTATCGCCTGCGCGATCGCGGCGGAAGGTGGGCAGGCCGGCGAGGGCCGCGCGACAGACCTCCTGGACCACGTCGTCGACGTCCGTCGACTGGAGCCCGCCCGCGATGCACCAGTGTCTCACCAGCGGCGTGTAAAGTGCCACCAGGCGAGTCCAGGCGTCCGCCTCGTTGGCCCGGGCCCGGTCGAGCAGCGTGAGCGAAGTGGCCCCCAGATCGGGTCGGGGCTCCGCCATGCTTTCCTCCTGCAATCGGGGCCGGAGCGGCCCGTCGCCCGGCCGAGCGGGAAAACCCTTTCACGTCCCGCGCAGTATAATCAACAGCCCGCGGCGCGGAACACCCCTTGGACGCCCGACCGATGCCCGATCAGGAATGCCCGTCGCATGCGGATCTCGCAGCCTTCGACATGGGTGTGCTCTCTGTCGCGATGCTGGATCGGGTCGCCGATCACCTGGAATGGTGCCCCCGTTGCGAGGCGGCCGTGAAGGCCCTGGACCACACGTCGGATCCGATCCTCGACTCGCTGAGGAGCTTCTCCGGGCTACCCGTTTCGCCCAGCGCGCGCGATGTCGCGATGCCGACGACGACGCGAGTCGGCGAGTACGAGATCCTCGGCGAGCTGGGCCGCGGTGCCATGGGCGTCGTGTACAAGGCCTACCACGCGCGGCTGCGGCGCGTCGTCGCCCTGAAGATGCTGCCGGGTGGCGAGTTAGCCAGCGACGGCTACCGCGCCCGTTTCCTCGCCGAGGCCGAGGCCGTTGCCCGGCTCCAGCACGCCAATATCGTCCAGATCTTCGATTTCGGCGAATGGGACGGCGCGGCCGGCGGGCCGCCGGTCCCGTACTTCACGCTCGAGTACGCCGACGGCGGGAACCTCAACACGCGGCTCGGCGGCAAGCCCCAGCCTCCCGACCGGGCCGCGGAATGGCTCCTGACGTTGGCCCGGGCGGTCCATTACGCCCACCGGCAGGGGATCGTGCATCGCGACCTCAAGCCATCCAATGTGCTTGTGACCGCCGAGGGCCAGCTCAAGCTCTGCGACTTCGGGGTGGCCAAGGTGCTGGCAGGCTCGAGCCACGAGACCTTAGGCGGACTGCTCGTCGGGACGCCCGAATACATGGCCCCGGAACAGGCCCACGGCCAATCCCGGGAGGCCGGACCCGCGGCCGATGTCTACGCGCTGGGCACGATGCTCTACGCGATGCTCACCGGCCGGCCGCCGTTCCAGTCGGCCTCGATGCTCGAAACCCTCGAGCAGGTGCGCTCGCAGGAACCGGTCCCGCCACGTCGGCTACAGCCTTCCGTGCCGCACGACCTCCAGACGATCTGCTTGAAATGCCTGCAAAAGGAGCCGCGGCGCCGATACGCCACGGCGGCGGCCCTGGCCGAGGACCTCGATCGGTTCCTGACCCGCCGGCCGATCCTCGCCCGGCCGGCGACCTTGCTCGAGCAGGCGTGGAAGCGAGCCCGGCGTCGACCCACCGAGGCCATGCTGGTCTCCGCGATCACCGCGACCGCCCTTCTGGGATTCACGCTCGTCGTGTGGCAATGGCAGCGCGCGGAGACCAAGGCGGCCGCCGAGGCCGCGGCCAACCTGCGCGCTCAGCAGGCGCGGCGGCTCTCGGTCGAGCAGCAGGCCCAGCTCGCCCTGAGGCAGGGCCTAACCCTCTGCAATGACGGGGACGTGAAGCACGGCCTGCTGTGGCTCGGCCGGAGCCTGCAACTCGCCACGTCGGCGCAGGCCGAGGGGCTCGACCGCCCCATCCGGATCAATATCGCCGCATGGGAGGATCAGTTCTGCCGGTCTCGGGCGGAAGTGGGACTGCGGGAGCCGATAGCCGGGCTGGCCTTCAGCCCCGACGGCCGGACACTGGCGGCGATCGCCGGCGACCACGCGGTCCTCATCCGCGACGCGGCGGAGGCCGGCCGGCCGTTGGCCGCCGAGCGGCTCCCGACCGCTCGCCCCACCCGTTGCATCGCGTTCGTGCGCCAGGGCGAAGGCTTACTCGCGACGGCGGCCGACGACGGGCGCGTCACGATCTGGGACCCCGCCGCCCGGCGGCCGGTCGGCTCCGCGCTCGTGCATCCGCCCGGGCGCTCGGTCGTCGCGATGGTTCCTACCCCCGACGGCCGACTGTTGATCACCTGCTGCGACGACGGGTCGATCCGACGATGGGACATGGCGACTGGCGAACTAATCAGGGGTACGCTACAGCACGGGACCGGCACCGGCAACCGTACCCTGGCCCCGAGCCTCGACGGCCGAACGTTGATTAGCGGTGGCGAAGACGGGATAGCCCTGCGCTGGGACCTTGCCACCGGACGGCGCATCGACCCGCCGATGCGGCACGACTCAGCGATCACGGCCATCGCCTTCGGGCGCGACGGACGAGCCATCATCACGGGGACGCGGGACGGCCGGCTTCACGTCTGGGACGCGGAGGGGGCCCGCGTCTCCGAGCTGCCGTCGCAAGGGGCCGCGGTGACCGGCCTCGACTTCGCGCCGGCCGGGGAGATCTTCGCCGCCGCCACGGCGGGCGGGGTCGTCCGCCTGTGGGACCTCAACATGCTCGGCCGCCCCGCGCAAACCCTGATGCCGGGCCGGGCCGCCACGCGGGTCGCCTTTCATCCCGGGGGCCAGGTCGTGGCAACCGGGCAGCACGACGGCAGGATACAGCTCTGGACCTCGCCTCGACCGCTCGCGATCGGCCGTCCGCTTCCGCTGGACCGCCCTGTCGAGGGCCTGTCGTTTCGCGACGGCTCGCGGCTCCTCGTCGTCGCCGGCGGCGAGGTGCAGACATGGGATTTCGACCATGAGGAGTTGCTTTCGCGGAGCGGAAAGGGCCGATCCCCGGCCGAGCTGGTCATCCCGAGCCCCGACGGCCACCTCCTTGCGACGGAGCATCGGACCGGCGCCGGCGGCGCGCGGGTTGAGCTCCGCGACGCGACCACCCGTGAGCTCCTCCGCGCGACGCCCGAGCAGCCCGGCCCGATCCTGGGCGCTGCGTTCAGTCCCGACTCGCGATCGCTCCTGACCTGGACCGATCAGCCCGGCTGCACGCGCCTCTGGGACGTCGCGACTCTGCGGGATCCTCGGCCCATGCTCCAGGCCCTGGACGCCTCGTTGCAACGGGCCGTCTTCCGGGCCGATGGCCGAACGATCGTGGCGGGCTGTCGCGATGGGACAGCGCGGCTGTGGGACGTCGAGTCGGACGAGGAGATCAACCCCGGTCTTCGCCCGCAGCACGCCTATCCGGTCACCGCCATCGCCTACCCCCCGCGCGGCGAGCGGGTCGTGGCCGGGTGCCAGGACGGCTCGGTCGGAATGTGGGACCTGTCCAATGGGAAGCTCCTATTCGAGGCGCGAGGCCGGTCCAGTGAGGTCACGGCCTTGACGTTCAGCCTCGACGGCCAGGTGATCCTGACGGCCGGACGCGATGGGACGGCTTGTTTCCTCGACGCCGTGTCCGGCCAACCGCTCGGCCCGCCGCTACACCACCGCGACGCGGTCCTCAGCGCCGCCTTCCACGCCGACGGGCAGCGCGCGGCCACCGGAACCGGCGGCGGAGAGGTGCGGCGATGGCGGGCACCCCCACCGCCGGCGACCGGCTCCTCCGACGAGATCCGACGGCGGATCGAGGACGAGACCGGCCTATGGCTCGATTACCAGGGCGCCATCCATGCCTTATTCCTCCGGCCCGGACTCCGGGAGTCGGGTCATCCATGAAGGAAATCTTAGAGAGTTTTACATGAAGCCTTGTGAATCGATCTTTTGCCCTCGGCCCACGCGTTGGATCGCCATCCTCACCTCGCTGGCCCTGCACGCGGCGGGCCCGGCGTCGGCCGGCACCGGCCGGCTGATCGTCCAGGTGCGCGATGCCGGGACGGGGCGGATCATCCCTGCCCGATTGGTGCTTCGGTCCGGCAACGGGCAATATCCCGGCGACCGGATCGGCCTCGGGGGCGAGAACCGCGCGGGGATCGAGGCCCACGGCGTCTTCATCGGTGGCGAGGGCTCGTTCGACCTACCCGCGGGCCGGACGTCGATCATCGCCGCGCACGGCGCCACGTACGACACGGATTCGACCGAGCTCGACGTCCCATCCGGCGGGACGATTACGGCCGAATTGAAGCTGAGGCGCGGCCTGGACATGAGGGCGCTCGGCTGGGTCGGCGGCGACGCGCACGTCCACATGATTCACGGCGAAAACCAGCGCCCGACCGGCTACGAGGATGTCGCGACGGCCTGCCGCGCCGGTGGTCTCGACTGGGCGTACGTCAATCAGGAGTATACCGGCGCCGGTCGACTCGACCTCGCGGGCTACGAGGCGGAATGCCGGAAGGTCTCGACGGAGGGCTTCCGCCTCCTCGTCGGGGGGGAGCGACCCAAGAGCTTGCTGGGTCATCATGCCCTTATTGGCGTTGCTGATCCCTTCGTCGTGCCCGACGACCCGCCGTATTATCGTGCCGCCCGCGCGGTCCATGACCAGGGAGGTGTCCTCTTCAATGTCCATCCGGTGCGCTACTACCCCGAGAAGAAGGCCGCGGGCGAATGGCTCGACTTCCCGGGGAACAACCTGGCTCGCGAGCTGGTCTTCGACGCGTTCCTCGGGCCGTCCTTCGACGGGATCAGCGTCCTCAGCGACGATCCGGCGTACGACGTAGCCCACCGCCTCTGGTTCAACCTGTTGAACCGCGGCCTCTTCGTGCCGGCCCTGGCCGACAGCGACGCGTGCTTCGACCGGCCGGTGCTGAGTCGCAAGGCGCCCGGTTTCTGGACGACGTACTTGCACATCGGGCCGGGCGCGCCGGTGGATCATGCCGCGCTGGCGACGGCCGTCCGCGAGGGCCGCACCATGGCCACCACCGGCCCGCTCCTGCTGTTCCGCATCGACGGGATGATCAGCGGCTCGACCCTGCCCCCGGACGGACGGGCTCATGACGTCGAGATTCGCGCGTACCAGACCCACCACAACTGGTCTCTGGCGACGAAGGATGCCGCACGCGGGACGCCCGTGGGCATCGCGAGGGTCGAACTCATCCGCAACGGAGCGGTCGTCAAGAGCTGGGAGCCGAATTCACCCGACGCCACGCTCCGCTGGTCGGTCGATGAGACCGAGCCCTGCTGGTATGCGGCGCGGGCCTACGGTACGGACAGCCGCTGGCAAATCGCGCTGGCCAGCCCGATCTACTTCGCCGGCCGGCCGGTTACGCCCAAGCGGGAGCCGCTGATCACCACCGTGCGCAGCCGAGTGTACGATTTCCGGACCGGGGCCGAGCGCGAGGGCGACGTCGAGGTCCGCCGCGATGGTGCGGTGCTCGCGCGCTTCAAGGCTCGCGGCCAGTTCCGGGTGAGGATGCCGCTCGACGCCGAGATCACCGTCACCGCCGCGGGGTGTCCGGCGATGCGCAAGGAGTTGCTGCTTGATTACGCGCCCGTCCATCGATTCCTGTGGTACCTACGGGGCGAAGACCTGGGCCGGCCGGAGACCCTCGACCGGTTCGAGTCGCTGGTCCATCAGGTCGACCTGGAGTTCCCCCTGGGTTACCGCATGCCCGGCGGCTACATCGCCGCCGAGCTGCGCGGCGACCTGAATTTCCGTCGGGTCCAGCTGCTGGACGCGCCGCCACAATCGGAGGCGGGAGGGATCGCCGTGGCGGCAATCCTGCTGGACAAGGAACAGGTCGGCCCCGGGGACCGCATCAACCTAGCGGCCATCTTCCACGACGAGAGGGATCCCGCAGGGACACAGAGTGTGCGCCTGCTTGTCGAGGGTCGGGCGTACGACCCGGCGCGGCCGAGCGGGTTTTCGCCGCTGAAGACATTCGGCCGCATCGAGCGCGAATGGGCGACCGCGGTCGACCTCGGCGGCGGCTACAGGATGATCACCGGGCCGCTGGTCGTACCGGACTGGGCTCGCCCCGGACCGGTCGGGGAGATCGAGGTCGACGGCCGGGCGATCGGGGGCGGTCGCGAGCGGGGCCACATCGGATTGAGGATCCCGATGGGCCCAATGCGACGCGGGCTTGCCGTGGCGAGCGCCTGGCCGACCATGCCCCTCTCCTGGCCCGATCACAACTACGGTGTGGGGCCGCTGCGCGTCTGCGGCAAAGCGGGACGCCTGGGCCAGCCACGATCCGATTATCGACGGCTTCACCTCCGCCTGGAGACCGACGACGGCCGCTTCGATCTCCGGCCAGACCGTGATGGGACGGGGTGCCCCGACGCCGATGACGCGGTCTTCATAGAGCGGTTCGCCGACCAGGTGCTCGACGAGGAGTCCCACCTGGCCAGGCGCGAGCCGATCCGGCCTCAACCCCCCATCGTGTGGCGGGAGACACCCATCGTCGACGCAACCGGTCGCAGGACGAACTGGCGAGCGGATTGAAGGTCCACCGGAAAGGCCGGGGGCACAGGGAACGGCACAGGAGACATGAATCCATCGATGGGAATCGCCTGCCCGCCCGAAGGCCCAATCTGGTCCGTCGGGGGCCGGCGGTGGCGAGCATGGGTGAGCGACGGTGGGCCGATGCAGCGACGGCGGCCCAAAGATCGACATCGGGGCGTCCAGAGCCAGGCGTGGAACAGCCGACCATCCAGCCCGATGTAAAGGGGATCCCGGTGGTCGCGGTCAACGGCACGGTGAACGTCCAGGAGGCGGAGGTCCTCACCCCGCACGGCCTGACCATCGCCGGAACGGTGGGTACCGTGAGGAGCGGCACCGTGGCCACCTTCGGCGACACCTATACCGGCAACACGGCGACCGACTTCAACGCCATGATCAATTGGGGCGATGGAGCCATCACCCCAGGGACCGTGAGCGGCGGCAACGGTACGTTCGCCGTCTCCGGCAGCCACGCCTATTCCCGAGCCGGAAACTTCAAGGCCCAGGTCACCCTCAACGATGATGCGCCCGGCACGGCGACCGCCACGGCGAACACCCTGTTCCAGATCACCAGCAGCGTGGTTCCGGGCGTCGTGACCAGCCACACGGGACCGGTCGTCGTGTTCACCGATTCCGTCTTCGATCTCGCGCTCTCGCAGGTGGGAACGAAGAAGAAGAGTTAACAACCCTCGTCCGGCCTCCGCTTCAGACCTCGCGTCGAAACGAGAGAAGAACGCCGGCGGCAACGGCTGGCTGAGTGTTGACGGCCAGGGCCTGGCACCCGATCGACGGGTGTCGGGCACTGCCAAACAACCCACCTCTGGCTTTTTGTATCTCTAGCCGGACCAACCTGATGGGACGGGCCCGGGGTGGGTTGTTTACCCACTTGCTGCAGCATTATAAGGGTAGAGGGCGCGGGTGGCACGTCCCTGCAATCTGTGGCCGACCCTCGGCCGGCAATGGCCGGCCCCACAGATCCGTAGCCGAAGGAACGCCGCCACGCCGGGCGGGCCTTGAGGATTGACGGCCCATCGGTGGGATGACGGAACGGATCGGAGGGAGGAAATGGCGACAGTGCTGCAAGCATTACAAGAATTACAAGATAATCGGTAATTAGAGGCCAGATAAGGAGTTATGATTCATACCGAACCACAAAGAATTCCCGAGAAATCCTTGACCGGAGCGATCGGCGGCCGGGCACGGGTTGTTGGCGAAGTTTCCTTTTTCGGTTTTGCTGCCGGCTGAAGCCGGGAATCCAACAGGTGCAAAAGGGCCGGTGCGGAAATGGGACTTGTGCGCGTGGCCCTCTCACGCCCTGTCGCGCGGCGCGCGGCGGCCGAGGAAACCGGGCACGGCGGCCAAGGTGGCCAGCACGGCGAGCAGACCCAGGAACAGCGCGGGCCAGCCGGCGGCCGGAACGACCATGCCATGCACGAACACGGCCGTCTCACCCTCCTGACGGCTAGTCCGATAGGAGACGCGGATGGGACGGAGCGTGCCGTCGGGGAGCTTGCGGTCGGTCCGATACACGAGGCTGTAGCTCGACCGGAGCCGTTGGGCGAGCGCTTCGTAGATCGTGCGCAATTGGTCGGCTTCGCGGGCGGGGTAGTACTGGCCGCGCGTGGAGGCGGCCAGCTTCTTGAGGGAGTCGCTCTCGATCTCGTCTTCCGAGCCGAGGCCCAAGGTGTGGATCGGCAGGCCGAGGCGGACCGCGGTCTTCACGGCCGAGTCGAGCGTGGCCGACTGGCTGAATGTGTCCTCGCCGTCGGTCAGCGCCAGCACCGCGCGGCGGCCGGACTCGCGCTCGAGGAGTGCGAGCGCTTCGGCCACCGCGTCGTAGTAGCGGGTCGCGCCCGCGGGGCTCAAACCGTTCGCGGCGTCCACGACTTGCGCGAAGTCACCCGTGAAGGGACAGATGACCTTCACGTCGGAGCCGAAGGCCACCACGGCGACCCGGGAGCCCGCGGGCAGGCCCTTGACGAACGAGCCCACGGCCTTTTTCAGCGCGCCGATGCGGTCCTCTTCCTCCATGCTCCGGCTGCGGTCGACGACGAGCACGACCGTGATCGGCCGGGCCTCGGAGGAGACGGGAGCCTGCACGCTGAGAATGGGCATTTCCACGCCCGACTCGGTCACGTGAAAATCGTCGCGCCGGGCGTCAAGAAGGTACGATTCGTCCGGACGCTTGACCTCGAACTCGACCTGGATCTCGGGGAACCTGGCGTCGCTCGCGCCCGTGACGATGACGCGGGCGTCGCCGCCGACCTCACCCGGCGGTTCCTCCGGGGCGGCGGGCGCGGCGACCTCGGCGTGGTGGGGCTTTCCCGCGTCGGGGAGCTTCAGCACACGGTCGATCTCGAACGCGAGGTTCGCCTTCCGAAGGAACAAGAGGGCGAGGCACGTATTGGGCAGGCTGCCCCACTGGTGGTCGGGCCAGCTCCCGTCCGGACGCTGTCGGCGCAGCAGCTCCTGGGCGCCGGCCGCGTACCAGTCGAAGTCTTCGAGCCGACGCAATCCGAGCGCGACGCAGACGCGTTCGAGCGACCAGAGATAATAGATGTCGGAGCCGGGCCCGATCCGGTGCGCGTCGCTGGCGACGGCATGCAAGGCCTCGGCAAAGGCGGGGTCGGCCGCCAGGGCCGCTCCCCGGGCGCGGGCAGTCTGCCGCTCAGCCAGCTCGGGGCGCGCGGACGTGATCGCCAGTCCCATCAAGCCCGCGCAGGTCATCGAGTCGCCACCCGGCATCCCTGGCCGATATCCCCAGTGCCCGTCCGAGATCCGAGAGCTGCGAAAGTGGTGGTCGATCGCCGCAAGCGCTTCGTTCGCGTCGAACCCGTGGCGGCTCGCAGCCCAAACACCCAGGAGGGCGAACTGAGTATTGGAGTTGTCGGCAGGACCAAGCGCCGAAGGCCGCGCGCCGCCGCGGCGACGGCCTTGGGTTTCCTCGTCACTGGCCAAGGGGACGAAGTAGCCCCACATGCCGTCGCGCTGGCCGTCGGCCAGCCGCGTTGCCAGCCGGCGGATCAAGGCGTCATGGGAACCTTGGCTTTCTTGTTGGACACGCGCGAGGAAGAGGGTCGCGAGCGCGAGGTCATACGTCTGGTTCGAGCGCGCTGCGAGCGTGACGATCGTTTCCGTAGCGCGTGCGATGACCGGGTCAGCACGCTCGACGCCGTTCTCCAGCAAGGCCAAACCCGCGAGCGCGGTGATGCCGAGCCGGTGGTCCTGCGAGTAGGAATAGGTCCAGCCGCCCGCAGGCTCCTGCGTTCCCTTGAGATGCTGCACCCCCCGGGCGATGGCGCGGGCGATCTCGTCGTCCGAGGGGCCGTCGTCGGCCTGGGCCGGGTGGAGGAGGGCTGCGACCAGGAGCGCGACCGGGACGAGCGCTCGATGGATCAGAGTCATGGTCGTGCCTCCCGTTCGGTCTTGTGTGGGGGGACGAGCCGCAGGGAAAGGGTCGCCGCGAGGGCCCCGAGTCCCGGCCAGAAGAGCAAGCTCAGGCCGGTCGCCACCGACGGTCGCAAGAACGCGACCGGCTCGGCGACCCGACAAGCCGCGACGAACATCGCGCCCAGTAACACGCCGCCCATTCCGCCCGCGAACGCGGCCGTCGGGAGGTCGCGCAGGTCCCCCGCCCGTCGGGCCAAGACGGCCGCGACGCCCGCACCGATCAAAGCGTTCAGCGCCACGGCGCCCCCTAACGAAACCGAGATCGCCGAATGCTCGAACAGCAGGCCACCGAGGATCACGATCGAGCGCTCGGCGAACGCTCCCGCCGCCAGCAGAAGAAGCCGTTGGCCGTACGACAATCGTTCGAACCGTTCGCCCAGCGTGGAGCGCTCGGACGTGACCTCGGCGGCGTCGGGAATCGCTTCCAGCGCGGGCGGGCGCTCGAGGCGTATCTCGATGCGTTTCGTCCCGCCGTTACTCTCGATGACGAGTCCGCCAACGAGCGTCTGGCCCCAGTTCTCGGGGATGTGGAGCTCGATCGGGACCTCGGAGCGATCGATCGTCACCACCGGCCCCCGCGCGACGTCCGGGGGCACGACGATCCAGGACGCCGACGCGGGCTCAGCGCGGAGGATCGAACGGAGGAGCCGGTAGCCGACGTTCGTCACCTGGATGCCTCTCCGGGTCACGCCTCCGCCCGGCGCGGCACGGACGATCAGCGTGGCCGGATGGACCTCCAGCTCGGGCTGGCTCGGCCGGGTGGTCGGCAGCTTGCCGAGCCAGTCGTCGAGCCGCTCATCGGACGAGCCCGGAGCCATCGGCGATGGGATCAAGTCGGACCGTTGGACCGACGCGAGGAACGCGCCGAGGCGGCCCGAGGTCAGCTCCTCCCGGAGCGCCGGCCAGCGCTGGGCGGCCACCGTCAGAAAATCGTCCCACGAGCGGCAGGCGTGCCCGGAAGCCAGCAGGAAGGGGGTCGGCAGCGGGCCGGTCTTGATCGTTTGGGGCGGGGGGGCCGCCGGCTTCACTGCGGGGGTTGGAGTCGAAGCGACCGTGGACTGACTCACGACCTTCAACTGCACGCTTCCCAGTTGGATCACGTCGTCCCTCTGGAGCCCACGGGCCTGGCCGGGGAGGAGACGCTGGCGGTTGACGAACGTGCCGCCGGGGCTCTCCAGGTCGTCGAGCGTCAGGCCCCGTTCCGAGCAGGTGACCCGGGCCTGTTTCGCCGCCATCCGGCGCGGGGAGGTGCCCTCCTGGTCGGCGAGATCGATGCCCGAATCGCCGTTCAGGGCATTGCCCAGGACGTTCTCACCGGGGCGCAGCGCGTATTTGCGGCCCACGTCGCGGCCGCGAACGATTTCGAGAGACCAAGGGGTAGCGGACATTGGAGGCATAAGGATATCGATGTAGGGCCGGCCATTGCCGGCCGACAATCGGTCTAGCGTTGCCGGAACACGAGCACGGTCTGTCCGAGCTCGATGCGGTCGCCGTCATTCAAACGTTGTGTTTCGCTGACGATCGTCCCATTCACGCGCGTCCGGCCGGCCGGGGCGAAGTTGCGCAGAACGTACCCCTCCCTCGTGGCCTCGATCTCGGCGTGCCGGCGGGCGACCTGGGGGTCGCCGAAGAGACCCACTTCGGCCCTCTCATCCAGACCCATGGAACAGTGCGCCCGCGATAACAAGTAGGTGCGCCCCTCCTGGCGGCCCCGCACGACCTGCACCCAGGCGCGCTTCAGGACCTCTTCCACGAGCGCGAGGAAGAGACCGAGCCCGGCCCCGAGGATCACGATTCCGAGCCCCTGGCTGAGTGTGTAGCGCTCGCCCATCCGTTGCCGAAGGGATTCGAAGAGGTAGCCGCCCACCAGCCCACCGAGGCCGCCGCCGAGCAGGCCGTAGACCAGCCGTTGTTTCGATCGGTACGCGATCCCCTGGCTCGCGCCGATGCCCAGTCCGAGCACGGCCCAGGACGCCGCGCGGCCGAGGGTCCCCCCCTGCAACCAGCCGATCACGACCTCGCCGAGGATCAGTCCGGCCGCGCCGCCGAGCGCGCCGGCGGCCGCTCCCCAGCTCGACACGCGCGCCAGCTTCAGCCAGGCGCCGTCGCGGAGCGGACCGGCGGCGTTCAGGAAGAACCCGATGACCCCGCCGATCACCGCGCCGGCCCAGGCGTCGCGCACCCAGACGCTATCCGACTGGACGAGCTCGGTGTACAGGTAAAGGCCGAACACGGCCCCGGTCGCGCCGGCGAGCGCGAGGTCGTAGGCGTGACGAAGTCCCGCTCCGCGCGCCGGGCGCACCTCGGGCTGAGTCGTGACCGCGCTCATGACAGCGTCCGCAGACCGCGGCCCCCTTCGGTAATCACGCGGGCGATATGGCCGAACGTCCGTACGAGCTCGCCGGCGTGGGCGAAGATTGAGCCCGACTCGGTGCTCGCCAGCCTCCGCAGATAGTCACGGTCAGCTTCCCCCATGCCGATCGCGACGATCTCGATCCCCCCCTGCCGCGCGGCCGCGGCCTGTTCCACGGCACTCTCGGGCGCGTCGGGATATCCGTCGGTCAGGATCACAATGTAACGCGTCCGGTCGGTCGCCGCGAGCCGCTGCCGTGCCAGCTCCAGGGCCTCCGTCAGGTTCGTGCTCCCGTCGGGCTCCAGCCGCATCAGGGCGGCCTGGAGCCTACGCACGTTGTCGGTCGCTTCGCACTGCAGGATCACCTGGTTTGAAAACGAGACCAGCCCCACCTCCATGTGCGTGAAGTCACAGCGGTCGAGGAACTCGCGGGCGGCGGTCTGGGCCTCGACGAGCGGGAAGCCGGTCATGCTGGCCGAGGCATCCATCAGCAGATACACGCGCGATGGCCCGGGCCCTTGTTCCTCGACCGTCTGCGGGGGCCGGCCCAGCCAGGAGAGGTCGTCGGGGACCGGCTCGACCGCCAGCGCGAGCGCGTGGCCGGTGTCGCGCTGGGTGGCGCGCACTTGCACCACGCCGTTCGCGTCGTACGACATCCGGATGTCGACGGTGACCTCCGCGTCGGTCGCCTGGATGCCCGTGAAGACGTACTTGCCCAGCACGGAGCAGTCGAGCGGCGCGGCGCTCTCGCCCTGGGTCAGGTACACCTCGAGTTTGGCGTTCGCGCCCCCGTGGGTGGCGTGGAGGTACGACTTCGTGTTCTCGGCCGGGATCGCCAGGTTGCGGCGGATCACGATATCGTTGATATAAGCCGTTCCTTCGCCGTTCACGGCCACCACGCCGAGGCTGTGGGACATGACGTCCTGAACGCGACGCGCTCCGGCGAGGCGGAATTGGGGCGAGGCGTCGCCCGCCTCGAGCCCCTCCTCCATCGCGGCCTGGATCACGGCCCCGAGGGCGACGACCTCGTCGACGTTCACCCCCGAGCGCGGGGGCGCGCCGGCCATCTGGGTGACGTAGGTGCGCACCATCGGCATGCGGGTCGAGCCCCCCACGAGCAGCACGCCACCCAGGTCCTTCCACGACAGCTTCGCCTCGTCGAGCGCCTCTTCGGTCAGGCGCCGAGTGCGGTCCATCAGGGGAAACGTCATGCTCTCGAACTCGACGCGCGTCAGCTCGTAACCCCGCCGCTCCTCGCCGAGTTGAAGGTTGATGCGCGTCGCCGTGCGTTCGGAGAGGGCCCACTTGGCCTGCTCGCTGCGGACGAGCACTTCGTTCAGGGCGAGTGGATCGTCGAGCGGGTCGATACCGGTATCGGCCGCGAACTTCTCGGCGAGGTAGGAGGCGATCCGGTCGTCCCAGTTCTTGCCCCCGAGGTCGTGGTCGCCCGCCGTGGAGAGGACGGCGACCTGTTCGGGCGTGATGCGGGCGACGGTGACGTCGAACGTGCCGCCGCCGAGGTCGTAGATCAGGACCGTCTCGTTAGCGCCGGTCTTCTGCAAACCGTAGGCGAGCGCGGCCGCGGTCGGCTCGTTGATGATCCGCAAGACGCGGAGGCCGGCGGCCTCGCCCGCGGCGATCGTCGCCTTGCGCTGGGCGTCGCCGAAATAGGCGGGAACCGTGATCACCGCCCGATCGACGGCCTGGCCGAGCTTCGCCTGGGCGTCCTCCTTCAGCCGGTTGAGCACAAGCGCCGAGAGGTCGGTGGCGTCGTAGTCGCGCCCGTGAAAGCGCAGGCGGTAGAGGGGGCTACCCATATGGGGCTTGAAGAAGCTGGCGATCTCCTCGTTGCCGAGCCGGGCCCATTCCTTCGCCTCTTGCCCTACGGCCGGCGGGTCGGAACCGAAGTAGATGACGGACGGGGTCACGTGCGCCCCGTCGCGATTGGCGATGACCTCGGGACGGCCGTAGGCGTTACGGTACGCGACGACGGAGTTGGTCGTGCCGAGGTCGATGCCGACAAAGGTGGCCATAGACTCATGCCTCTTCCAGAAGCAGGGCGCGGAAGCCGGCCTGAACGAAGTGCTTGTCGGCCGTAAGAGCGATTGTCAGTCCGTTGTCTTGCATTACGACGAATGAGATGCAGTCGGTCAGACTCCATTCCTTGTCAAGACGCGTCTCGTAAAGGTGCAAGGCTCTTTTGACAAGCACGGTTTGTGTCGCGACGACTCGCATGTTCGCCGTGCGGTAGCAGGAGTTGATCCACTCCGACGCAGCCTTCCGATCGATAGCGCACATCCCGCCCGCAAGCTCAACAGGGACGGCTTCGGTGATCACAGCCTCACCGGCTTCCCGCAACCGTGGCAAGTGCTTGACCGCGAGGCCGTGGTACTGGTCGCGCTTGCTCACAAGTGCCTGGACAAACACGGTGTCGATTAGGAACCGCTCGTGTCTCACGAGTCATCCCGCGCGTTTCGCTTGGGCCCGCCCTGGATGTAATGGTCGTGCTCCTCCGACCAATCAGACGGCGCTTCAATCGTTCCGGCCAGCCGGTCGAGTACGTCTCATGCGCTCTCCTCCCTCGGTGGGGTAACGGGAGGCGCCGGCTCGAACTTGATGGTGTAGCGCTTGTTTGGCTCCATTTCGATGGGCCCCTCGGGGCGAATCATTTCGCCGTCGAACCGCACCGTCGCTGTCTTTTCCACGATCGATCTCCCCCGCAAATCAAGCGATGACCGCCCAGTCAAATCACGATGGCGCCCGATAGACGTTGGCCTCGATGGGCTCCGCCACCGTACCGAGCAACTCAAATCGACGTTCGGACGGCCGTTGCGCATTATATGCGGCGAAGCGCTCACGCGCCGGTGCGTCCGAGTCAAAGTCGAAGCCGTCAAGATCATCTTCGTCGGCGTACTCCGACAGGATGTCCCCAAGCATATCCCCGGTCAACCGATCGTGGATGATGACGACCCGGTCGCGAACGCGTTCCCAATCAGCAGCGGTCATCCCCGACTGCGCCAGGAACTTCTCACGAAGGGAGTCCGTGAGCTGTTCAGCGGCCCGCGCCGCCAACAACTCGCGAGCAGCCTCGAGGTTCTCCTCGGAATAGGAATCGCCCGAGAGCGCAGCGACCGCGCGCATCTCCCGTTCCGTGGGCCCGCCACGGGCGTTGCGCCAGTCCATGTCGTCGGCGTAGGCCTTCTCGAAGATCCCGGCGAAGTTCGAGAGAGCGTAATGCTTCATCGGCTTCTGAGGGCGCTCGGCGAGCAGTTTCCGGTAGAGCTCGGCCGGGTCGAGACCGGGTAAGCGCTCGACGTCGTGCCCCGGAGCGTGATCCACGCCGCCGCCGGCCGAGGAATTGAGATAAGTGATTCGGGATCCGTCTTCATAGTGAGTGTACAGGTCGGTCCAGATCCCTGCTTGGGGATGTTCGTAAATCACGGCCGTAATGGCTTCGGCGGGCTTCATCCACGCCTCGACCCGGAGACCATCGACAGGGCGGACCTCGAAGTCGCCCGCTTTTTCGAAGCCGAGAGCCGCGAGCGCGCTAGCCTGCTCCTGAACGGTGTCGGGGTCGTCCCAGTCGTTGACGGCCATGGGCACGAGCTCGATGCGCGCGGGGGCTCCCGCGGCCTGCTGGGCCTGTTCGACCATCGTGCCGAGCGTTTTCAGAAAGCGGCGTGCCTTGGCCCGGATGACCAGGAACAGGACGACGATGGCCAGGATGAGCGCGAGGAACATCGCGCCCAGGATTTGAAGAACGATTCCCATGCGGACAGGCCTCGTAACGACAGGGAAGGAAGAACCCAACAGCGTTAGCGCTGGATGGCCTCGACAATGGCTTGCTTGGTTTTCAGCCGATCACACAGCGCCCGTAGCTCCGCGCGCGTGAAGACGCGGCCCCCCTTGACTTCCACCTCGGCGAATTCGTCCACGGGTATGAGGTACTCCGCGCCTCGCAGTTGGCTCGGCGCGACGGGTATCCAGTCCCCCGGCGCTGTTTCCGGCTTGATTCGCGGCGGGCGCTCATAGCTTGCGGAGAGTCGCGTCAGACGTACCCCGATCGTCATCCAGAGCCGCGTCACGTCCCGGGGACCGTCGTAGTAGATCGGAACCGCCACGCGCGTGTCGGCCTTCAGGTCGGGGTCGTCAATGGCCTTCGCAAGCCAGGCGGTCGCGACCTCCTCGCAGCGCGAGCGTTCGGCTGGTTCGTCGGGACGCGTCTCGGGCTTGAGCCCCAAGTCCTCGGCGCTCAAATAATGGAGCCCGTAGAAAAGATCGCGTTGCCAGGCGAGTTCGTCGTGTAGGTCCATCGGCCGCCGCCCGCCATCCGCCAAGCCGTGCAGCCATTTGAGCGTGTCTTCGCCGACCATCGCGTCGAGCAGGGTCGCCAGGAACGCGTACGCCCGCGCCGTACGAAGGTAGTAGGTCGGATTCGGCTCGATGCGCAGGCGGGGCGCTACGGTGACGGAGGGAGGAGGGGGCGGCGCAGCGGTGGGGGCCGGGAAATCGAGCTGCCGGACGTGCGTCTCGCGCCGTTTTGTCACGAGGGCCTTGAAGGCTTCGAGCATCCTCTTCTTGTACGCCTTCGTCAGCAGCAGGTGCTCGTGCTCGGCCCCTTTCTCCGGGAGCAACAAGGTCTCGAGGGCCGACACCTGGTAGTCGTACCAGCCGCTGCCCGCTTTCGGCGACAGGGACACTTCGCCCGACTTGATCCGGCGCACGAACTCTTTCATCAGGTCGACGTCGGGTGGGATTCCGTTCGGAAACAGCTTGAAGAACAGTTCGCTTTCGCGCGAGGTCGAACCGGGAAAGAACGCCAGCACAGGCGCGGGAGGTATCGGACCGTCCGGAGTCGCGGCAACGTCGGCCACCGAGCGGCGGACCAGTGGATTCGTGAGCCTCGCGTAAAAGGCGAGTGCCCGCCCGTAGTCCGCCAGCAGAGCCTTGTCAGACCGCAGCGCCTTGACCAGCTCGGCCACGACCGGCCCGTCCTTCGGGCCAAAGGGGCGCGAGAAATAGCGCAGGAAGCGGAAACAGTCGGAAAGCGTTTCGTTCCAGGTGTAAAACCCAATCGGTTTCGCAAACACCGCGTTCGCCTGGAACGCCTTCAGCCGTTCTTCCTTTCCCGGGGTATCGGTCGGTTCGACATCGACACGGGCCAGCTCCAGTCCCGCCGCGAGATAGGGGGCCGCGGGGCTGTCGGGCCCTAGCTTGTCGTAGAGGCGCCGGACGAGCGCGACGTGCCCGGTGAGCACTTTGTCCACGCCCTGGTAATACGCCTGGTCGAGTGCGGCGTAGAGCCCGTCGTCGAACTGCTTCGCTTTGCCGTCGACGAGGTTGACCGAGAGCAACAGGGGGGGCTGTCCCAGCTTCCGGGCTTCGGCAATGGCGTCGGCGTACGACGCCCGCAGCGTAAGCAGGCCGGGCTCGACATCGGGCTTCACCAGCGGGACATCCAGCTTCAATACCGAGTCGCTCAAGTTCACGAGCCAACCTTGGAGCGGCCGGCGGTCGACAAGCTCGGCGTCGAAATGGGGTTTCTTGTCCTCGAGGCGATCGTCGGACAGCACATCCTTGGGGTCCTCGGCGGGGGCCGTGTAGTCCGTTCGCACGACCGTCTCCGCGGTTCCGCTCTTCGGCGGTCCGGAGTCGTTCGGGGGCTTGCAAGCGAACGACGCCGCGAGCGCCAGCAAGGCACAAGGGGCTAGGCTTCGAAACGAAAGCATCGTGATCGACCCTGGGCGGAGAGGGCAGGCGTCAGGACACGTTCAACAACCGGAGCGCCGAGGAGCGCTCGGCGACTTCCTCGGCGTTCATCACGGCTTCGGTTTCGAATTCGACATCGATCGAGCCGCCGCCGGTCAGGTCGGTGGCGGTGACGAGCAGGCGGCCGTCGCGGCTGATGGCGAACTTCACGCGTACCGGGCTGCGCGCGGGGAGGTGTTCGGGGAGGTTGAGCGTGGCCGTGCCGACGTCCTTGCAGTCGGACGGCTCCGCGCTGGCGCGCTCGCCGGCCATTACGCGGATGTCGACCCCCGCCTGGTTCGCGACGTCCGTGCCGAAGTCGGCACTCTGTTCGAGCGGGACTTCGCTGTTGCGCGGGAGGAGGTAGACCACCACCTCTTTGTTCGCATCGTCCTTGGCCACGACGCCGAGGCTCTTGCTCAGGACGTTGACGATCCGGGTGTTGACCAGCTCGCGCACCGGCCCGGTGAGCGTGAACCCGAGCTGCTGTTCCAGCCGGTCGAGCGCCTCAGAGACCTGCTGTTCGGAGACCGCGTCGAGGTTGAGCTGCCCCCCCTCCCCTTCGGCCTCGGGGACGCTGGGGGCGAGGATTTCCTTGACCTCATCCTGGAGCGACTCCTTGAGCCCATAGAGCGCGGCCCCCTTGGCCACGGCCTCGTCCGGGTCGTAGACCTCGGGCTCCTTGCCGAACTCGGCGACGAGCCGGTCGCGGACCTGCGGCATGCGCGTCGCACCGCCGACCAAGATGATCTTATCAAAACGCTCCGAGCCTTTGGCCTTGGCATCGGCGAGCATCTCGTGGGTCAGCTCAACCGTGCGGTCGAGGAGGTGCTTGGTGATCGTCTCGAACTGGCCTCGTTCCAGCTCGACGCGGGCCTGCTTACCGGCGTGCGTCACGCGGAACGGGGCCTTCTCGCGCTGAGTGAGGGTTTTCTTGCCCCGTTCGGCCTGGAGGAAGAGGTCGTTCAGGACCTCGGGATCGTCCATCGGGTCCGACTCCTCGCCGGTCTGGGTGCGGAAGTCTTCGGCGAGGTGCATGACGATCGCTTCGTCCCAGAGCGCGCCCCCGAGGCGGTGGTCGCCGCCGGTGCAGATGACCCGGATGAGCCGGTCCTTGATCTCGATCATCGTGACGTCGAACGTGCCGCCGCCGAGGTCGTAGACGAGCACGGTCTGGTCTTCCGCCTGCTCGAGCCCATAGGCGACTGCCGCCGCGGTTGGCTCATTGAGGATCGCGCGGACGTTCAGGCCGGCGAGCCGCCCGGCGTTGGCCGTCGCTTCGCGCTCGTCGGTCCCGAAGTACGCGGGACACGTGATGACGACGTCGGTGATCTGGTCGTCGAGCGCGGCCTCGGCGTCGCCGACGACCTTTCGCAGGATGAAGGAACTGATGTCCTCGGGGCTGTACACCTGCCCCTCGTGCTCGAAGACGAAGTGAGGGTCCCCCATGTGCTGCTTGACCCGTGAGACCACGCGGTGTGGTTCGACCTTCGCGGACTCCTTGGCCGTGTTGCCGACGATGACGTTCTCGCCATCGAATAACACGACGGACGGCGTGATCCGCTCGCTCTCCTGGTTGGGTACGACCACCGGCTTGCCGTGCTCGTCGACGTACGCGATCGCGGAGTACGTTGTCCCGAGGTCGATCCCATAGACGCGCTTGAGGCCTTCGCTCACGGCAGGGGCTCCCTGGTCATGACCAACGACACGGTCGGCACGAAGTGTCACGGGCGATTGTTCTGGATGTTCGTCCCTCGCAAGACTTTATTATCGCCGCCTCGGCTTCGAACGCCAGCGGCGACTCATTCGTTTCGACTTCTGGAAGTTTTCGAAACGGCGCCGTATACTTTTTTGTGGGTCAGGCAGGCGCACAAACGCGTGCGCCGAACGGCGAGGCATGAGACGCCCTCGAGTCGATCGGTGGAAGCGGACCGGCACGGTCCATCCCCCCTCTTCGTGCAACGGAAGCCTCTCGTCTGAGGGCGCCGAACGAACGGAGGGAGATAGCGATGAGTCGTTCGTGGAAATCGGCTGCACTGTCGTGCTCGGCTGTGATTGCGCTCGGACTGACAGTGGGGAGCACTCCTGCGCGTGCGCAGGCTATGGCGTCCCCGAACCCGTGGGGGGGCTACGCGACCAACCGTGCCGCCCCGTGGAACGCGTATGCGAGCCGGCCTTCGGCCTGGTCCGAATACGTTTACCGTGGCACCGCATCTTCAGGGGGAGGCGCCGCCAGCGCGCCCGACTTGGCCCCTCGCCACGAGGCGTATGGGTTCCGCTTCAACCGGACCACTAGCCACTGGGAACATGCCGGCTACGGTGGCAAGATTCCCAACTACGGCCATTCGGCGAAACTCACCGAGCTGCCGCGCCCTTGGGTCTTCTGGGGATCGCGATATTATTGATTCCGGATGTTCGATACGCACCTGGAACGATTGCTGACCTCCGAACGCTGACAGATCGATGATCTGACGGGCGACGGGAAGCGAGCCTGGTTCTGGGAGGGCGAGGCTCCGTCCGAGCCGCGCACCGTGGTGCGCGGCTCGGACAGAGTTCCCAGAATTCCGCGGCGTGGGGCGTTTTCGTCCTCCGGCGCGACTGTTTTTCTCCGGCCTGCGGCTAAGGTATTCGTCCGGCGAGCGTCTAACCTCCTGGAGGACCCGCGAGGGGCCCTGGCACGTTCATCCCCGGGAGGTGCTCGACATGTCGTTCCGACGCGTGATCTTGGGACTGGTCTTTGTCGCCGCGGCAAGCCCCTGGGCCGGTGCGCAAGGGCTCATTGTCGATCGCGACGCCCGGCACTTTCACGTGCCGATCGCACGCGTGTTCGAGATCCGCGAGGTCTCGGTCGACGCGCGCATCCGGGACCAGGTGGCGGAGGTCCAGGTTTCGCAGACGTTCCACAACCCCGGTTCGTTCCAGATCGAGTCCGAGTACTTCTTCCCGCTCCCCGAGGAAGGGGCAATTCAAAACTTCGTCCTGATGGTCGACGGCAAGGAGCTCCCGGGCCGACTGCTCCCCAAGGACGAAGCGCGACGGATCTACGAGGACATTGTCCGCACCCGTCGCGACCCCGCCCTCCTCGAATACATGGGGCGTGGCCTCTTCAAAACATCCGTCTTCCCGATCCCGCCGGGCGCGGACCGAAAAGTCACGATGCGGTACACGCAGCTTTGCAAGCGCGAGCGCGACGTCGTCGAGTTCTCCTACCCGCTGAGCACGCAAAAGTTCACCGCCAAGCCCATCCAACGCCTTGCGCTCAACCTCTCGATCCAGAGCCGGGACGCCATCAAGTCCACATACAGCCCGACGTACGACACCCGCGTCGACCGCTCGGGCGACCACGACGTGCGCGTTTCATTCGAACAGCGCGAGGTTACACCGGCCACCGACTTCCGGCTGGTCTACACCCTGGCCGAAGGGGCACTCGGGGCGAGTGTGCTGAGCTACCGCCCGAGCGGCTCGGACGACGGCTACTTCCTGGTGCTCGCCAGCCCCCAGGTCAAACCGCCGGATCGTAAGCCGCAGCCCAAGACCGTCGTTTTCGTCCTCGATCGCTCGGGGTCGATGGCCGGGAAGAAGATCGAACAAGCGAAGAAGGCCCTCGGCTTCGTCCTCAACAACCTGCGCGACGACGACCTGTTCAACATCGTCGTCTATGACGACCGCGTCGAGTCGTTCCAGCCCGAGCTCCAGCGGTTCACGTCCGAGACCCGCCGCGCGGCGGAACGGTTCGTCGAGAACATCCGCGAGGGAGGGAGCACCAACATCGACTCGGCCCTCAAGGCCGCGATGGGAATGATCCAGAGCGATGACCGGCCGAGTTATGTGCTGTTCCTGACCGATGGGCTCCCCACCGCGGGCGAAACTCGCGAGCTGTCGATCGCCGACGACTGCCGGCAGGCGAACGCGAAGCACGCGCGCCTGTTCGCCTTCGGGGTCGGGTTCGACGTCAATGCCCGCCTGCTCGACCGCCTTAGCGGGGGCAACAGCGGAACCAGCGAATACGTCCAGCCGGGCGAGGATATTGAGTCGCACGTCGCGCGGTTCTATTCGAAAATGACCAGCCCCGTCCTGTCCGACATCCGGATCGAGCTGACCGGCGTCGACGTCAATCGCACCTATCCGCGCGATATTCCGGACCTCTTCGAGGGGGGCCAGTTCATCTGGGTCGGGCGGTACCGGCAGTCCAACCGGACCCACGTGCGACTGAGCGGCAAGGTTGCCGGCGAGCGTTCTTCTTTCGAGTTCCCCGCGGACCTGGCCGAGGTTGGGCGTGGCACTTCGTACGACTTCGTCGAAAAGCTCTGGGCCGCGCGCAGGGTTGGCTTCATCATTGACGAGGTCGATCTCCGCGGACCGAACAAGGAGCTGATCGACGAACTCGTCGGGCTCAGCACCAGATACGGCATTCTCACCCCGTACACATCATTCCTGGCCGACGAGCGCGTCCCCCTCCACGCCCAGCGTCAGAACTCCCAACGTGCGGGTGATTCGTTGAGCGACCTGAACATGACCACCGGACAAGGTGGCGTCGCGCAGCGCAGTCTCAAGAAGAGGCTCACCGAAGCCGAACAGATCGCTGCGCCAGTCACGGCGGCTTCGCCCCCTCCGACGACCGCTCCCGCGGCGTCGGGTCCCGGCCAGATCGGCGGCTTCGGAAGCAGGGTGTCAGGAGAGGCTAAGGTCGCCGCGCGGCCGAGGGGGATGATGGGAGGCGGATCGGGCGGGAATGTCCCCGCGCTCGGAGTCGCCGTCGAGGATGCTAGCGGGAACAAGTCGGTCGTCGGCACCGTCCGCCAGATCGGCTCCAAGACCTTCTACCGCAAGGGGGACCGATGGGTCGACTCGACCGTCACGCCCGACGAAGAGGCGAAGGCCACCGCCGTCGCTCAGTTCAGCGACGCGTTCTTCGTCATTGCCCGGGCCCAGAAGGCCGAGCTCAACCAGTACCTGACGTTTGATGAGCCGGTGACGGTGAACCTTGACGGCAAAGTCTATCGGTTTGAGCAGGCCAAGCACTAACCACGCAAGCCTGAAATGAGGTCTGCAAATACGAGGCCGGGCCGCCCGTGTGACGGCCCGGCTGCTCTTTTTGCGCATCAGAGCTTCGTCTCCTAGAGTCGCGAAAACCCGAGTGACGCCGGACATGAAATGGGTTAGAGTCATGGCCGCTTAAGCATCTTGGGACAGGATCCCGCGTCTGTTGACGGTTTCAGAGTCCATCCCCCCGTCCAAGGACCATTCACGGGTCACGATCCGCCCTTCACAGCAGCGGCCGATGAAAGATCGGTCTCCGGGAGAATTCGAGAGCGCTCGCGCCGTTTTCCAGTTCAGTTCTCCCCGGGGACTGGGACGACAGGCATCTTTTTGACGCCTAGACATTGTGGAGAGGACGCATGGACGCTTCGTCTTATCGAACGCGCGGGGTGACGTTGCGCGCACATCCCGATTTCCTGGTCATCGGCGCCATGAAAAGCGCGACGACCACGTTGCACGTCCAGCTCGCCCGGCAGCCGGGGCTCTCCATGAGCCCGGTCAAGGAACCCAATTTCTTCAGCGACGACGAGAATTACGAGAAGGGTTTCGCCTGGTACGAGGGACTCTTTCTGGACGCCGCTCAAGGATCGATCCGCGGCGAATCGAGCACTCATTACACCAAGCTCCCCACGTACCCACGCACCGTCGATCGGATCGCAGACGCGCTGCCCGGCGTGAAGCTCGTCTATGTCATGAGGCATCCGGTCGACCGGTTGGTCTCGCAGTACGTCCACGAACGGACGGTGGGGCGGACGGCGGACGGGCTCCACGAGGCGATCGACGGAGTTCCGGAGCTGATCGAATACGGCCTCTACAGCATGCAGCTCCGGCCTTATCTCGAGACGTTCGGGCCCAGAAACGTCTTGCCTGTATTTTTTGCCCGACTGGTCAGCCACCCGCAACAGGAGCTGGAACGCATCTGTGCGTTCCTTGGCTACGGCGGTCGGCCGTGCTGGGACCATACGCTCAAGCCCTTGAATGTGGGGAGCGAACGGCTGAGGCGATCTGCCCTGCGGGACGCACTCGTCACGGCCCCCGTGCTCACCCCGCTCCGCCAAAAGCTCGTCCCGAAGCCCTGGACCGAGCCCTTGAAAGCGCTCTGGCGGGCGAACACCGAACGGCCCAAGCTCTCGCGGAACCTGGAGCGCCGGCTGCGCGACGAATTCGACCCTGACCTCGAACGTTTAGGCTCGTGGCTCGGCATCGCGCTGAACTGCGCGAACTTCCACGAGAAGACCGAAACGCGCGCCTGGGAGTGGGCCGACCCAAGACGCACGGATTGGGCCTAGCACGGCGAACCAAGGCGGTATCAGCCCGGTTTCCGCAGTGCATGCACCGAGACGATTTCGGGTCTGATCAACTTCTCACCGGCCAGCGCTTGGAATCCTTTACGATGACGTGCCGCGATCGACTTGTTCTGGGACGGGTCGTCCGTTGGGACCGTCGCCACGGCCCGCTGGCGCTTCGGATCGAAGGTATCGCCTTCGAGGGAGTAGGGCTCGACGCCCTGACGGTACAAGATGTCTTCGATCCCCTGCTGGAAGCCCGCCATGAGGTCGAGGAGCCGCCGCGGCTCCCCCTCGGCCAACGGGTGGGCGGCAACGATCTTGCCGATGTCGTCGTGGAGCTGGATCAGGTCGACGAAGACGGGACGCAACACGTTCAGCAGCAGGTCCTGCTTGTACTCCTGAAGCTCGGCGTGAAGTCGGTCGACGACCTTTTCCCGCGTGGCCTCGGCGCGGATCTCGCGTTCGAACAGCGTGTGCAGACCCTCGAGCCTCCGGTGGAGCGAATCACCGAGGGTCGCGAGCGCCGCGAGCGTCGCCGCCTGACCATCGACCGGCGCCACGAACGGGGTGAGCGGCGCATCGTCGGTCGCGATCGATTCGTAGGCGGCCGCCGGGACGACGAGCGCCACGTCGGCCGCGATCTCCGCACCCGGCTCCGGTGGTGAGGGCACGATGATTTCGTTTTCGCCGGTCGGTTCGTCACTCATCGGAACGTCGGCCGCGTAAAGCGAGCCACCTCATCATGCCGCATCGGCCGCAGACTCGGGGAAAAGACGCGACTGACAGACCCGCCTCGGGGCGGATAGAATCGGTGCCTCGACGGATGATTCCCTGGGATCCGGGCACGACCGAGGAGCCGACATGGTTTGCGTGGACCGCCGCATTGTTATCGCGCTCTGCTTCTGCGCACTGGGCTCCATAGCGGAGGCGGAAGGCATACCGAACCCCGCCCCGGAGAGCGCTGCCGGCGCGCCTGACCCCTCGTCGGTCGAGCGCTACGGCCCGGCCTACCGTTACCCACGCGCGGGCTGGATCGTGCTTCACGTCGAGGGCCAGCCCTACGAGCGCGGCTATCAACACGGACGCTTGCTCGCACCCGAGATCGTCGACTACGTGAAACGGATCGCCTCGAAACGGAGCCCGAAGGCGCCCGCCGACTCCTGGCGCGAGATGCGCACGCTCGTCAACGCGCTCTTCCTGCGGCGTTACGATAAAGAATACCTCGAAGAAATGAAAGGGATCGCCGACGGCGCAGCCGCCGCGGGGGCCAAGTTCGACGGCCGCGCGCTCGACCTCCTCGACATCGTCTCGGTCAACTCCGAGATCGAGGTTGAGTTCCTGGACACGGCCCTCCACGCCACGGCCGACGGCCTCGAAGGGCGCCGGTTCCCCCTCCCCGACGACACGAGCCCACGCCGGCGCCCCCCAGAGCATTGCAGCGCGTTCGCCGCCAACGGCCCGGCAACGGCCGACGGCAAGATCGTCTTCGGCCACATCACAATGTTCTCGATCGGCTTCGTCGGCCACTTCAACGTCTGGCTCGACGTCAAGCCGGCCAGCGGCCATCGCGTCCTGATGCAGACCTATGCCGGCGGCATCCAGAGCGGCATGGATTATTACATGAACGACGCCGGCCTGCTCGTGGCCGAGACGACGCTGGCCCAGACGAAGTTCGACATCGAGGGGACCGCCCTCGCTTCGCGGATCCGCAAGGCGCTCCAGTATTCCGACTCGATCGACAAGGCCGTCGAGATTCTCCGCACGGCCAACAACGGCATGTACACCAACGAGTGGCTGCTCGCCGACATCAAGACGAACGAGATTGCGATGTTCGAGCTCGGCACTCACAAGAACAAGCTCTGGCGCTCGAGCAAGGACGAATGGTTCGGGGGCACGAAGGGGTTCTACTGGGGCTGCAACAACGCCAAGGACCTGAACGTCCGGCTGGAGACTGTCGCGAGCCTCGAAGGGAAACCGGCCAACGTCGTCTTCCACCCGTCCGACCGCGACCGGACCTGGCTCCGTCTCTACCGCGAGCACCGGGGAAAGATCGGCGAAGGCTTCGGCTTCCTCGCGTTCACGACGCCCCCCTTGTCGGCGTTCCCGTCGTGTGACGCCAAGTTCACGACCAGTGCGCTCGCCAAGGACCTCAAGTCGTGGGCCCTTTTCGGCCCTCCGCTCGGGCACACCTGGGAGCCGACCCAGGCGGAACGCGAGCGCTATCCCGACGTGAAGCCGCTCGTGCCGAACGACTGGACGTTGCTCACCCCGGCTGCCCCCGCCGGTGAAGGGGGCAAAGCGGTCGATCTCGCGTCCTCGCCCAAGCGAGACGTCGCCGAGCCCGACCTCAACCATGACCTGCCTGCCGCTTGGCGGGGCACCCTTTTGCCCAAAGCCGACGCCGATGTCTGGCTCGCCGCCGCCTTCGCCGACTACGAACGGATCGTCGCCCGCGAGCAAGCCGTCCGCAAAGGCGCGGGCAAACGCGCGCTAAATCAGGGAGAGCAGGAAGTCCTTGACCTCGACCTCTTCGCCCCTCGATCGCGCTATGCGACCGCCGTGGCGCGAGCCCGGGAGGATGTTCCCCTCGACGCGATCCGCTCCGACCTGACCCGCGACGAGTGGTACGACATCGCCGCGGGCAAAGGGGTTCTCCTCCTCGCCGACCTGCGGGCCCAGCTCGGCGATGAAAGCTTCTTGAAGCTCCTCGACGACTTCGGCGGCCAGCACGCAGGGCAAGAGGTCTCGACCCAGCAGCTTCGTGACGCCGTCGACGCCCTGTCTTACAAACCGATCAAGCCCCAGTTCTTCGACGGTTGGCTCAAGGACCGGGGGCTCCCCAACGATTCCTCGCCCGAGGGGTTCTGGTCGATCGACTCATTCGAGCACGAGCCCGAGAAAGCCTTGATCGTGTACGGCACCCTCCGGGAGTCGTTCGCCCAGCGAGAGGCCGCCGAGATCCTCCAGCGCCAGATCGCCCGGCGCTGGTCGAACGTCACCGTGCCGATCAAGTCCGACCGCGACGCGACCGACGACGACCTGAAGACGCACCACGTCCTCGTGGTCGGCCGCCCCGATTCGAATCGGGTGGCCCGGAAATACGCGAGAGTGTTACCGGTAGGGTTCGGCCCGGCGTCGTTCGTGCTCCGCGGGGAGACGTATGCTCATCCCAGGTCGGCGGTGGTGGCCGCGGCGGCAAATCCCTTGAATCCCCGGTTCGAGCTGGTCGCGTTCGCGGGCCTGAGCGGCGAGGCAACCCGCCACTGTGCCGAGCAGATCGGCGGCCGCGACAGCGCGCCGGCGGAGGTGTTGCTGCTCGCCTCGGGTGCGAAGCCGAAGAGGTTGGCGTTGACGCATGCAAGAGGGCCGAAGTCGGCCGCACGATGATTGGTGGGTGCGTGGAACGCGCCGGTGCATTTTCATGCACCCTACAATACCCCCTGCTGCTTCAAGAGCCAGAGCACCGGCCGCTCCACGAGCAATGGGCTGGGCAGCGGTTGCGGCAGGTCTTCGCGCGTCGGCGCGGCGTCTCCGAGGGCCGAGCAGGCGAAGAAGCGGTGGTTGGGGAAATTGATGGAAACACTCTCCAGAAAGCCGGATGCGCCCCATCGCCTCAGCGCCGATTGAACCTCATCGTGGATCGTCTGATCGAGTGCTTCATCCGGCGGTGATTCGGGCAACCCGCCGGCCCACTCATGGAGCATCGTGCCCGGTTCGAGCTGCCGGCCCCAGCGGTCGAGCTTGTTCAGGCAAATGGCCAGCGGGGTCTTGACCGGGAGCTTGCGGAAGAACGTGCCGAGTTTCCGAATGTCGGTCAGATAGTCCGCGGGAGGCACGCGACTCTCTTTCTCGGTCAAGTGGACCCGCCGGTCGTGCGCAACCGCGCGGATGCGGAGGGGGTCGATCAGGAACAAGAGCCCGCGCGCGTCGCTGAGGTAGCGGGCCTCAGCGCGGAGAAGGTCGATGTTCATCTCCCAGTCCTCGCCCGCGGTGTCGAAGAACGAGAGGAGCGCGCTCGATCGCCGCCCGCCGCCGCGCCGGGTCAGCCGATAGATGAGCGGCTGGAGCACGCCACGGTGCGTTTCCAGGCTCGGTGTGGCGGAGTGGCTCCGCCGGAACGATGCGCCGGCCAGCTCCTCGCCGACACCGAACTGGCTGCCGCCATAGGTCAGCTCGTGGTACTCGCGGTCGTAGCGGTCGCGGATCTCGTCGGTAAGGGGGTCGAGGATAAAGCCCTGCTCAGGGCCGACGCGGTTGTCCAGCTCGTGCAACAGGACCGTGACGAACGTCGTCTTGCCCACGGATTGCGGCCCGAAGATGGCGATGTGCCCCGAGTTCAGCGTGACGACCGAGTCGGGCAGATGGCTGTGGCACCGGGGACAAAGCCGGAAATCCGTCGGCCGCTCGCAATTGGGACAGGTCAACGAGGCCGGCAGAAACGCCCAGTCGAGGTAGCGCCGGAGACCACGCCGCTCGTCCGTACCGGGATCGACCCACCAGGGACTGCGCAGAACCGAGCCCCCCGCGCCGGTCCGCCGGCCGTTCAGCGCCTTCGACAGCACCGGATCGGCGATCATCCGGTTGAAGTCGGTCTTGCAATAGTGGTCGTTGCACCGGAAGTGCATTTCGCACGCCGCGAATTGCTCGAAGCAGAACGGGCAACGAATTCGGCGCAAGGGCGCCAGTCGCGTCCACAGGTCGAGGGGCATCGAGCACCAGAAGGGGAAGCCGGGCGGAGCGGAGACGGTCCCTCTCGTGCGGGCCGGGAACCGTCGCACTCCTTGTTTCTATCGTCGCGAACCGCCCGCGCCGATGCAACCCACCGTCCGGCCCTTGCGTTCGGAGCGCCCCCGGCTAAACTGGTCGCCAAACCTCCCGCGGTCACAACCCCGCCGAGCAGCAGACCCCGAGCCCCGGACTTGGAGACCACCCATGATGCGCCGATCACTCGCCGCCGCCTTGCTCCTGACCGTGACCGTCGCTCGGTCCGAAACCGCGCCCAAGCCGAACGACGAGACGATCGGCCTGAAACCGAGCACGGACGCCGTGGTCCTGTTCGACGGCACCAACCTCGACGGCTGGGTCAAGACCGATGGCAAAACGCCGGCCGAGTGGCCGGTCAAGGACGGGATCTTCACCGTCGGCAGCGGGAGCATCCAGACCAAGAAGCCCTTCGGCCGCTTTCAGCTCCACCTCGAGTTCAACGTGCCCTACATGCCCGATGCCAAAGGCCAGGCGCGCGGGAACAGCGGCGTTTACCTCGGCGGCATCTACGAGCTTCAGGTGCTCGACTCGTACGGCCTGACGCCGCAGAAAAACGACTGTGGCGCGATCTACAACCAGATCGCCCCGAAGGTCAACGCGTGCAAGCCCCCCCTCCAGTGGCAGACTTACGACGTGACGTTCCAGCGGGCCGAAATCAAGGACGGCCAGGTCGCGAAGAAGGCGCGCGTCACCGTCGTTCACAACGGGATCAAGACCATCGACGACGCCGAGATCAGCCCCTGCCCGGCCGGCGCCAACAACAAGGAAGGGGAGGACGGCCCCCTGCTCCTCCAGGACCACGGCAACCGGGTCCAGTACCGCAATATCTGGTACAAGCCGCTGGACTGATCGAACACTGAGGCGGTTGTGTAGGGCGGGTCAGCCCGTCAAGGGCGCCAACCCACCGCCCAGGACTAACCAGACGCGGAGCCTCGTGATGTTGACTCCCGAAGGATGCGCGACCCGGCGGCAAAGACTCTGGGATGCGCTCCCCTCCCCTTGCGACGTCCTGATTGTCAGCGACCCGCAACACCTGATCTACTTTGCCAACTACGAGACCTCGCCGTTCGTCTTCCGCGCGAACGACGCCGGCGCCCTGCTCGTGCTGGAACCGGGCAAGGCCACGCTGGTCGCCGACAGCATGCTGAGGCCATTCTGCGACCAGGCCCACGTAGACGAGGTCGTTGCCCCCGACTGGTACAACGGAAAGACCTCGGCACCGCACCGTCAGGGCCTACTGGTCCGCACCGCCCTCGATGTCCTCGCGCAGCGGCACGGCCGGCGCATCGGGGTCGAGCTCGGCACCGCGCCCGGCGGCGTGCTCGAAGGCCTGCGCGGGGCACGTCCGGGTTTGGAGCTGTTCGACCTCGATCCCGTGATCCGTCCGCTCAAGCGCGCCAAGGACGCCGACGAGCTCGACGTCCTCCGGCGCTCGTTCCGGGCCGGTGAGGCCGGGCATGCAGCGGCGATGGCGGGTATCCAGCCAGGGATGACCGAGCTGGACGCTTACCTCCTGGTCCAATCGGCAGCGATCAAGGAGCTCGGCGAGCCGGCGATCGTCTACGGTGATTTTGCGTCCGGGACGCGCTGCGAGATCGAACGTGGTGGACCGCCGACCCACCGGACGATCGAGCGAGGCGACCTCTTCCTGCTCGACTACTCGGTGATCGTGCGGGGTTATCGGGGCGATTTCACCAACACCTTCGCCGTCGGTTCCCGCGCCACGGCACGGCAACGCGAGCTCTTCGACGCGTGCCTCGGCGCGTTACGGGCGGGCGAGGCACTGCTCAAGCCCGGCACCCCGGGCCGCGCGGTCGACGAGGCCGTGCACGCTCACTTCCAGGCCCTGGGGCTGGACGTTTATTTCCCGTCCCACACGGGCCATGGGATCGGACTGGGCCATCCCGACCCCCCTTACCTCGTCCCGGAAAGTACCGACACCTTGATCGCCGGCGATGTCGTCACCCTCGAGCCGGGCCTCTATATCCGGGGCGAAGGCGGCATGCGGATCGAGCATAATTATCTGATCACCGCCAACGGGTTTGAGACGTTGACGCACCACCGGCTGGCGATTGACGTTTGACACGGAAGATTTGTAGGGTGCATTTTATGCACCCTACAAATCGAAATCGTTACGCCCCCGCGGCTTCCTTGAGCGCAGCGAGCGCCGGCTCGTAGTCGGGCTCGGAAGCGATCTCCGAAACGATCTCGACGTACTTGACCGTATCGGACGGGTCGACGACGAAGACCGCCCGCGCGAGCAAGGCGATGGGGAGGCCCCGGACCAGCACGCCGAAGTGTTCGCCGAAGCTCTGATCGCGAACGTCCGAGAGGTTCTTGATGTTTTCGACTTTGGCCTCGGTGCACCAGCGCGCCTGCGCGAAGGGAAGGTCAAGGCTCACCGTGTAAGCCGCGACTTTATCCCCGAGCGCGGTGAGCTCCTCGGAGAACTTGCGCGTCTGCTTGTTGCAAACCGGGGTGTCGAGCGACGGCACGACGTTGAACAACCGCGCTTTGCCCGTCGTGTCGGCCAGCTTGACCAAAGCCAGACCGGCTCCGACGCACGTAAAGTCGGGGGCTTTGTCTCCCGGTTTGAGCTTCGGCCCCGCCAGCTCGACGGGGTTCCCCTTAAACGTCACTTCGCCCTTCCGCGTCTCGGCCATCGGAGTGTCCTCGCCAGCGTTATTGTTGAGATCGGGGGGAATACCATCGTTCGTCCATGAGGGCTCCAAGTTAGCCCGACGCGCGCCCGCCGTGCAAGCGCGTTGAGGGGACCCTCCGAAACTTCTCGGCCGGCTCTCTTCCGCTCCGCTTGCCCAGATCGCTAGGATGATGAGGAAAGATCTTCCTTGTCAGACCACCCCCCTCGGATTTCTCGGGATGTCCGTCGCAGAACGCGACCCTTACCAGTACGACGTGGTCGTGGTGGGAGCGGGCCATGCGGGCCTCGAAGCCGGCCTGGCCGCGGCGAAGCTCGGCCTCCGCACGGCGCTCCTGACGATCAACTGTGACGCCGTCGCGCAGATGAGCTGCAACCCGGCGATCGGCGGGGTGGCCAAGGGGCAGATCGTGCGCGAGATCGACGCGCTCGGCGGCGCGATGGGCCTCTTGACCGACGCGACGGCCATCCAGTTCCGGCTCCTTAACCGGGGCAAAGGGCCCGCGATGCACAGCCCTCGGGCCCAGTGCGACAAGAAGGCCTATCAGTTCCTCGCCAAGCTGACGGTCGAGCGCCAGGAGAACCTCTCGCTCCGCCAGGAGATGGTCGAAGCCATCCTCGTCGAGGACGGCCGGGCCACGGGCGTTCGCTGCCGAGGTGGGGCGGAGTACCGGGCACGCTCCGTCGTCGTCACAACCGGAACGTTTCTCCAAGCGTTGATGCACACGGGCGAGGTCAAGACTCCCGGCGGACGGGCGGGAGATACCTCGGCCGAGGGCCTCTCAGGCAGCCTGCGCACCCTGGGGTTCGAACTGAGCCGGTTCAAGACCGGCACGCCGCCCCGCCTCAACGGCCGCACGATCGACTTCGCGCGGACGGAGCCCCAGCCGGGGGACGCCGATCCGGTCCCGTTTTCGTTCCTGACCGACCGGATCACCGCACCCCAGCTCGACTGCCACATCACTTACACCAATCCGGCGGTTCACGACGTGATCCGGGCCAACCTGCACCGGGCGCCGATGTACTCGGGGCAGATCCAGAGCACCGGACCCCGCTATTGCCCCTCGATCGAGGATAAGGTCGTCCGCTTCGCCGATCGTGAGCAGCACCAGATCTTCCTCGAGCCGGAAGGGCGCAACACGCTCGAATACTACTGTAACGGCATTTCCACAAGTCTCCCGCGCGACGTCCAGGAAAAGGTGATCCGCCTGATCCCGGGGCTGGAACACGCCGAGATCATGCGGTTCGGCTACGCCGTCGAGTACGATTACGCGCCCCCCACGCAGCTTCATCCGACGCTGGAAACGAAGCTAGTCCCCGGCCTGTATTTCGCCGGGCAGATCAACGGCACGACCGGCTACGAGGAGGCGGCCGCCCAGGGCCTCATGGCCGGCCTGAACGCCGCGCTCGCAGCGCAAGGGCGCGCGCCGTTCGTCGTGGACCGCTCCCAGGCTTACCTTGGTGTCCTCGTTGACGACCTCGTGACCCGCGGGGTCGACGAGCCGTATCGCATGTTCACCAGCCGCGCGGAATACCGGCTCCTCCTGCGCCAAGACAACGCCGACCTTCGCCTGACCGCGCTCGGCCGGAGCGTCGGTCTCGTGGACGACCACCGCTTCGCGCGGTTCGAGGAACGCCGCGGGCGCATCGAGCGGCTCCGCACGGCGCTGGAGTCGACGCGCGTCCAGGGGGAGTCCGCCGCCCGTATCCTGCGGCGGCCCGAGACCACGTGGGACGAGATCGTCGCCCTGGCGCCGCCGCTCGCTGAGCTCAGCGGGGATCTCGGCGTCGTGGACCAAGTGGTGATCGAGGCCAAGTACGGGGGCTACATCACCCGGCAGGCCCAGCAGGTCGAGCGTTTCCAGCGGCTCGAACACAAACCTCTCCCCCCCAACCTCGACTACCGGGCGATTCCCCAACTCCGGGCCGAGGCGCGCGAGAAACTGCTCCGCGTGCGCCCCCGGTCCCTCGGCCAAGCCGGCAGGATTAGCGGCATCAACCCGGCCGATGTGGCCACCTTGCTCGTCTACCTCAGGCGCAACGACCTGGCAACGCCCACAACGGATCCAAAAATTCCAACAACCTCATGTTAATGCGCGGTTTCGTGCGGCCGTCCGCACGGCTTCTCCAGGCGCCGCCACCTGCCCTATCCCCCGAAAGCCTGCTGACTTCCGACAGAAGATGGTGGGAGCGTTCCAGGAAGCTTGGGGCGACTATCCACAAGGGAAAACAGGAGTGATTTGCGAAGAAAAAGCTCCCAACCATTTGGGTTGACAGGCTAGGCAGGGACACTATAATTGGCTGCGTTGGCAATTCTGGTAATTCTGTTAGTCTCAGCAAAGTTTGCCGACATTGCAGTGCAGTAGGGCTAGGCGGTCTTAACGGCGGCCGTCCGTTCGCGGCTGGCCATCGTGAAGAGCGAGTCTGGCAGGGAGGATCCCGGGCAACCGGTGGGGGCTATGGGGACGCCCAAGGCACGCCGGGGGAGGAGTCGACGAGCCCATGAGCTCGCAGAATGGGACGCACTCGACCATGAAGACCGTATTCACAACAGGTGAAGCTGCCAAGATCTGCAAGGTCAGTCAGCAAACCATTATCCGCTGTTTTGACTCGGGACAGCTCAAAGGGTTCCGCGTGCCCGGATCAAGATTCCGGCGCATCCCGCGCGACGCCCTGTATCGCTTCATGCGTGAAAACAATATTCCGACCGATGCCCTCGAAAGCGGTCGGCGCAAGATCCTGGTCGTGGATGACGACCCGGCCGTCGTCGAGCTGATCAAGGACGTCCTCGCCAAGGACGGCCGGTTCGAGACGAAGGACGTCAATAACGGTTTTGCAGCCGGGATGCTCGCCAAGGAGTACCATCCCGACCTCATCATCCTCGACGTCATGCTGCCCGACATCAACGGGCAGGCCGTCTGCGAACTGATCCGCCACGACCCCACCATGGAGGACATCAAGATCATCTGTATCTCCGGTATGGTGGAGGAAGATAAGATCGCCGACCTGCACAAGTCGGGGGCCAACGACTTTCTGCACAAGCCGCTCGACATTGATGAACTGATCCGCCGCATCTGCCGACTCTTGGAGATAGAGCCCGCGACCAGCGTCTGACGGCTCCCGTGCAAGGACGCGCAGGAGCGACCTGGTTCGGGCAATGGGTCGTTCGATCAGACGCCGTGCCCGAACGGGATGCCGACGGGAAGGAGCCCGGATCGGTGCGTGTCCACCATCCGCGAGTGGATTCTCAGACTCAGCTCCGCCGCCGTCTGGAGCGGCTGGACGCCTTGCCATTGCGCCCGGCGACCGCCCGGCAGGTGCTCGGTTCCCTTCCCGACCCCGCACTTGAGGACGAGTCCGCCGACCGCGAAACGCCCAAGCTCCCCGCGGCGGTCGAAACCGACCCAGGCTGGGTCCTCGCCCAGGCCCGCGAGACTGCCGCATTTGACCCACTACGGTTGCTGACCGCGAGCCCCTGGTGGACGAGCCAATCGGGGCCCGGGGCCGACGCGCTCAACCGCCTCTGGCGCCACGCTGTTGCGGTACAGCAGGCCGCGCGACGGCTGGCCCGAGAGGCCGGTGATCCTGACTCCGAGCGCGTTGCGGCGGCTGGGCTGCTGCATTCGCTCGGACTCTGGTCGGCGGCGGCGGTCGACCCCGAGTGGGTCGCGGCATGGCTCGCGGAAGAGAGCCACGATCGCCGGCGGGAGCTCGAGACGAGGACGTTCGGCGCAGAGTTGACGTCGCTGGGCCGGACCCTGGCGGAGCGCTGGGGTTGCGACCCATTGGTCCGTGACGCCGCGTGGCTGCACGCCGATCGCGACGGAGGACTGAACCGCGTCGCATCCGATCCCACCCGGCTTGCCTGGATCCAGGACGCGTACGCGTGGGCCGAGCAGACGCCCTGGGCGCTCTTCGCCGGGCGGTCGAAGGAACTTAGCGCGGCCGAGCCCCGGCTGCGCGTGCTGATCGCCGAGGTTCAGGTCCGCTGTGCGTCAGCGCTGGTCGAGCACGACGCGACCCCCCACGAGGAGCGGCTGACGCGAGCGAACGCGCGGCTGCGGCTTCAGGTCTCTCAACTGCGTGACGGCGTCGCCGCGCGTGATCGTTTTCTCCAGGCCTTCAGCGAATCCAGCCCCTCCGACGTCCCCGAGGTCTGGGCCGAACGTGCGGGGCATGCCTGGTGCGGCGAGGCGGGCGTCGCGACGGCCCGCGTACTCTGGAAAGGGCTCGACGCGCCGGCGCCGAATGCGACGGAGCGGAGTCCCGAACGCGTGATTCCGCTGGGAGAACGCGGCCAGCCGTGCGCGGAGATCCATCTGTGGACGGACGGCACGGGCCGGGCCGACGGGCGTGAGCACGCCCCGCTCGGCGCCTGGCAGGCGTGGGCGAGCGCCGTGGCCGACCGCGCTGGGCTCGGCCAGCGGCTGGAAGGCGTGGTGCGTGCGTACCGAGAGCACGTCGAACGCGCTGAACCGGCGTTCCGGCAGGCCAAGCTCGACGCCCTCGCCGAGTTCGCGGCCGGGGCGGGGCACGAGCTCAACAACCCGCTCGCGGTGATCGTCGGCCGTGCCCAGCTTCTGCTCGTCAACGAAAACGACGCCGGCAGGCTGCGATCGCTCCGCGCGATCATCGCGCAGGCCCAGCGGGCTCACCGGATCCTCCGCGACCTGATGTTCGTCGCTCGCGTCCCCGAGCCGCGACCCCGCATCTGCCAGCCCGATGAGATCGTGCGGAATTGCCTGCGCGACCTCAAGGCCGAGGCCGAGGCCCGGGGCATCCGCCTCGCGTTCGACTGCGGCGACTCAGCCGTCCGCGCGTGGGCTGACCACGACGCCCTCCGGCAACTGTTCGAAACGCTCCTGCGCAACGCCCTCGAGGCGACGTCCAAGGGGGGGAAGATCCAGGTCACGACCTCGGGCGACACTGCCAACCTGCGCTGGACGATCCACGACACTGGGCGCGGCATCAGCGCCACCGAGGGGCAGCACCTCTTCGACCCGTTCTACTGCGGCCGGCAAGCCGGGCGCGGCCTGGGCCTTGGACTCCCCCGGGCTGCGCGCCTCGTGTCGCAGGCCGGTGGCGAGCTGCGCTGGCATTCGACCCCCGGACAGGGCTCGACGTTCCACGTCCACCTGCCGCTCGGCACACCCCCCAAGCCGCCCGTTGCCTCAGCCCCGAATGAGAGAGAGCACGACGCGGGACCGGCCCGAGCGACCAACGGCACGTGATCGTCTGGAGGGCCGGGGCGTCGCCCGGGGGCGAACGCCGGCGCGCAGCCGGTCGGCGCGCACGAACCAGCCTCGAGGGATCGCCCTTTTTCACGCGGCCGGCTGTCTCCCGCGTTCCTGTGCCCTATAATCATGCGGGCTCGTGCCGGCGGCCGGAGTCGCGTCGGACGAGTCCTGGAACCGAAACGGGGGTGGCTCGTGAGTAGTGCCGTGTGGACGAAGCTCTCGGACGTCGCGGCCGAGCCCGTGAAATGGCTCTGGGAAGGTCGCATCCCACTGGGCAAGGTGACCCTCCTTGACGGTGAACCCGGGCTCGGTAAGTCGATGATGGCCCTCGAGATCGCCGCGCGCGTCAGTCGCGGAGCCACGATGCCCCTGTCGAAGGATCGCGCCGGCCCCGCCGATGTCGCGATTTTCAACGACGACGACAGCCTGGCCGACACGATCCGCCCTCGCCTGGAAGCGGAGGGAGCCGACCTCTCGCGCATCCACTCGTTCAATCAGACCATCAAGGCCACCGACTTCACGTCCTTCGAACCCGGCTTGATCATCATCGACCCTCTATCTGCTTACCTCTGCCTCCACTGCGACGTTCCCCCGCGCAAGATCATGAAAGACCTGGCGTACCTCGCGAAAACGACGCACGCCGCGGTTTTGGTCCTCCAGTACCTGCCCAAGACCGGCACCTCGTGGGCCGGCGAGATCTACGACGCCGCGCGCTCCGTCCTCGCCGTCACCAGCATCGGCCATAACCGCCGCAGGCTGAGCCTGACCAAGTCCAACCTGGTCCCGCTCGCCGAGGTGCGTCCGCTCGTCTTTCAGATCGAGAGCAACGACGGCGTTGGCAATGTCTCGGGATGGTCGGACGGGGTCTGAGAGGTTGCACCCACCCCCCCGAAGGGGCTGATCCCGCTTCCCACCGTAGAGCTCCTGAATGTAGGGTGCATGGAATGCACCAGTGCATTCCATGCACCCTACGCATTAGCGGTAGAGCGTTTGATTCAAGCTCCGTCGGCCTTTGGCTCGATCTTCGGGAACAGCGGCGCGGGCTTACCTCCCGGCAGCTCCGCCGTCACGCGCCAGTCGCCCCTAAGGACCGGCGGCGAAGCGGCGTCGCCGTAACCGACCGACGACCAGGGCGCAACCTCCTCGAAGTTGAACGCCCGGTAGAACGTCTCGGCCGTGCCGGGAAGAAACGGCTTGATCAGAATTGCCGCGACGCGCAGCGCCTCCGCCAGGTTGATGAGCACGACCCGGCACGCATCCGGATCGGTCTTCGCCAACTTGAAGGGCGCGGTCGCATCAATGTAGCGATTGGCCGGGTCCAGGACCTCCTGCCAGATTCGTTGCAGGGCCACGTTGTACTGAAACGACCCGACGAGCGCGCGGATGTCCTCCACCACCGCGTCGAGCGCCGACGCGCCCGCTCGCCAGCGCGTCACATCCACCCCGGCGGACGGGGCCAGATCGCCATCGAAGTACTTCACGCACATCGATAGGGTTCGGCTGTAGAGGTTTCCCAGGTTGTTGGCCAGGTCGGCGTTATAGACCTCGGCAAAGCGCTCCTCGCTGAAATTCCCGTCGCCGCCGAACGGACATTCCCTCGTGAAGTAATAGCGGAACGCATCCGCCCCGTGGACCCGGAAGACATCCATCGGGTCAATAGCCGTTCCGGCCGACTTGCTGATCTTGGCACCTTTGTTGTAGACGAATCCATGTCCGAAGACCTGCTTCGGCAGCGGCAAGCCGGCCGACATCAGCATCGCGGGCCAGAGGGCGCAGTGGAAGCGCGTGATGTCCT
>JARLIH010000048.1 GCA_031291845.1 Isosphaeraceae bacterium | reverse complement strand
GTCTCTCGTTAATTTATATGGTGGGGGGGCCGCGCCCCCCCCCGCCCCCCCCCCGGGGCCCCCCCCCGGCCCAAATTCTGCCTGCCTGGCCAAATTCTCCCTCGGACCGTAGGCCGCTGATTCGTCGGGATCTGGCCAACCTCGAAGGCGTCGCGCCCACGACGATGGCTCTTGCCTGCCTCGTCGATCCGGAGGTCACCCGCTCGGGCTCGGGCCCGGGGCAGGGTGATTTGCCAACGGTCGGAACGTGTTTTAGATTCCTTTCATCACCCCTGCCGATGGAAGGGTGACGAACTCGGCGGACGGCCCCGGTTTCGCGATGGCGCGGAGGCGGGGGGTTTGCGTGCGCCGGAGGGTTTTTTCTCGCACGGGCGGAACTCGGAAGTGGCGAGTCCTGAACTGGATGAGTCTGATCGTGTGAGCCCGCGCTCCGCTCGGTCCCCCGAAACAGGGGCCGGGCCGGTGGCGGACGAGGGGGGACGACTCGCCGAGCTGAAAATCCAGCGCTGGCTGATTCCCGTGGCGGCGGCGGCTGTCGTTGGGCTGATCATGATCGCTTTCTTCCGCTCGCTCCCCAGCCCCCATCTGACCATGGAGCTTTACAACGACACCGGCTCCCCCATGGCCAATGTCCGTTTCTTGTTTTGTGACGGCAAAGCGCTGCGCACGTGCGACAAGGTGTCCGCGGGAGGGATGATCGCCTGGGATGTGGCGGGGCAGTCTCGGGGGTTCTCCCTCGATTACCTCGGGCCGAACGGCCAGGTGGTCACCCGGAAGTGTGACTTCTATTTCGACGGCGACGAGTGGGGAACGGTGTCCGTTCGCATCAAGCGGGACGGTCTGAAGATCCTGACCGAGGTCGACCCGACGGCGAAGGGGACGCAGCCCTGACGTCAGGGGAGACACGCCCGGACGAGCCCCATCGCGAGGGGGACGACCGCGACCGCGATCAAAGCCGAGCGGATCGTGAGCTGTCGCGCGCCGAGCCGGGCCGCCAGGAACCCCAGCGCGACCAGTGCCATGAGAAGGCTCCCCGCCACGAGGCCCGTCAAGGCAGCCACGGCCGTGTGGAACCCGGTCGGCGGATCGAGGTGATCCACGCCCATCCGGGCGCTGAGGGCGCCCGCGAGCAGGCCGACGATCGGCAGGAACAACAGCGGCCACAGGCGCAACGGCGGACGTCGCTGCGAGCCGCCCGGCGGCGATGATGAGGGGAGGCGAGGAGTGGCCATGATCGTCCCGCGCGCCTGGAGAGGTCGGAAACCGTTCCGTCATGGGCCGGCGATCAAAGTGCGATCGAGGTACGCCTTCAGCGCGTCCCACGATGCGGGCTGGCCCCGGAACCCCAGGTAGCCGTCGGGCCGCACCAGGGCCAGGGCCTCCTCGCGCGCGCCGATGAGCCGGCGCACGGCGCCTTCGGGGTCAAGCCAGACCGAAGCGGTCCCCTCCGTGCCCGCAGGTTGCCCGTCCCCCGCGACGATCAGGTGCGACCGGACGAGGCCCGGGAATGCCGCCTCCGCCTGTTGGCCGATCTTGGCCAACCGCAAGTGGCAGTCGCCGGAGGGCAGCAGCAAAAGGTCGTGCGTCATCCCGCGCAGCAGGGAGTGCAGCCGCTGCCCGTCGCCGGTCCGCGGGTCGCGCAGGCGCGTGTCGGGCACGCGCTCGCCCGGCCGGGTGCTGTGAGGGTCCCACCCTGCGCCCTCGGTCTCGGCGTTGAGCGGGCTGTTCGGGTAGTGGATCGTCAACTCGGAGAGGTAGCTGACGAAGTTCCGGCGGAACGCCGGCAGGCGTCCCAGCGCCCAGACCGCGTTGTTTCGCAGGAACTGGCCGAACGGGTTGCGCACGGTGGCAGCGCGGGTCATCCGGCCCGCCTCGCGCAGTACCAGCTCGCCCACGCCGCCGCGCTCCTGGCTGTAGCTGTCCAGCAGCGGCGACGCCTTGCCGCAGCCGCGCTCGACCAGCCCGAGCTTCCACGCGAGGTTGTAGGCGTCCTGCATCCCGGTGTTCATCCCCTGCCCTCCGGCCGGGCTGTGGATGTGGGCCGCGTCCCCCGCGAGGAACACGCGCCCGCGGCGGTAGTCGGAGACCTTGCGCTCGTGGATCCGGAAGCCGGCCAGCCAGCGTGGCTCCGAGAGGCGCACCCCCGACGGCCCGCGCTGGTCGACGATCGCCTGGACCTCGGCCAGCGACGGGTCGGAGGGCCGCCCCGCGTGCTGGGCGGTCCCCATGTCGGCGATGATCCGGCAGCGCCCCTCGGCGAATGGGAAGAAGGCGAGCGCTCCGGCGGCGTGCCAGTAAAAGCTGAGCTCGTCCTGCGAGAGGCCGTCGACCCGGCAGTCGGCCAGAATCCAGTCGTTCGGCTCGGCCTCGCCGGTGAATTCCATTTGCAGGCCGTGGCGCACGGTGCTGTGGGCGCCGTCGCACCCGATGAGCCAGTCGCAGCGCACCTCTTCGACGCGCCCGTCGGCGTGACGGAGCGTCGCGGCGACGTGGTCGCCCCGATCTTCAAAGGCGGTCAGCTCCACCGGCCGCTCGACCGCGATCCCTACCCGTCCCAGGTATTCGGCGAGCAGCCGCTCGGTCTCACTCTGGGCGAGCATCAGGGGCCTCGGGTACTCGGTTCCCTCGACGTCGAGCGGGATCCTGGCCAGCAGGCGCCCTTGCCCGTTCAGGGTCGCCGCGCCCAGGAACCGTCCCGCGGCGAGGAACGGGCCGACGATTCCCAGGTCGTCGAGCATCTCCAGCGAGCGTCCCCAGAGGACGAGGGCCTTGGAAGTTTCGGTGGGCTTCGGGCTCTTGTCGACGATCCGGCACCCGACCCCGTTGCGCTCGAGGTTGGCCGCCATCGTCAGCCCGACCGGCCCTGCGCCGACGATCAGTACGCTTCCATCCACCGTGTTCATGAACAAGCCCTCAAGCTGCCGCGTGACACACCTCGGGCCGCGAGCCCGGACCGGTTCGGCGCGGTCATGAGCATACTCGACGGACCGGGCCGATCTCCACTCTCGCGCCGGTCCGGGGTGTGCGATTTGACGCTTGCGGGAACCAGCCGGCTGGTGGCCTCTCGGAGACCCATGCAGACAACGGCGGCCCGCGAGTCTGCTCCTGGCCTTGCACGTGCGACGGGCCGATCAGTGCCTCAAAATCAGCTCGGTAACGCGCGCTGACCGGGAAGAAGGGGCCGCGGCGCGAGCCGTTGAGCGAGTCGCCCGCCACGTCCTGGATGCCTTGCGGCCAGCGCGGATCGGTAATCGTAAGGCAAGTGGATTCTTATTGCTATTTCCGTCCCGATGCCGCAAGATGAACGCTGTCGACCGGTACGAAGCCTCGGCGGGTCGGCCCTGTTGTTTCCAGCCACCGAAATTGAATTCGTCGGATGACTAGATAAGGGGCAACCCGGCCCAGCCGGGGGGCTCGTTGACGAGTAAGCCGACGTGGTCGAACACTTCAACGTGTTCGACCACGTCGGCTTTTTTCATTGACAGCGCTACCGGGCGCGACAACCCGTGAAGGAACGGTCGTCCCAAACGCCGACACGCTGGCCGTCGCTCTGCGCGGAGCGTTGTCGCAGAACCCGGGTCGGAGCACGGCCGCCGCCGCTCGGATTCAAGAGGTCCGTCGACGACTGTTTGCCGCCGGCACCGACCCGTTGCGGCGAGATGCCCCCGCCGTGTCGGCGGGGAGATGAAGGAGGCGGTCACAGGAATCGAACCGCGAGCCGAGTTGCAGGGTCTCGGGCTCGCCCAGCGCATACCGGCCACGAACTGGGGGCGAGAGCGGTGCGGGCGAGGCAACATGGTCAGAACCACAGCGAACCAAAGCCCCCGCTCGAAGAGCGTTTCGCTCGTCAACCTTCGATAAGTTTACAAGCGTCTACCAATGAGGAACCAGATGAATTCCGAAAAGAACTCCGTCGTCGCGGTCTTCAAGTCCCACGACCAGGCCGAAGCCGCCGTTCGTGAACTTCAGAAGGATGGCTTCGATATGAAGAAGCTGTCCATCGTCGGCAAGGATTACCACACGGAAGAGCACGTCGTCGGCTACTACACCACCGGCGACCGCATGGCCTATTGGGGCAAGCTGGGGGCCTTCTGGGGTGGCTTCTGGGGGCTGATGTTCGGCTCCGCGTTCTTCTGGGTGCCGGGCATTGGTCAGCTACTCGTGGCGGGACCGCTCGTCGTGTGGATCGTCGGCGCACTCGAAGGGGCCGTCGTGACAGGGGGGCTCACCGCGCTCGGCGCGGGCCTGTACAGCATCGGCATTCCCAAGAACAGTGTTTTGCAGTACGAGACCGAGGTGAAGAACGGCAAACTCCTCATGGTCGTCCATGGAACCCCCGAGGAGGTAAAGCGCGCCAAGGATCTCCTGGATCAGTCCGACGCGGATTCCTCGACGGTCCACGATGCACAACTCGCGGACGTCGGCGCGTGAGTCAACGACGCTGGGGTGACAGAAGGTTCCGGTCGACCTCCGGCCGGAACCTTCAACAAAGAGCCGTTTTCAGGGGGTGGCCTCCAACCACGTGGCCCGGCTCACCGTGGAGCATCGGGACGGGCTGGAGATCGTATTCCCGCCGCCAGCCCTGAATGTCGAGCACATCCGCGCCACGGACCGGAAACGCACCGCTTCGAGAGATTGCGCCCCAAGGCGGCTTTGCCGGGCGTTCCGCGGAGACACGACATGATCAACGTGCCAATGTATCCGTTGCGGTTCGAGCCGATTTACCAATATCGGCTCTGGGGTGGTCGGTGTCTGGCTGGCCTGCTCACGGCACCGCTGCCCGGCGACGGTCCCATCGGCGAGGCCTGGCTACTGAGTGACCGCGATGACCATCCCAGCAAGGTGGCCGACGGGCGGCTCAAAGGATCGACCATCCGGCAACTGCTCGAGCAGTCGCCCGATCGGTTGCTGGGAAAACTGGCGGGCCGTTTGCGGCGGTTTCCCGTGCTCCTCAAGTTCCTCGACGCCAACGACAGGCTCTCGGTCCAGGTGCATCCCGCGGATGGGCAGAAAGCGCTCATCCCGGCGGGCGAGCGCGGCAAGACGGAAGCATGGGTCGTGCTGGAGGCATCGCCGGCCAGCCGTATCTACGCGGGCTTGCAGCGTGGCACGACGCACGACGACCTGGAGCGGGCGCTCGCAAGCCGGACGGTAGGGGACCTGCTGGCAAGCTTCACGCCGAAGGTCGGCGACGCCGTCTTCCTGCGCGCCCGGACGGTTCACTCCCTCAGCGGCGTGGTGGTGTTCGAAGTGCAGGAAAACAGCGACGTCACGTTTCGCCTGTACGATTGGGATCGCGTCGACCCCAAGACAGGCAAGCCTCGCCCGCTACAGGTCGAGCGGGCGGTGGCCTGCCTCGATTTCGAGCAGGTCGCGATCGGTCCCGTGGAACCCTTGGTCGAGGAGGAGGCGCCGGTACGGCGAGAGCGGCTCTTCCATTGCGACCATTTCTCGGTGTGGCGGCACACGGGACAGTCGCCGTTCACCGTGGGCGCGGTGGGCGCGCCGCGGGTGCTGGTCTCGATTGCCGGCGAGGGGGAGCTGAAGCACAACGGCACCCACTACAAGCTCAGTCGCGGCGACGTCGTGCTCTTGCCGGCGGAGGTCGGCGCGTGTTCCTATCAGCCGTTCACTTCAGTAAACTTGCTGGAAGTCGCACTGCCGGAATAGTTCCGTGCGGGCAAGTTCGGGATTGTGATCAGGGCCAAGAACAAGGAAGCAGCGACTATGAAAGCTCTCATTGTCTTTGACCTTGACGGCACACTGGCTCAGAGCAAGTCTGCGCTCGATCCGGAGATGGCAACGCTGTTGAATCAACTACTCGTTCACATCAAGGTTTCCGTGATATCCGGTGGTGATTGGTCCCAATTTCAAAAACAAGTCCTCTCGCATCTTTCCAGTGATGACCGCTTGAAGAATCTCTCGCTCCTCCCTACTTGCGGAACCCAGTTTTTCAAATACGAAACGAGCTGGGAACAGCTTTACGCCGAGACTTTCAGTCCCGAACAGAAAGAGAAGATTATCAGTTCACTGAAAAAGGCGATCGAGCAATCGGGCTTGAAGGTCGAAAAGGTCTGGGGAGAGGTGATTCAAGACCGGGGAAGTCAGATCACCTTCTCGGCATTAGGTCAGCAAGCTCCCCTTGAAGAGAAGGTGAAATGGGATCCCGATTTCACCAAGCGCAAGAAGATGAAAGTCATCCTCGATACGCTGATTCCCGAGTTCTCTGTCCGTTTGGGAGGCTCGACGTCCATTGATGTCACAGAGCCCGGGATCGACAAGGCCTACGGGATCAGAAAGCTTCGAGACATTTTGGGCATTCCCATTCAGGAGATGATCTTTGTCGGGGATGCCCTGTTCCCGGGTGGCAACGACTATCCGGCCGAACAAGCGGGTGCCGTCTCGATTCGAGTCAGGGACCCGCATGAGACCAAACGGGTTATCGAAGCAATCATCGCTTGTTTGGCTTGAACGCGGCGAGCGAGACCTTGAGGGGAGGGCCGATGGCTGGATTCCAGTTGAAGCGGCTGGGGCTGGTGATGGAGCCGCAGCCGGGCAATCCGCTTGAGGTCGAAGGGGTCCTGAACCCGGCCGGGGTTCGCGGACCTGACGGTCACTTTTACCTTTTCCCGCGTCTGGTCGCGAAGGGAAATTACTCACGCATCGGCATCTCACGAGTGAACTTCAACGAGGCTGGCGACCCGTCCGGCGTCGAGCGGCTCGGCATCGCGCTGGAGCCCGAGGCGGATTACGAACTGGGGCCGGACGGCAGCGGAGGCTGTGAGGATCCGCGGATTACTTTTGGCGAAGACCTCAAGCGCTACATCATGACCTACACGGCGCTTTCCTCCAGAGGCCCTCGAATTGCCCTGGCCCTGTCGGAGGATCTGTTCCACTGGCAGCGTTTGGGGCTGGCAACATTCCACCCGTATGACGGCATCGAGTTCGACGGCGTGGACAACAAGGATGCCAGCGTCTTCCCCGTCGCCATTCCCGATCCTGATGGGAAGCCGGCAATGGCCATCCTCCACAGGCCTCTCTTTCCCGGAACTCGTCCCGAGGAAACGGCGTGTGAACGGGCACCTCGCGTCGTGGATCTCGATCGAGAGAGCATCTGGATTTCGTACTGTCCACTGGGCGAGGTTGGCGATGAGCCGTACTACCTCAGCCACTTTAGCTTACATAACCGGCTGGCCAGCCCGGTCGCCCCCTGGGAGTGTCTCAAGATCGGTGGCGGCACTCCTCCAATCATGACCAGGCACGGATGGATGATTGTCTACCACGGCGTCCACGAACTGGCGCATTCGAGCACGACAGCGCACAAGTTGTGCTACTCCGCCGGCGTGCTGGTGCTTTCCAGGAAGCACCCGCGCCATGTCTTTTATCGTTCGCCGGAGCCTGTGCTGACGCCGGAATTGCCGCAGGAATGCATCGGGACGGTCGCCAACGTCGTGTTTCCCACCGCCATCGACCGGCGCGATGATCTCGGCTTGCCCGATCGCTTCGACGTCTATTACGGGATGGCCGACAACCGGATCGGCGTGGCGCGCCTGGACGTGCCGGAGTTTCTGCCGCCAGAAGGACTCGCCGACCCGGCCCGGGCCGAGGACTCGATTCCGTTCGACGGTCAGTCTCACGCGGAGAGTCGTCAGACCGTTCCGGTCACGATCCGAGGAGGTTCATCGCCACGATGACACACTTAGCCGCCGTCGCGCCGCCCGAACTGGACGAACTCTGTGTCAACACCCTGCGCTTCCTGGCCGTGGACGCCGTGCAGCAGGCAAAGTCGGGGCACCCCGGGCTGCCGCTGGGTTCGGCGGCCATGGCCTACGCGCTCTGGGATCGCTGGCTGAAGTTCAACCCGCGCGATCCCTTCTGGCCCGACCGGGACCGCTTCGTGCTGTCGGCCGGCCATGGTTGTGCGCTCCTGTACGCGCTGCTGCATGTTACGGGCTTCGACTTGCCCTTGGAGGAACTCAAGAGGTTTCGCCAGTGGGGAAGCCACACTCCGGGCCACCCGGAATACGGCAAGACACCTGGCGTTGAGGCCACGACCGGACCCTTGGGTCAAGGCCTGGCCAACGCCGTCGGCATGGCGATCGCCGAGGTGGCCCTTGCAGCGCGCTTCAATCGACCGGGTCACGAGATCGTGGACCACTACACCTACGTTCTGGCCAGCGACGGCGACCTGGAGGAAGGGATCTCTTCCGAGGCAGGATCGGAGGCCGGTCATCTGCGGCTGGGCAAGCTCATCGTGCTCTATGCCGACAACCACATCACGATCGAAGGCAGTACGGAGCTGGCGTTTACCGAGAACCGTACGGCCCGTTTCGCCGCGTTCGGCTGGCACGTCCAGCGGATCGAACAGAGCAACGACGTCGACGCGCTCGCGCTCGCGCTCGCGCTGAAGGCCGCGCGGGAGGAAAGGGACAGGCCCTCCTTGATCCAAGTGCGGACCCACATCGGCTTCGGCAGTCCCCACAAGCAGGACACGGCGGCGGCCCACGGGGAGCCGCTTGGTGCGGAGGAGGTCCGCCTCACGAAGGAAGGGCTGGGCTGGCCTGTGGAACCGCCGTTCCATATTCCCGAGGAATGCCTGAAGCATTTCCGCGAAGCGGTCGCGCGGGGATGCGCCGCGCAGGCGGAATGGGAATTGCGGCTCGGGACGTATGCGGAGGAAAACCCCGATCTCGCCGCGGAGTTCCGGCGGGTCATGCACCGTGAGCTTCCGGAGAGTTGGGACTCCAACCTCCCGGCATTCACCGTGGCGGACGGCCCGATGGCAACCCGCATCGCTTCGGGAAAAACGATCGCGGTCCTGGGCTCTCGTCTGCCCGAATTGATGGGAGGCTCGGCCGACCTAGCGCCTAGCACTCACACGAACATGGAAGGGGCCGGCAACTTCGAGCTGGAGAACCGGGCGGGACGCAACATGCACTTCGGCATCCGGGAGCACGCCATGGGCGCCATCCTGAACGGCATGGCGTTGCACCGCGGTCTGATCCCCTATGGAGCGACCTTCCTGGTCTTCAGTGACTACATGCGTCCTCCGATGCGCCTGGCGGCCATGAACGGCCTGCCGGTGATCGCTGTGTTCACCCACGACAGCATCGCGATGGGTGAGGACGGCCCGACCCATCAGCCTGTCGAGCAATTGCTGGGATTGCGCTCGATCCCCGGCATGATTGTCATCCGGCCGGCGGATGCCAACGAAACGGTTGCCGCCTGGCGAATCGCGATCGAGCGGAGGGACGCTCCGGTAACCCTGGTGTTGACGCGCCAGGGCCTCCCCGTGCTCGACCTCGCCCGCTACCCGGGCATACCCGCCGGCGTGCCGCTTGGTGGCTATGTCCTCGCCGACTCTCCGTCCGGCGCGCGACCCGACATCATCTTGATCGCGACCGGCTCCGAGGTCCACCTGGCGCTCGAGGCGCGTGATCGGCTGGCGACCGAGGGCGTCCAGGCCAGGGTGGTGAGTCTGCCGAGCACCAACATCTTCTCGATGCAGTCGGACCAGTACCGGGAAGTCGTGTTGCCTCCGGGAGTCCCCCTGCTGGCCATCGAGGCGGGCGCGTCCCTCGGCTGGAGGTCCTACGTCGGCCCCCAAATCGCCGTGATCGGGGTCGATGCCTTCGGGGCCTCAGCTCCCGGGCCAGTCGTGATGCAGCACTATGGCTTCACCGTGGAGAACGTCTGCAAGCAAACCCATCACGTGCTGGGGCAACTCAAGGAGAAACGGTGATGCGCGTGGGAATCGCGGCGGACCACGGAGGGTTTGCGTTGAAAGAGCTCGTGTCGGAATTCCTACGGGCTTCGGGGCACGAAGTCGTCGACTTCGGCGCACACCGACTCGATCCCGAGGACGACTACCCTGACTTCGTCATCCCCCTCGCCCGGGCCCTCGCCGCCGGGGAAGTTGAACGCGGAGTCGCGCTCTGCGGCAGCGGCGTCGGAGCGTCCATCGCCGCGAACAAGATTCCCGATGTACGTGCGGGGCTCATTCACGATGTGTTCTCCGCACACCAGGGTGTCGAAGATGACGACATGAATGTCTTCTGCCTCGGCGGCAAAGTGATCGGGTCCGCGCTCGCTTGCGAACTGATCGAGACCTTTCTGGCCGCCCGCTTCAGCGGCGCTGAGCGCCATAAGCGTCGCCTGGCGAAGGTGCGGGCGCTGATGAACCAGAGGGGTGGGCCATAACGTAAAGGCGGCTACGCAGAGGACCGCGAGTACCGCGGCGAACAGGGTAACGGCTGACGTCCGCGAGGAACGGGCACTGCAGTTCTCGAGAGAAAGGAAAACGACGTGGAATTGGGCATGATCGGGCTGGGCCGTATGGGAACCAACATGGTGCAGCGGCTTCTGCGGGCCGGCCACCAGTGTGTCGTTTACGACCTCCAGCCAGAAGCCGTAGAGGCCCTGGCCAAAGAGGGGGCGATCGGGACGGCGTCGCTCGAAGAGTTCGCGAACAGGCTGAACAAACCGCGCAACGTCTGGATGATGGTGCCGGCGGCCGTGGTCGATCCGACGCTGAAGACCCTGACCCCACTGCTCGAACCTGACGACGTGGTCATCGACGGTGGTAACTCCTACTACCACGATGACCTTCGCCGCGCTGGCGAGCTGAGACCGAAGGGCATTCATTATGTGGACGTCGGGACCAGCGGCGGGGTCTGGGGCGCGGAGCGAGGCTATTGCCTGATGATCGGCGGTGAGGAAACCGTCGTCCTGCGCCTCGATCCCATCTTCGCCGCCCTGGCTCCAAGTGTCGAGGCGGCGCCGCGCACGCCCGGTCGGGAGAACGTCGGCGGCACCGCGGAGCATGGCTATCTGCACTGCGGGCCGAGCGGTGCGGGCCACTTCGTGAAGATGGTCCACAACGGCATCGAGTACGGCATCATGGCCGCCTATGCGGAGGGGTTGAACATCCTCCGTCATGCCAACGCCGGCAAAACGCAGCGCACCGTCGACGCTGAAACCGCGCCGTTGCGCCACCCCGAGCTCTACCAGTATGACCTGAAACTGGCGGACATCGCCGAGGTGTGGCGTCGCGGCAGCGTCATCGCCTCGTGGCTGCTGGACCTGGCCGCCGTCGCGCTTCTCGAGAGCCCGGACCTGGCGAAGTTCGCCGGCCGGGTGTCGGACTCGGGCGAGGGGCGCTGGACGATCGCGGCGGCCATCGACGAGTCCGTGCCCGCCCCCGTCCTCAGTGCCGCGCTGTACGAACGCTTCAGCTCGCGCGGCGAGGACGACTTCGCTGACAAGGTTTTGTCCGCCCTGCGCTACGAATTCGGCGGCCACCACGAAAAGGCCGCCGAGAAAGGAGGCGCCTGATGGCCGCCTCCCATTCGGATGCGCTGGTGCTCTTCGGTGCGACGGGCGATCTCGCTCACAAGATGATCTTCCCGGCGCTCTATGCGCTGGCGAAACGAGAGGCCCTGAAAGTCCCGGTCATCGGCGTCGCGTCGCCAAAGTGGAGTCTGCCACAACTGCACGACCGCGTGGAGGACAGCATCAAGCGGTCGGGCGCGATCGATAACGAAGGCGCGCTCCACCATCTGCTGTCACTGCTCAGTTACGTGAGCGGAAATTATAATGATCTGAGCACGTTCGCGAATATTAAAGAGATGCTGGGTAGTGCCTTGCGCCCGGCGCACTACCTCGCCATCCCGCCCTCGCTCTTCGAAACGGTGATCAAAGGGCTCAGTGCCGCGAAGTTGGCCGACGATTCGCGCGTCATCGTCGAGAAACCGTTCGGCCGCGACCTGGCCTCGGCGCGTGAGCTCAACCGCGTCGCGCGGTCAGTGTTCCCGGAAGACTCGATCTTCCGCATCGACCACTTCCTCGGAAAGGAGGCGATCATGAATCTCCTCTATTTCCGCTTCGCCAATACGTTTCTGGAACCGATCTGGAACCGTAATTACGTGGCCAGCATTCAGATCACCCTCGCCGAGAAGTTCGGCGTGGAGGACCGCGGCGCGTTTTACGAAACTGCCGGCTGTCTGCGCGACGTGATCCAGAACCACCTCTTCCAGATCGTCGCCCTGCTCGCCATGGAGCCGCCGGCCGGCAGGGACTTTGGAGCCGTTCACAGCGAGAAAGCCAAGATCTTTCAAGCCATGCGCCCCCTGGAGCCCGACGACCTGGTGCGCGGGCAGTACGATGGATACCGTGACGAGCCCCACGTGGCGAAGAGCTCCGACGTCGAGACTTTCTGCGCCCTGCGTCTGTTTATCGACTCGTGGCGCTGGCAGGGCGTGCCGTGGTACCTGCGCTCCGGCAAATACCTGGCCGCAACCGAGACCGAGATCCTGGTGGAGCTGAAGCCGCCGCCCCAGAGGCTTTTCGCCGACTCGGCCCCGACGACCGGTCGGGCCAACTATCTGCGGTTCCAGCTTTCCCCCCATTCAGCCATCGCCCTCGCCGCGCGCGTCAAGCACCCGGGGAAGGAGTTCGTCGGCGGCCAGCGAGAACTCTACCTGCTCGAAGAGCAGCCGGGACAGGAATCGCCCTACGAGCGGCTTCTGGGCGACGCCATGGCCGGCGACGGCGCGCTCTTCACGCGTGAGGACGCGGTCGAGGCCGCCTGGGCGGTGGTCGATCCCGTCCTCGAGACCCACCACCGCACGTACCCGTACCCGCACGGGAGTTGGGGACCAAAGCAGGCCGACGTTCTCATCGCCACGGATGGCTGCTGGCATAATCCCCAGTCGGAAGAGGTGCCCGGTTGACGCAACTTGCCCCGGTCGTCGTTCTGCTCGACGTCGACAATACCCTGCTCGACAACGATCGGGTCGTCGCGGACCTGAAGCGCCATCTCGCGCAAACGTTCGGGGCCGAGCGCCAGGAGCGCTACTGGACGATCTTCGAGACGCTGCGCACGGAGCTTGGTTACGCCGATTACCTCGGCGCCCTGCAGCGCTACCGGGCCGAGAATCCACGCGACCCGCACTTCTTGCAGGTCTCGTCGTACCTGTTGGACTATCCGTTCGCCGGCCGCCTGTTCCCCGGGTCACTCGACGTGATCGAGCGCGCGCGCACCTGGGGTCCGACGGTCATCCTGTCCGACGGCGACGTGGTCTTCCAGCCGCGCAAGATCGAGCGCTCTGGACTGTACGAGGCCGTTGAAGGCCACGTGCTCGTTTACATCCACAAGGAGCGGGAGCTCGACGACGTCGAGAAGCGCTACCCGGCCCGTCACTACGTCTTGGTGGATGACAAACAGCGCATCCTGACCGCAGCGAAGAAGGTCTGGGGGGCGCGCCTGACCACCGTTTTCGCGCGGCAGGGTCACTATGCGTGCGATCCCAAGATCCTGGCCACCTATCCGGCCGCGGACATCACGATCGAGCGCATCGGCGACCTGCTCCAGTACGACCTGCCCACCCTGCTCTTGTCGCGGCAGATCGGAAGTCACGAAACCACATCGGAAACTGCTGGAGAAGAGAAATCATGAAGGCGACCCAAAAGCTCCACGAGATGGGCCAGAGCCTCTGGCTCGACAACATCACCCGCGGTCTGCTGACCAGCGGCACGCTGCGTCGCTACATCCAGGAGTTCTCGGTTACGGGTCTGACCTCGAACCCCACGATCTTCGACCACGCCATCAAGAATGGCTCCGATTATGACGCTGCCATCCGTCAACGATTGCCGGACTCGAAATCGGTTGAGGCGCTGTTCTTCGCGTTGGCGCTCGAGGATCTCGCGCAGGCCGCGGACCTGTTCCGGCCGATCCACGAGCAGACCAACGGTGTGGACGGTTGGGTCTCGCTGGAAGTCTCACCAGCGCTCGCCCACGACACGAAGAACACGCTCGCCGCGGCCAAGGAGCTGCATGCCCGGGGGATGCGGCCCAACATTTACATCAAGATCCCCGGGACGAGCGCGGGCCTGCCCGCGATCGAGGAAGCCATCTTCGCGGGCGTGCCCGTCAACGTGACCCTGCTATTCTCCCGCGAGCAATACGTGGCCGCCGCTGAGGCGTACCTGCGCGGCATCGAGCGGCGGATTGCCGCCGGGCTGAACCCCGACGTCAGCTCAGTGGCTTCAATGTTCATCAGCCGGTGGGACGTCGCGGTCACGGGGAAGGTGCCGGAAAACCTGCGCAATCAGCTCGGCATCGCTGTCGCAAAACGCACCTACAAGGCGTATCGCACCCTGCTCGATACACCGCTTTGCCAGCGGGTTCTGAACGCCGGCGCCCGCCCCCAGCGCCTTCTGTGGGCCAGCACCGGAACCAAGGACCCCTCGGCCTCCGATCTCCTCTATATCGAGGCTCTCGCCGCCCCGTTCACGGTGAACACGATGCCCGAGGGCACGTTGAACGCCCTGGCTGACCATGGTAACGTCGAGAGCGTCCTCCCGGCGCACGGCGGGGACTGCGAGGAGGTGCTCAGCAGGTTCGCCAAAGCCGGCATCGACATCGATGCCCTGGCCGGCCAGTTGCAGGACGAAGGGGCGAACTCGTTCGTCAAGTCCTGGAAAGACCTCCTGGCCTGCATCGCGTCCAAAGGCGAGTCACTGAGATGACCCACTCGGCGCTGCGAGCTCAAGGAGTCGAGCATTCGAATTATGGCGTGATCACGTCAGTGCGCGGAAGCGTCATTGATGCGCGGTTCGACGACGGCCTGCCGCCCATCTACACGTTGCTGCACGCGGGAAAGGAACCGCGAGTCGCGATCGAGGTGCTGATGCAGCTCGATGCACGTCACGTCCGCGGGATCGCGCTCAATCCCACGCAGGGCCTCGCGCGCGGCACGGCTGTGGAGGATACCGGCGGGCCACTCAAGGTGCCGGTCGGCAAAGGCATTCTGTCGCGTATGTTCGACGTCTTCGGCAACGCCATCGACCGCCAGCCGGCGCCGACCGACGTGGAATGGCGCACCATCCATCGCGACCCGCCGTCATTGGGCAGTCGCTCCACCAAGTCCGAGGTGTTCGAGACGGGCATCAAGGTCATCGACGTCCTGGTACCCCTGGAGCGCGGCGGCAAAGCGGGTCTGTTCGGAGGCGCGGGCGTGGGCAAGACCGTGTTGCTCACCGAAATGATTCACAATATGGTTGGGCATCAAAAGGGCGTGAGCATGTTCTGCGGGATCGGCGAGCGCTGTCGTGAGGGAGAAGAGCTCTACCACGATATGAAGGAAGCCGGCGTGCTCCCTCACATGGTGATGCTGTTCGGCCAGATGAACGAGCCTCCGGGGGCCCGGTTCCGCGTGGGCTTGGCGGCGCTCACGATGGCCGAGTACTTCCGCGACGACGAGCATCGCGACGTGCTCTTGCTCATCGATAACATTTTCCGTTTCATCCAGGCCGGCATGGAGGTCTCCGGCTTGATGGGGCACATGCCGTCGCGCCTCGGCTATCAACCGACGATGGGCACCGAGCTGTCGGGACTGGAAGAGCGCATCGCCAACACCGACAAGGGTGCCATCACGTCCATTCAGGCGGTCTATGTGCCGGCGGACGACATGACCGACCCGGCGGCGGTGCACGCCTTCTCGCACCTCTCCGCGTCGATCGTTCTCTCCCGCAAGCGGGCGAGCGAGGGATTGTACCCGGCCATCGACCTGCTGAAATCGAACTCCAAAATGGCGACCCGGGCCATCATCGGCGAACGGCACTACCTCCTGGCCCAGGAAATCCGCAAGACGCTGGCACAATATGAGGCACTCAAGGACATCATCGCCATGCTCGGCATGGAGCAACTGTCTCCGGACGACCGAAGCGTGGTCGGTCGCGCCCGCAGGCTGGAGCGGTTCCTAACCCAGCCGTTTTTCACGACGGAGGCGTTCACCGGTATCAAGGGAAAGGACGTCAGCCTGGAAGACGCAATCGACGGCTGTGAGCGCATCCTCAAAGATGAGTTCAAGGACTTTCCAGAAAGTGCTTTCTACATGATCGGGTCGATCGACGAGGCCAGGGACAAAGCGAAGGCCGCCCAGCCCGCAAGTCCCGCCGGTTCCGGTCCGAAACCCAACGGTCCAACGAAACCGCAAACGGCCGGCCATCTCATACCCAAGGTCCAACAGGGAGCCGACGTCCATTAATCTCAAGGTTCTCCTCCCCTTCCAGGTCCTCGTGGAGGCGAAGGGAGTGAAACGGATCGTGGCCGAGACACTCCACGGTTCCGTCGGACTCTTGCCGCGCCGACTCGACTGCGCGGCAGCCCTGGTGCCAGGGATCTTGACCTATGAAACGGACACGGAAGGGGAAGTCTATCTGGCGGTCGATCAAGGAGTGCTGGTCAAGGCGGGCATGGATGTTCTGGTGTCCGTGCGTAATGCGATCGGGGGGGCGGACCTCGACAAACTCCACGAGGCGGTGAAGCAGGAGTTTCTCAATCTGGATGAGCACGAGAAGAGCGTTCGCTTGGTGCTGGCGAGGATGGAAAGCGAATTCATCCGCCGCTTCATGGAATCTCAACATGAATGAAAAAGACGGGTCGAATGCCGCGAACGAAGAGACGCCCTTCAGCCGAGAAGTGGGCGCCCAGGCGGCGCGCAAGCTGAAAGCGCAGCGCGGAGGCACGAGGAGCGTCTGGTTTGGCCTGGGCATGTCGGGGTTGATCGGATGGTCGGTGACGGTCCCAGCCCTGGTCGGCGCGGCGATCGGTATCTGGGTGGACAAGCGCTATCCAAGTCCGTACTCCTGGACGCTGATGCTGCTTCTGATTGGTCTGATCATCGGCTGTCTCAACGCCTGGCGCTGGGTCGACTCGGAATACAAGGAAATACAGGGGGATATGGATGAGTGACATTGCGGCTCTTGCCCTGGCGCTCGTTGCCGGCGCCGCGCTGGGAGCGTTTTTCTTCGGCGGCCTTTGGTGGACGGTCCAGAAGGGTGTTACGTCCGAGAGGCCGGCGCTCTGGTTCGTCGGCAGCCTGCTGCTGCGAACCACGGCGATTCTTGCCGGATTCTACCTGGTTTCGCAAAATCACTGGTCGAGGCTCGTGATGTGCCTCTTCGGGTTTTTCATTGCGCGCATTATCGTCGTGAAGGGGCTCACACGAGAGCCGTCCGAAGAGCCGGCTCGATGGGAAGAGGAGGCCAGCAGTGCGCCTTACACCCGATGAACTGGTTTTCTGGCGGTACGGCTTCGTCGAGCTCAATAGCACGATCGTCACGACCTGGGGATTGATGCTCGTGATGACCGTTGGCTCGTGGCTGGTGACACGCAAGCTCGCGACCGAAGTGCATGTCTCGCGCTGGCAAGGCTTCCTGGAGATCGTGGTCACTACGATTCAAGAGCAGATTGAGGAAGTGGGCCTGGACCATCCGCGGAAGTACCTCGACTTTATCGGCACCTTGTTTCTGTTTGTCGCAGTGTCGAACCTCTGTGCGATCATCCCCGGGTATGACGCACCGACCGGCTCGCTCTCGACCACGTCGGCGCTGGCGCTTTCGGTGTTTGTCGCCGTGCCCATCTTCGGCATCGAGGAACAGGGGTTCGGCGGCTACCTGAGGTCCTACCTGAGGCCGACGTGGATCATGTTGCCATTCAACATCATCAGCGAGCTTTCGCGCACGTTGGCGCTGGCCGTTCGTCTATTCGGCAACATCATGAGTGGAACGATGATCGTCGGCATCTTGCTGACGATCACGCCCCTCATCTTCCCGATCTTCATGGACCTGCTCGGCCTGCTCACCGGAATGGTTCAGGCTTACATCTTCGGCATCCTCGCCACGGTTTACATCGCGGCCGCCACGCGCACCCGCGAAGGATGAGACAAAACCACCAGCCATGAAAGGGCACGCATGGAAAGCATGACTGTCATCGCGATCGTGTCGATCATTACCGCGGGCGTCACGATCGGACTGGGGAGTATCGCGCCCGCGCTCGGCGAAGGGCGGGCCGTATCGACGGCCCTGAGCTCGCTGGCACAACAGCCCGATGCCGCAAAGACCATCACACGAACGTTGTTCGTGGGCCTGGCGATGATCGAATCCATCGCGATTTATTGTCTTGTGGTATCGATGATTCTGATCTTCGCCAACCCGTTCTGGAACCACGTCATTGCCCACGCCACAGGAAAGTGAGCCATGCTTATCAATTGGTTCACCGTCGTCGCCGAGTTGGTCAACTTCCTCATTCTGGTGTGGTTGTTGAGGCGATTCCTCTACAAACCCATCCTCGATGCCATCGACGAACGCCAGAGAGGGATTGCGGCTCAACTCGCGGAGGCCGAGGCGAAGAAGGCGGAAGCGCAAAAGGAGCATGACGAATTCCAGCGCAGGAACGAAGCCTTCGGCCAAGAGCGTGCCGCGCTCTTGAAAAAAGCCGCGGACGAGGCCAAGGCCGAACGTCAACGGCTGCTCGACGAAGCACGAAAGGATGCCGACGCCTTACGTGCCAAACGCCGGGACGCGTTGCGAACCGAACAACGTAACCTGAGCCAAGACATCAGCCGCTGGACCCAGAAGCAGGTCTTCGCCATCACGCGCAAGACGCTGGGCGACCTCGCTACCAGCAGCCTCGAGGAACGCATGGGGGACGTATTGGTCCGACGCTTGCATGCGTTGACCGGCGCGGCCAAGGAGCAGTTGGCGGCCGCCTTCAAAACGTCGAACCACACAGTGAGCGTGCACAGCGCGTTCGATCTACCGCCCGCACAGCGGAGCGCGATCACCAGCGCGGTGAAGGAGACGTTCGCTCCGGACGCTCGAGTCCAGTTCGAGACCGCGCCGGAACTGGTGAGCGGCATCGAACTCAGCACCAACGGACAGAAAGTGGCCTGGAGCATCGCGGATTATCTCACGACGCTGGAAAGGAGCGCGGGCGAACTTCTGCGCGAGGATCCCCAACCCGAGTCCGGGCCGGACGCAAAGTCCGAGGCCGAGCCAAAGGCTGAAGCCAAGCCGGACCCAAACGCTGACGCCAAGCCCGAGCCAAACGGGGACGCCAAGCCCGAGCCAAAGGCTGAGGCGAAGCCTGGGCTTGAACCGGTATCCTCGGTCCCAAAGGGGACCCAATGAACAACTCACCTGATAGCCTTCATCGTGTTTTCGACCAGGCGTTCGCGGGTATCAGCCGGACGTTGGAGGCTTTCACGCCGCAACTGACGCCGCGTGAGGTGGGCGTGATCACAAGCGTCACCATGGGCATCGCCAAGGTCTCGGGCCTTCCGGGCGCGGGCTATGACGAGCTGTTGACGTTTCCCGGTGATCTGTCTGGCATCGCATTCGACGTCGATTCGGACGAGATCGGCGTCGTGCTCCTGGGAGAATACGAGCACCTGCACGCGGGCGACGAGGTCGAACGTACGGGCCGTGTGATGGACGTGCCGGTGGGCGATGGTTTGATCGGGCGCGTCATCGATCCGTTGGGCGGGCCACTCGACGGCAAAGGGCCGGTCGCCTCCAGCCAGCGTTTGCCCATCGAACGCCCCGCACCCGCCATCATGGACCGCGCTCTTGTCACCGTGCCTCTGCAGACCGGCCTCATCGTCATCGATGCGCTCATTCCAATTGGCCGCGGCCAGCGCGAACTGATCCTCGGCGACCGGCAAACCGGTAAGTCGTCCATAGCGATCGACACCATTCTCAACCAGCGCGACCAGAATGTGCTGTGCGTCTACTGCGCCATTGGCCAGCGAGCGTCCGCTGTCGCCAAGGTCGTCGCCAACCTGCGCGAAAACGGCGCGATGGATTACACGGTCGTCGTCGTGACCGCGGGCAACGACCCGCCCGGGCTTGCCTACATCGCCCCCTACGCCGCGACCAGCATCGCGGAGTATTTCATGGAAGCGGGCCGGGACGTGCTCATCGTTTACGACGACCTCACCCACCATGCCCGTGCCTATCGCGAGATTTCACTGCTGCTGCGCCGTCCACCCGGCCGCGAAGCGTATCCCGGCGACATCTTCTATATCCACTCGCGGCTGCTGGAGCGTTCCACGCACCTTCGCAAAGGCCTTCGCGGCGGCTCGCTCACCGCCTTGCCGATCATCGAGACCGAGGCGCAGAACATCTCCGCGTACATTCCGACGAATCTTATATCAATAACAGATGGTCAGATTTATACATCGCCGACATTATTCGAGCTGGGCGTCCTTCCTGCCGTCGACGTCGGCAAGTCCGTGTCGCGCGTGGGCGGCAAGGCACAAAGGGCAGTCTACCGAGCGGTGGCCGGCGATCTCAAGCTTGCGTACGCGCAGTTCACCGAGTTGGAATCCTTCGCCAAGTTTGGCACACGGCTTGACGACCAAACCCGCAAGATTATCGATCATGGCCATCGAATCCGGGCCATCCTCATTCAACCGGAGCTCGAACCGGCGTCCGTCGACGAACAAATCGTCATCCTTGTGGCGTTGACGGCCGGTCTGCTGGACGGCGTTCCGGTCGGCAAGGTGCGGGATGCCGGGCAAGCTCTGAGAAAGGCGGTGGCGGACATCCCGGCTGAGGTTCGTCAGCGCTTTTCCTCGAACGACAAGTTGAGCGATGAGGATTGCAAAGCGATTCTGCAAGTCGCGGGCAAAGCGATCGCGCCTTTCGTGCCGGCGCCCGGTCCCAAAGCCAAGGGGAAGGGGAAGCCATGAGCGATACTCTGGCAAGCTTGCGCCGCAAGATCAGCGGAGCGGGCGACCTGAAATCGGTGGTCCGCTCAATGAAGGCATTGGCCGCCTCGAGCATCGGGCAATATGAGAAGTCGGTGCTGGCGCTGGCGGACTACGATCGCACGGTGGAATTGGGCCTGGCGGTGTGCTTGAGGGATCGGGAGGGCGCCGCCGAGCAAGCCGGAAAGTCGGGCGTGGGTGCAAAGAGGGTCAATGCGATTGTTTTCGGCTCGGATCAGGGGCTGGTCGGCCAGTTCAACGACGTGCTGGCGGATTTTGTCGCCAAGGCACTCGATCCTCTGCCCGGTGAAACGAATGTCTGGGCCGTCGGCGAGCGTGTTGGATCGCGGCTGGCGGATGCCGGTCTGCCGCCCGTGGGAATTTTCACGGTCCCGACTTCCGTCAACGCCATCGCGCCGCTCGTCGGGCAGGTTCTCGTGGCAACGGAAGCTCATCATGGCCAGGGCGAGTTCGTTCAGCTTTACCTCTTTCACAATCGCCCGGAGGCCGGGGCGGCTTATGAACCCGTGAGTCAACGGCTGCTGCCGCTGGATGAAACATGGGCACTCAAGCTGGCCCATCTCCCGTGGCCGACCAAGAACCTGCCCGAGGTGCTTGGCGGCCGTGAGCCGACGCTCGAGGCACTCGTCCGGGAGTACCTTTTCGTATCGCTCTTCAAGGCGTGCGCCGAATCGTTGGCAGCCGAAAATGCGAGCCGTTTGGCCGCCATGCAGCGAGCAGAGAAAAACATCGACGACCTGACGGAAAACCTCAATCAGACGTTCCGTCGTTTGCGTCAGACATCCATTGATGAAGAATTGTTCGACGTGTTGTCCGGCTATGAATCTCTGTCAAAAGATAACAACCGCTGACGTGCAAAAGAAGAGGCCATGGACAACCCAATGCAGCCCGCTCTGAACGTCCACGCTGGCTGCGGGACCAAGACCATGGGGGTCGGGAGCCGGGGTCATTCCCGCATCCTGACGATCAACGGCGGATCGTCGAGCCTCAAGTTCGCGCTCGTTCAGTGGACCGATTTGATCGCGCGGGTCCTGTCCGGTCGGGTCGATCGGATCGGGTTGGAGAATGCCCTTTGGGTCATGAACGGGCCCGACGGCAGCCGCGAGGAGGAGCGCTGGGTCGTTGCCCCGGACGTGAGGGCGGCCGTCCGCCTGGTGATTGATCGGCTCGAACGCTCGGGAGGGTTCGCGGCGATTGCCTCGGTCGGGCATCGTGTCGTTCATGGGGGGAGTCGTTACCATCAGCCCGATCGCGTCACGGCGGAGCTCATCGAGGAACTGCGCAAGGTCAGCGCGTACGACCCGGACCACCTGCCGGGCGAGATCGAGTTGATCGAAACCTTTCGAACGCGTGATCCCGACTTACCCCAGGTTGCGTGCGTCGACACCGCATTTCATCACGACATGCCGCGCGTCGCCCAGATCGTGCCGATCCCGCGGCGCTACGAGGCCGCCGGGGTCCGGCGCTATGGCTTCCATGGACTGTCGTATGCGTACCTGATGGAGGAGCTGGCCCGTGTTGCCCCACCGGAAGAGGCCCGGGGACGCGTCATCCTGGCCCACCTCGGCGCCGGGGCGAGCCTGGCGGCCGTTCAGGGGGGCCATTCCGTCGACACGACCATGGGCTTCACGCCGGCCTCAGGGCTGGTCATGGGGACGCGCACGGGCGATCTCGATCCGGGCCTGGTCCAGTTCCTCTCGCGGAGCGAGGGGATGACGGCCGACCGGTTCGACAACCTCGTGAACCACGAGTCCGGCCTGCTCGGCGTCTCGGAGACCAGCTCCGACGTGCGCGATCTCCTGGCACGGCAGAATGGCGACGTGCGTGCGGCCGAGGTGGTCCGGTCGTTTTACTACCGAGTGAAGCAGTGGATCGGCGGCTTCGCCGCCACACTGGGCGGGTTGGACGCGCTGGTATTCGCCGGCGGGATCGGTGAGAACGCGCCCGAGATTCGCCGCCGGATTTGCGCGGGACTGGGTTTCGTCGGGATCGCCCTGGATGAAGGCCGAAACACCGCGGGCGCCCTCCTGATCTCGACCGACCCAGGTCCGGTGAAGGTCCGGGTTATCCACACCGACGAAGAGCTGATGATCGCCGGGGCCGCGGCTCGTCTCATGGCCCGGTTTTCTTGACGTCTCGTCGTCCACGAATTCAGACCGATCGAGCCTGAACGAGGAGCCAGCCGATGTTGAAAACCGAAGGCAAGAAGGTTCCCCTTACGTCCGAACAACTCCGCAAGCTCGACGCCTACTGGCGGGCCGCGAACTACCTGTCCGTCGGCCAGATCTATCTCTACGACAACCCGTTGCTTCGGGAGCCGCTGAAGCTGTCGCACGTGAAGCAACTGTTACTGGGGCACTGGGGCACCACTCCGGGCCAGAACTTCATCTACGCGCATCTGAACCGGGTCATCAAGCAGTATGACCTCAACATGATCTACGTCTCCGGTCCGGGACATGGCGCCCCGGCCGTGGTGGGCAACGTCTACCTTGAGGGAACGTACAGTGAGGTCTATCCGAACATCAGCCAGGATGAGGCCGGGCTGAAGAAGCTGTTCAGGCAGTTCTCGTTCCCCGGCGGGATTTCCAGCCACGTTTCGCCGCAGACGCCTGGGTCGATTCATGAGGGGGGCGAGCTGGGGTATTCGATCAGCCATGCCTTCGGGGCCGCGTTCGACAATCCGGACCTGGTCGTCGCCTGCGTCGTCGGCGATGGTGAAGCCGAGACCGGACCACTCGCCACCGCTTGGCATTCCAACAAGTTCCTCGACCCCGCGACCGACGGCGTCGTGCTGCCGATCCTTCACCTCAACGGCTACAAGATCTCCAATCCGACCGTCCTCGCACGCATCACGCATGAGGAACTGGACCAGTTGTTCCGCGGTTACGGCTGGACGCCTTACTTTGTCGAGGGGGAGGAGCCGGAGCAGATGCACCAGGCCATGGCCGCCACGCTCGACCAGGTCGTGGATCAGATCCAGCAGATCCAGCACAACGCCCGCGTCCAGGGCGACACCACGCGCCCGCGCTGGCCGATGATCGTCCTCCGATCGCTCAAGGGCTGGACCGGACCGAAGTTCATCGACGGCCTGCCGGTCGAGGGCACGTTCCGGGCCCACCAGGTGCCGCTCTCCGTGTCTTCCTCGGCTCCTCCCGAGCATCTCCAGCAGCTCGAGAGCTGGATGAGAAGCTACAAGCCGGAAGAACTCTTCGACGCGCGCGGCCGGCTCGTGCCCGAGCTGGCCGAGCTGGTGCCGGAGGGCGACCGACGGATGGGCGCCAATCCGCACGCCAACGGCGGGAAACTCTTGCGCTCGCTCCAGATGCCGGACTTCCGCGATTATGCCGTCAACGTCCCCTCGCCCACCGCGGTCGAGGCCGGCAATGTGCATGTGCTGGGCCCGTTCCTGCGCGACGTGATCGAGCGGAACGAGGAGCCGCGGAATTTCCGGATCTTCGGTCCCGACGAGACGGTCTCCAATCGCCTCGAAGCCGTCTTTGAAGTCACCAATCGGCAATGGGAAGCCAAGACGGTGGAGAATGATGTATTCCTCGCGCCCGACGGGGGCGTGATGGAGATGCTCAGCGAGCACCAGTGCGAGGGCTGGCTGGAGGGCTACCTCCTGACCGGGCGGCACGGGCTGTTCAACAGCTACGAGGCGTTCATCCGCATCGTCGATTCGATGTTCACGCAGCACGCCAAGTGGCTGAAGATGTGTTCGGAGCTGCCGTGGCGGCGGAAGATCGCCTCACTGAACTACCTGCTGACCTCCCACGTCTGGCGGCAGGATCACAACGGCTTCACCCACCAGGACCCCGGATTCATCGACCACGTCATCAACAAGAAATCCGAGACGGTGCGCGTCTACCTCCCACCGGACGCCAACTGCCTCCTGTCGGTCATGGACCATTGCCTGCGCAGTCTGAACTACATCAATCTCGTGGTTTGCGGCAAGCACGAGGCCCCGCAATGGCTGACCATGGACGCCGCCGTCGCGCATTGCGCGCAGGGGATCGGTATCTGGCAGTGGGCCAGCAACGATCAGGACGGCGAGCCGGATGTGGTGATGGCCTGTTGCGGCGACGTCCCCACGCTAGAGACGCTGGCCGCCGTTTCCATTCTTCGTGAGCATCTGCCCGACCTGAAGGTCCGGGTGGTCAATGTCGTCGATCTCATGAAGCTGGAGCCCGACACCGAGGGCCCGCACGGGATGAGCGAGACCGACTACGATTCGCTCTTCACGAAGGACAAACACATCATCTTTGCCTTCCACGGATACCCCTGGCTGATTCACCGGCTGACCTACCGCCGGGCCAACCGCAACCTGCACGTCCGAGGCTACAAGGAAGAGGGCACGATCACGACGGCCTTCGACATGACGGTGATGAACGACATGGACCGCTTCCACCTGGTGATGGATACGATCGATCGCCTGCCGCAGACCGGAAGCAAGGGGAGCTATCTCAAGCAACAGCTTGCGGACAAGCTCGTCGAGCACCGGCGGTACATCGACGAACACGGCGTGGACATGCCGGAGATCCAGAACTGGAAGTGGGGCGCGACCCGCGCAGGCGAATCGGTGTAAAGTGGGCAGCCGCCGTCGTCCATCACGAGCGTGGTCGGGGAGTTCGTGAATTACCGATCGCGCACGGCAGTGGGCCGAAAGAGCTCGGAATCGTCACGCGTACGCCGACCGCGCACCGGGTTGTTGCTGCCGAATTGCCCGAAGCGGGTGCTATACCTCTACAGTCAGAATCGCAATGGAGCTCGTCATGGGAAAAGATGGTCAAGAAGACTACGAATCACCGATCGCCCGGAACGAGCACGATCCCGATCGTGCCCTGGCGCGGGTCTATCTTGTGGGGGGCGGGATCGCCTCGCTGGCGGCGGCCGCGTTCCTGATCCGGGACGGCGACGTGCTCGGCCACAACATCACGGTCCTGGAGGAACTCGACAAGTTGGGCGGCAGCCTCGACGGCGCTGGGTCGCCCAGCGCGGGCTACGTCCTCCGCGGCGGCCGGATGCTCGAGAGCAAGTACCTTTGCACCTACGACCTGTTCTCGGCGGTCCCCACCCTCGATGGGAGCCGGACGGTCACCCAGGAGACGTTTGCCTGGAACGAGACCATGAAGACCTCGTCCAAGTCGCGCCTCTTCCGTGGCGGCCATCGCCTGGACGCGCCCGAGTTCGGCCTGAGCGAGGGACACATTCTGCGCCTGGAGCGCCTGGCGATCGAGCCCGAGGGGATGCTCGGCAACAGCCGCATCGCGGACGAGTTCGATTCGTCGTTCTTCGGGACCGATTTCTGGTACATGTGGTGCACGACCTTCGCCTTCCAGCCCTGGCACAGCGCGGTCGAGTTCAAGCGCTATCTCGTGCGGTTTGCCCACATGGTTCCCGGATTCAGCCGGCTCGAAGGGATCATGCGCACGGTCTACAACCAGTACGACTCGCTGGTCCGGCCGCTCCAGAAATGGCTCGACGAGCGCGGCGTGCGGTTCGAGCTGAGCACCCGCGTCACCAACCTCGACCTGCACGAGGACGCGGGCAGGAACCGCGTGGAACGCATCGCGTACGAGCGCGGCGGCCGGGCCGGCGCGATCGAGGTGGGCCCGAAGGACTTCGTGATCGTTACGCTGGGGTCGATGACGGAGGCGTCCAGCCTGGGCTCGATGGACTCCGCCCCGATCCTCAGGGGCAAGGCCGACGGTGGGGCCTGGACGCTCTGGGAGAAGATCGCGGCCGCCCGGCCCGAGTTCGGGAACCCGTCCACCTTCGCCGACCATATCGACGAATCCAAATGGATCTCGTTCACGATCACCCAGCACGACCCCACCTTCTTCCGGATCGTCCGGGACTCGACGGGGAACGTGCCGGGCGAAGGGGGCTTGATCACCTTCCTGGACTCCCGTTGGCTGCTGTCGATCGTGCTGCCGCATCAGCCGCATTTCCTCGGACAGCCCGACGACGTGAACGTCTTCTGGGGCTACGCTCTCGCCGTCGACACGCCGGGAGACTTCGTGCCGAAGCCGATGTCAGCCTGCACGGGGAAGGAGATTCTGACCGAGTTGCTGGGCCACCTCCGGATCGAGGCGGAGGCTGGCCTGATCCTGGAGACCTCCACCTGCATCCCGTGCATGATGCCGTTCATCACCAGCCAGTTCCTGCGGCGCGAGCGGGGTGATCGGCCCCAGGTCGTGCCGGCGGGCTGGACCAACCTGGCCTTCGTCGGCCAGTTTTGCGAGCTGCGCGACGATGTCGTCTTCACCGTCGAGTACTCGGTCCGTTCCGCTCAGGCGGCGGTCTACTCGCTGCTCGGACTCAAACGCGAACCGCCGGCCGTCTACAAGGGGACGTACGACCCGCGCGTGCTGTACCGGGCCTTCATGACCTTGCACGACCTCGGCAGTTGACCCGGAGGTTCGCGGCGTCCGCAATTGGAAATGAACCGTTCGTGCGTTGACGTGGGCTCCCGGGTCCCGCATCCTCGACGTGCGACCGACGTTCTCCGAAAAGCCGTCGCGAGGAACATGCCATGAACGGAACGCTCCCCGAAGTTTACCTGGCCCGCCATGGCGAGACGGCGTGGTCGCTATCGGGCCAGCACACGGGACGAACCGACATCCCCCTGACGGAGATTGGCGAACGCAACGCCCGGAGGCTGCGGGGACGGCTCGAGGGGATCACGTTCACCGAGGTCCTGGTCAGCCCGCTCCAGAGGGCGCGCCGGACTTGCGAGCTGGCGGGCTTCGGGGCGGTCGCCCAGGTCGCCCCGGACCTGGTCGAGTGGGACTATGGCGATTATGAAGGCCGGCTCACCGCCGATATCCGCCGCGAGCGGCCGGGGTGGTCGCTCTTCCGCGATGGCTGCCCGGGGGGTGAGTCGCCCTCGGCGGTGGGGGCCCGCGCCGATCGCGTGATCGCCCGTCTGCGGGCGGGTGGCGGTCGCGTCCTCGTCTTCAGCCATGGCCATTTCTCCCGCGTCCTCGGCGCACGGTGGGTGGGGCTGACACCGGAGAACGCCAGGCACCTCATGCTGCGTACCGCTGCGCTCAGCATCGTGGGCTACGAGCATACTCTGGACGACCCGGCCATCGTCCTCTGGAACGACGACCACCATGTGAACTGTGGCGATTGAGCCGTACTCCCGCGGCTGGCTTGCTCTTCGCCAAGAATAACCAACTTATCGTTTCTTGAAAGCAAAAACCTTTTTGAGGGTAACACCATGACGACTGAAGACCGACACAAGGCTCCGCTCCACCTGGACGGGCGTCATCAACACACGTACGACGCGATCTTCCGCCATCCGGCTGCGCACAACCTGGAGTGGCACGACGTGCGGTCGCTGCTGGGTGCCCTGGCGGAAGTGGTCGAGCAGCCGAACGGCAGCCTCCACGTGACGCGGAACGGGCAGATGGCGATCTTGCACGCGCCCAAACACAAGGACGTCGCCACGGTCGAAGAACTACTGGCGGTTCGCCACTTCCTGGACCGGTCGGCCGAGAAGGAGGCCCCTTCGTCGGTCGCGCCGGGGGTTCACTTGCTGGTCGTCATCGACCACCATGAAGCGAAGGTCTATCGCACCCAGGCCCACGGGGCTGTGCCGCAGCAGCTCGTGCCCTACGACCCTCACGGCTTCGGCCGGCACCTGCGGTCCGAGAACCCGGACACCGACGGCAAACGGAAGCCCGAGCGAAAGAGCTTCTACGAAGCGGTGGCCGCGACGCTACGGGGCGCCGACGCGATCCTGATCTTCGGCAGCGGCACCGGTGAGAGCAGCGCCATGGAGCAGTTGATGGCCGACTTGAACCACAATCATCATGACGTGGCCAAACACGTCGTGGGCTGCGTCGTGGTCGATGACCACCACCTGACCGACGACCAGTTGCTGGCCCAGGCGCGGGCGTTCTTCGCGCCAAAGCCGGTTTAGGGCGATTCACGCTCTTGGGGAGCACGCGCTCGATTCGAGCCCGATGCGCCAGCGAGGACCTTCTTTGCGACTCCTCGTTCACGTGTCGGGCTCGGAGGCCTTGTTCTACTTTTTCCTCGTCTCGCGGAAGAACGGCGTCTCCGTCAGTGTGAACAGGATGACCTCTTCGCCGGTCACGGTGCTGATGTCGTGGTGCAAGGTCACAACTTTCGTGCCGGTGACCCCTTCGATCATCGCTTCCAGGACGGGTCGTGCCGTTTCGATTAGATGGGTTCGCACTTGCTTGAGCAGGTCCCTTCCCTTATCGGGCGAGAGCGACTGGACGAGATGCTGTTCCGCCGCGGTCAAGACGCCCGTGAGGCGGACCAGGACGAGGTCGCCCAGGATGTGGGCGCGAATGTCTTTCGGTCCTCGGCCCATATACTCCTGCTCAAAACGATTGACCGCCTCGCAGATCGTGGCTTCGATCTCACCCTGGGATTTCATGCGGTTCTCCGGTGCGTCCCCTTGCCGATTCGAGGCTCCGCACCCGAATCCCTCACGACGGCGCCCGACGCTCGAGTCGCCTGACTCCGCGGCCATCTGCGGATTCATAATATCCAATACGATGATTTTCTTCTTGCTATTTCCGACCTGGGCAGGACAATGGAGGTTGTCGACTGGTATGAAGGATCGGTGGTCGGCTCGCGAAAAGATATGAAATTGAAGTGAATGCGTCGGACGACTAGATAGGGGGCAACCCGGCCGAGCCGGGGGGCTCGTTGACGAGTAAGCCGACGTGGTCGAACACCTCAGCGTGTTCGGCCACGTCGGCTTTTTTTCGTTTGCGGCAGCACGCCGCCAGGGACAAACGCGATGGACGAATCGAAATCCACCATGGCCCAGCGCGTCGCCCAGGCCGCGAGCACGTTCCAGCAACAAAGTACGGGCCACGCGCCCAGCGCCGTGACGGTGGTGCTGAGTGACGACACGCTGGTTGTCACGCTTCACGGCGCACTGTCGCCTGCCGAGCAGGACCTGGCCCGGAGCCCGGCGGGGGCCGCGCGAATTCAAGAGTTCCACCGACAACTCTTCAGCAACTCCTCCGAGGCGCTGCGGCAGGAAATCAAGCGGATCACGGGGGTTGAAGTGCGCGAAGCCGCCGCGGAGGTCGAGACGACGACCGGCACGGTGGTCCACGTCTTCACGACCGGCACCACGGTGCAGGTGTTCCTGCTCGCCCAGAGCATTTCCACTGACACCTGGAACAGCGCTGGCGCTGCGCCGTGAGCAGATACAACCATGTGTGAGTCTTGAACAGAACGGTCCGGCTATTGAGGAGACCGGTCATGAACTGGGATCAGGTTGCAGGCGAATGGAAACAATTCCGGGGCCACGTGAAGGAAAAGTGGGGCAAGCTGACCGACGACGAGCTGACGACCATCGCCGGGAAGCGCGACCAACTGGCTGGCCTCCTTCAAGAAAAATACGGCTACGCCAAGGACCACGCGGAGATGGAAATCGACCGATTCGCGAAGGCGCTCAAGCACTGAGCCCACCGCGGGCGCCCGGGCATGCCGTTCCCGAGTCGGGGCGGCCACCCGTTCGCGGGATGCCGGGCTCGGGGCCAGTTCATCACGTCCAACTTCGTCCCTTCGTTCCAGCCCAATTTCGGGTGACGACGGCGGGGCCGCGGTTTCTTGACAGGAGCAATCGCTTGAAACAAACACTTGCCACTCGGTTGATCATGGCGCTCGCCGTGGTCGCCTTGTCCGGCTGCAACCAGGGTACGGCGGGCGGACCGGGAGTGACCAGCCCGTCCCAGAAGCAGCCCGCCTATGGCGAGGCCGATAACACGTTCAACTTGAGCGTGCCCCCGATGTCGACCACCCTCCAACAGGGGGGCGAACAAGAGGTCTCGATCGGCATCAAGAGGGGAAGGAACTTCAGCGAAGACGTCCGCCTCAAGGTCGCCGAGGGGCCCAAAGGCGTGACCATCGAATCCGTTCAACCCGTGATCAAGCACGGAGACACGGAAACGAAACTCAAGTTGAAGGCGGACGCCGACGCGTCGCTGGGTGACTTTACCGTCAAGGTGACGGGACATCCGACGAGAGGGGCCGACGCCTCGAACGACGTCCAGTTCACCGTGGCCAAGAAGTAGCCGCAGAGGGAAGGACGCGGGCGTGTCGACGGCCCATCGTTTCTCCCGCTTTCTTGGCCCTGCGCAGGGGGCGCCCTCTTTTTCGAGCGGCGTGCCCGGTTCTCCGTATCAGAAAGGAAGCAGCTCCATGCTTTACTACGCACTCGTGTTCTTGGTCCTTGCCCTGCTTGCCGGCGTTTTCGGCTTCGTGGCACTCGGTGGCACGCTCGCCTGGGTCGCCAAGATCCTGCTGTTCGTTTTCCTGGCCATGTTCGTCGTCTCGCTGATCTTCGGCCGGCGGCGAGGGTCGGCCCTTTGATGAGAACGCAACACCGGCCGCTCGCCCCGCCCAGAGGGCCGGCGATCCAACAACCCAGGGAGTCCCATCGAGATGTCCGGCAATCCTCAAACGATTCAAAGTCAGTGGCACGCGCTACGGAGCGAGGCGAAGGAGCGCTGGGGGCAACTGACCGACGACGACCTCCGCGTCCAGTTGGGCAATGTCGACCAACTCGTCGACCGCATCCAGAAGCGGACGGGCGAGGCGCGGGAAGCGATCGAGAAAGTCCTTTCGGACATGACCGCGCAGGGTTCCTCGGCCGTGTCGCATGCGGCCGAGGCCGTGGGCCACTTTGCCCACCAGGCCGGCGAGCAAGCGCGAGAGCGCTACGGCAGGGCGGAGGACCTGGTCCGCGACAACCCGACGCGTTCGGTGCTGGCGATCTTAGGGATCGGTCTGGTGGCCGGCCTGATCGTGGGACTGTCGCTCCGTCACCGATGAGCCGCAAACACGGCTCGACCGGCCTTGTACCGCGGGTTTTCTGCAAAGCACTCTGCTGAGTTCGGGGACGCCGACTTTCGGCGGGCCTCGATGACTACCGACCGCAGCCCTGAAGGAGAACGACCGATGTCAGCGACCACGAAGCATCCCTCGACCGAGCACCACCATCAAGCGGCCGCACACCACGCAGCCGCCGCGCACCACCACCTGGAGGCGGCCCACCACCACGAATCGGGCGAGCACGAGCCGGCCAAGAAACACGCGGAGGCGGCCCAGCACCACAGCGAGCAAGGCCATAAGCACACCACGAGCGCACACCAGCACTCGCACAAGTAGGACTGTCGCGCCCCGAGGGCCCCCGCGGCCCTCGGGCGTTGGCTCCTCCTGGTGGTCGAACGGTGTGGTTCCGGGGCCAACGCAGAATTCAAGCAAGCGGCTCGCGCCACGTGGACGTTCCTGCTCCGCCGCAGGCGATTTCCGGCGCCGCGGATGTTAAATCGGCATCGATGCCGATCACCGATTCGACGCACTTCGCCACGTGCGCTGATCGGGTCGAATAGAACATGGGTGCGATCCCGAGCGTCTCCCGGCGAGCAGTCAGCGCTGGCTGGCTCGATGTAAGGGCGCTGGTGACGCGCCAACGAGAAGAGACCATCGTCCCATCCCCATTCCCGCACCACCCCTTGAGAGGAATCCTCATGGCGACCGATCGCGAGGTTGAGGAGACGATCGCCCGTTGCGTGGGCATCATGGTCTTCTATCGCAACAGCGGGAGGACGACCCAGTCGAAGAGCCGGATGGCCGCGGAGATCCGGGAAGTCGGCGGTTGCGTCAGGGAATGGCACTCGACGAACGGTGTAGTCGGGCGCATCGTCGATTCCGTGAAGGCCGAGCTGATCGCGCGCTACGGCCACGAGCTGGGCGTAAGGCTCGATGGCGAGTTCTACATGGCGTTCGAGGGGGAGGCCGTGCCGATACCAATTCGCACGCCATCGATGCGCGGATGTTGACGAGACATGGAAACACCGAAGATCGTTTTCAGGATTTCTCGATGGTCATCATGCCCGCGCGGCGTTCTTCTGATGGGCCCTCACTCCTCGACAACAACAGGGCAACCGGGAAATGCGCGAACACGTCGGCCAGGGACAGTGCGGGTCGCCCTTGCAGCTCCACGCAGGTGAGAATTTCGCCCGTGAACAGATTATGCCAGCGTGGTTCGGGCTCGACGCCGGGCAGCAGTAGCCGGGTGTTCCGCCAGACTTCCGCGCCGAGGGGAAGGCCTTCCGGTCCCGGGACCAGGCGCGTGAGGAGGCGAGGTACGGCCACGATGGCCTGCCGGTCTCCCAGGCGCCGGGAAAACCCGAAGACGTGGTCCCGCCCGGGACCGGTGGCCTCCGCCGGCAGGTATTCGCCGGTCGAGAACAGTCCCGGGTGGTTGCGGCGACAATGGAGGGACTGCGTGGTGACGTATAATTTGATGCGACCGTCCTGCATGGAGCGGGTCAGCGCGCGTGCCAACTCCCTTCGATCCGGCCCGGCCCGAGCCGTCTGATTCTGCAATGCGCGGAGCGATTCGTGCCGGCGTTCGTAGTCGACGGGACGGCGGTTGTCCGGGTCCACCAGGCTGAAGTCCCACCATTCGGTGCCTTGGTAGGTGTCGGCGACTCCCGGTAGGGTGATTTTCAACAGCGTTTGCGCGAGCCCGTTGAGCAGTCCGAAATGGCTCACCCGCTGCTGGAACGCCCGCAGGTCCTGCAAGAAGGGGCCGCTCAACTGCTCGTCCAGGATGCGTGCAACGAACTGCCGGACGGCGTCGTCATAGGCTTCGTACGGGTTGATCCAACTGGTGTGAACCTTTGCCTCGTGCAGCGCCTTGACCATGTACTCCTGGATCCGCTCGACGAACTCGGCGTACTCCTCGGGGCCGCACGGAACGGCGGGCCAGGCGCCGAGGAGTGTCTGGTAAAGCAGGTACTCCTCGTTCGCGTCCGGCACGAAGACCTCGTCGACGAGCGTGCGGTGCGGCGCGTTGAACAGGCTCCAGCGCTCCAGGCATTCCCCCCATTCCTCCGGCAGTTCCGACAGGACGTTCAGGCGGGCCCGCACGTCCTCACCGCGCTTGGTATCGTGCGTGGACAACGGAGAGAGCGCCCGGGGCCATTTCGCCTGGCGGCTCTGGTGGAATTGGTGGACCGCCCCGGGTGCCACCCCGAAGCGCGCTGGATCTCCGCCCACCTCGTTCAGCGCGAGCAGGCGGTTGTAGACATAGAACGATGTATCCTCCAGGCCCATCGCCATCACCGGAGCGGTGACCTGCTGGAACTTGCCGGCGAAGTGGCACTGCTCGGCCCGGTCTTCCTCCACGGTCGACTCCGGGTCGCGGAGCAGGAGGATGTCGCGCACGAAGCGGAATAGCGACCGGCTCAGCGTCGGGTTCCGGGTCGAGGCCCGGCGCACGGCGGCTTCCACGTACTTGTAGTCTGAATCGTGGACCCCTTCCGCGGAGATATAGGAGCGGTAAACCGGAAAAGAGGCGATCACCTGCGCGAGGGCGAAGCGCAGGCCGTTCAGGGTAAAGTCGCGAGACGACCGGTCGTGCTGCGCCAGGCGGTCGAGCTGGCTGGTCAGCATCTGTAGCTCGCTGGCGAGCGCGGTCTGGAGGATGAGCAACTTGTTTTGATACACGACTTCGGCGAAGGGGGCAGTCCCGGTCCTCTGCTGGTAGAGCCTGGTCAGTGGCTGCTCGCCGCCTGGGTCGACGAAGAGGCCGTTCACCACGTTCACGAAGTCGTAGCCGCTCGTGCCGTGGGTGTCCCAATCGGGGGGCAGTTGTTCGTTGGCGCCGAGGATCTTCTCGACCACGACGTAGAGGGGGCAACCTGGAAGGCCCGGGGCACCGTCCGGGCCGGCCTCGCCGATCATTTCGAGGAGGGACCTTTCCAGCTCTTGCCAGTCCCGGCCGTGCCAGACCGGGTCCGCACGAGCGACTTCGCGGGCGCAGGCGAGGACGTAGTGCTGCTGGAGCCGGCGGAGGTACTGCTTGGGGTCGTACAGGCCGTCGATGTGATCGATGCGCAGACCGTCGGCCTTGCCCTGAGCCAGCAGGCGCAGGACCAGCTCGTGGGTTGCCGCGAAGACCTCGGGCTTCTCCATGTTCAGGGCCGCCAGCTCATTGATGTCGAAGAAGCGGCGGTAGTTGATCTCGTCCGAGGCGACCCGCCAGAACGCAAGGCGGTAAGCCTGTTCGTCCAGCAGCCGTTCGAGCGCGTCGAAGCTGTGCGGTTCCCCGGCCGTGCCGTTGAGCAGGGCCACGGTCCTCGCGACCGAGTCCCGCACCTCGGCGCAGCTCTCGGTGAGCGTGGCGAGCCGCTGCTTGATCGCCTCCTGCTCGCGCTGGTACTCCGCGACCCTGGCGGGATTCGTCTCCGTATGATTGGGGAGATTTGATGCAGAGATAAGGATATTGTTGTATTCGTGCAGGGCCGCGACGTTCGCGCCCAGGGTGCTCTGCAGCTCTTCCAGGTTGGTCCGCAGAATCTGCGCGTAGCTTTGAAGCGAGACGGGGAAGCGGTGGTCGGCGTAGTGCAGCGTGAAGGTCCCGACCGCGTAGGCCAGGCGTATCTGCCGGGCCTCGAGGGCCTGGCCGTACGGCTCGGCCAGGATCGGCAGCAGGACCCTGTTGTGGAGGTTCGGCCGCGGCGAGTCGTGCCAGCCGATGTCGAAGTAACCGGCGTACGGAGACGACGGGCCGTTCTCGAGCACGTCGTTCCACCAGGCGTTGTCGTTGCCGACGATCCCCATGTGGTTGGGCACGATATCGAGGATCTGGCCCATCCCATGGGCGTGCAGCGCGGCGACGAACGCGTCGTACTCCGCCTCCGAGCCGATCTCGGGGTTGAGCGCCCGATGGTTGGTAATGTCGTAGCCGTGCTGGCTCCCCGCCCGCGCCTGGAGGTAGGGGGAGGCGTAACAATGGGTGATGCCCAGCTCGCTCAGGTAGGGGACGATGGCGCAGGCATCACGGAACGTGAATCCGGCGTGGAACTGCAAACGGTAGGTCGATTCGAGCAAGCGGTGCCGCTGGGCAAGGAATTGGGCCGTCTTCTGGAGCAGATCTTCGACCGTTGACATCGGTAAAGGTGCCTCACATCGGTTGCCCCAAGGTGATACGACGATGGCTGCCGCCTGAGTCGGTTCGCTCCAGCCGTCTTCCGTCCGTCCCGCAACGTCGCGTTCCGCTGCCGGACCTACGCCCCGGTCCGGGGAGCGGCGTTAGCCGGGTTGGGCTGTCCCCTGACTCTCATTGCGGACGGACTCTGCCTGCCCGGCTTCTTGCGCGGTCCGGATATGCAGGACGGCCAGCGCCCTTCCCTGCAGCGGATAGCGCTCGCCCGCGCCCATTGGCGGCGTTGCGCCGGCGGCCCCGGCCGTGTCGAACATGCGTTCCCAGTGCTGCTCGGACTTCGTCGCCGGCAGGGTGAAAGGGATCGGCTCGTGATGGGCGTTGAACAGCAAGAGCAGTGTCTCGCCGACGATCGGCTCGCCGTGTTCGTTCTCGTCGCCAATCAGGTCGCCGGCCAGGCGCACTCCGAGGCAGCGGATGAACCCTGCGTTCCAGTCCTCGTCGGTCATCTCCTCGCCCGCGGGGCTGAGCCAGGAGATGTCCTTGATGTCGGAGCCGCGGATGGAACGCATCAGGAAGAAGCGCCGGCGATGGAAGACGGGCTGCTCGGCCCGGATGCGCGCCACGGTGCGCACGAACTCCAGAAAACCCTTCTGCTCCTCGTTCAACGCCCAGTTCAGCCATGTCATTTCGCTGTCCTGGGAGTAGGCGTTGTTGTTGCCCCCTTGGGAGTGGCTCAGCTCGTCGCCGCCGTAGATCATCGGCACCCCCTGCGACAGCAGCAGCGCCGCCATCAGGTTGCGCTTCTGCGCTGCGCGCAGCGCGTTGATGGCCGGGTCGTCGGTCGCGCCTTCCGCGCCGCAGTTCCAGCTATTGTTGTCGTTGGCCCCGTCCTTGTTGTCCTCGCCGTTGGCCTCGTTGTGCTTGTCGTTGTAGCTGACCAGGTCCTGGAGCGTGAAGCCGTCGTGGCACGTGATGAAGTTGATGCTGGCATGGGGCAGCCGGCCGCTCCAGGCGTACAGGTCGCTGGAGCCGGCCAGGCGCGTCGCGAACTCGGAGGCGGTCCCGCCGTCGCCCTTCCAGAAGCGGCGGACGCAGTCGCGGTACTTGCCGTTCCACTCCGTCCAGAGCACCGGGAAGTTACCCACCTGATACCCCCCCTCGCCCACGTCCCACGGCTCGGCGATAAGCTTGACCTGCGACAGCACGGGGTCCTGGAGGATGACGTCGAAGAACGTCCCCAGCCGGTTGACCGCAAACAGCTCGCGCGCCAGCGTGCTGGCCAGGTCGAAACGGAAACCGTCGACGTGCATTTCCGTGACCCAGTAGCGCAGGCTGTCCATGATCAACTGCAGGACGCGCGGGTGCTGCATGTTGAGGGTGTTGCCGCAGCCGGTGAAGTCCATGTGATAGCGCGGGTCCTCCGGCTTCAGCCGATAGTACGAGGCGTTGTCCACCCCTCGCATGGACAGCGTCGGCCCCAGTTGGCTCCCCTCGCCGGTGTGGTTGTAGACCACGTCGAGGATGACCTCGATGCCGGCGGCATGCAAGGCACGCACCATCATCTTGAACTCTTGCACCGACTCGCGCGCGGAATCGCGGGAGGCACAGCGGAGCGCGGGGGCGAAGAAGGCCAGGGTGTTGTAGCCCCAGTAGTTGCAGCGGCCCTTCTCGACCAGGTGGCGGTCGTCGACGTGGAAGTGGACCGGCATCAACTCCACTGCGGTCACGCCGAGGCTGAGCAGGTGCTGGATGGCCGCCTCCGAGGCCACGCCCGCGTAGGTGCCGCGCAGGTTCTCGGGCACGTCAGGATGGCGCTGCGTGAAACCCTTGACGTGCAGTTCGTAGATCAGGGTTTTGTGCCAGGATGTCCGCGGCGGATGGTCGTCGCCCCAGGTGAAGGCGCCGTCGATCACCACCGCCAGCGGTGCGAAGGGGGCGCTGTCGCGCTCGTCGCAGGACAGGTCGGCCTCGGGGTCGCCGACCTTGTAGCCGAACAGGGAATCGTCCCAGCGCAGGTCGCGGCCGATCGCCTTGGCGAAGGGGTCGAGAACGACCTTGTGCGGGTTGAAACGGTGACCCTTCTGCGGCTCGTAGGGTCCGTCGACCCGGTAGCCGTACAACTGTCCGGGCTTAACGTCGGGCAGGTAGGCGTGCCAGACCTGATCGGTTTGTTCGCGCAGGTGGATGCGCTCGGCCTCCGCCGTCGCGTCGGGCGAATCGAACAGGCACAATTCCACCTTCGTGGCGTGCTCGGAGAACAGCGCGAAGTTCACTCCCTTACCGTCCCACGTTGCGCCCAACGGAAACGATTGCCCTGGCCATACTCTCATGCACGGTGCTCCTCGGGTTGGCTTCGACTTCCTATCAGAAGGGGTTCGGCATGTCTTTCCCCCTTGCCGCGATTTCCTCGCGAGTCAACGCGGCGCAGACGGTTCGGGTCCCCGGACGACCTCGTGCACAAACCGGAGCTTGTTGAGCACCGGAGTGGGGAGGACGAAAGGATAAGCGTCGGGCAGCCCCATACCGCGGTTCAAATTGTTGAGCACGTAGGTCAGCGGGAACCAGCGCTGGACGATCAGATCAAACGACAAGGCCCGCTGGCCGACGTCGGCAACCTCGAGTTTCCACTCGGGCTCGTTTGATCGCCTCGGCTGTAAGGAAAGGCCGCACTGGAGCGCTGTCTCCAGTGTGTCGGTAATGTGCAGATAATGGGCCCATGTTTCGGCCCAGTCCTCCCAGGGATGAGCGCTGGCGTAAGCGGAGACGAACGACTTCGCCCAGTCAGCCGGGGCGCCCTGTTGGTGATGGCGATGGAGCAACTGGCCGTAGTCCTGCCGCTCGTCGCCGAAGAGCCGGCGAAATTGATCGATCCGGGCCGTCCCTCCAATCAACCGGTCCCAGTAGTAATGGCCGATCTCGTGCCGGAAGTGGCCCAGCAGTGTCCGGTACGGCTCGTGCATCTGGAGTCGCCGCTTCTCGCGTTCGGCATCGTCGGCTTCGGCGATGTTGATGGTGATTACCCCGTTCAAGTGCCCGGTCGGGACGGCGACCGCCCCGGGCGTGCCGGGGTCGGGGTCGGCAAGGAAGTCGAACGCCAGGCCGCGCTGGGGGTCCTCGGCCTTGCCCGACACGGGGAGGTCGAGGCAGAGCAAGCTATAGATCAGCCTGCGCTTGGCCGCCTCCAGTCGCGCCCAGGCTTGGCGCGTGCCGGAGCGGCTCAGGTTGGGAATGACCCGGTTCAATCGGCAAGACCGGCAATACGGATTGGGGTCATCGACGGCTACGGCCCAGTTGCAGACGTTCTCCCGGCTGTAGTTCAGACAGAGCCGGTACGCCTGCCCCCCCTTCCCCGCCGAGAGCAAGCGCCATTGGTGCCCCGTCGCAGGCTCGAGGGTGCCCATCTCGGTTCGGTCGGGAAGATAGGCGAGCGTACGCCCACAACTCATGCACGCGCTGTTTTCAAAGAACACGAGCTGGTCGCAATGTCCGCAATGAAAGACCTTCATCGGCCGATTTGAACCTGCGAAATGGGACGGGACGCATCGGAAATGGTCATGATGATACCGCGCCAAGAACGAGGCCGACAGAAGCAACGCCGGGTTGACGGCAGAAGACCGATCAGAAGGGAGTCCATTTGCTTGAACGATCCAGCGCTCACATCTCGAGGGCGATCAGCAAAAGGCGCCATCGGTCGTTTGCCGTCGACGCGACCGGTCTATCCGATTTCGATTTCGGCGAAATGCTCGAGGCGATCATCCTTGAGGCGGATCGTTTTGTCAGCCTGCTCGACGCCATCCAGGATCACGCGTGTCACGGTTCCGCCTGCCTTGGATTGCCTGACCGTGATGTGGTGGACGGTCTCCCGATAGCGGTAGTGGAGCTTGTAAGATGGCCAGTCGGCCGGCAGGCAGGGCTCGAATCGTAGCGTGTCGACCTCGAGCCGCACGCCCAGGAGCGACTCGATGATGAGACGGTACATCCAGCCGGCCGACCCCGTATACCAGGTCCAGCCACCCCGTCCGGTGTGCGGCGGCACGGCATAGACGTCGGCGGCGACGACGTAGGGCTCGACGCGATAGGTTGCGATCCCTTCCGGGGTCGCGCCATGGCGGGTCGGGTTGATCAGCGAGAACAGTTCCCAGGCGCGGCGGTGGTCGCCGAGCGTGGCGAAGGCCATGGTCGCCCAGACCGCCGCGTGGGTGTACTGACCGCCGTTCTCTCGCACGCCCGGGACGTAGCCCTTGATGTAACCCGGGTTCATGGAGGACTTGTCGAACGGCGGATCGAATAACTGGATCAGGCCGTCGTTCCTGCGCACGAGGCGGCGGTCGACCGCGTCCATCGCCGTGCGTGACCGTTGCGGGTCGCCCGCACCTGACAGGACTGCCCAGCTCTGCGGGATCGAGTCAATCTGGCATTCGGGGTTGGTCGCCGACCCGATTGGTTCGCCGTTATCGAAGTAGGCACGGCGATACCATTCGCCGTCCCACGCGTTCGCCTCGATCCTCAGGCGCAGCCGGTCGGCCTCGCCGACGCACTGTTCCTCGAAGGCCGTATCGCCGCGCCCGCGGGCGATATCCGCGAACTGGCTGAGCACGTCGAAGAGGAAGAATGCCAGCCAGACGCTCTCCCCCTTGCCGTGCTGGCCCACCAGGTTCATGCCGTCGTTCCAGTCACCGCAGCCAATCAGCGGCAGGCCGTGCGGGCCGAACTTCAGTCCGTTTGTGATCGAGCGCACGCAGTGATCATATAACGTGGCGGTCTCGTCGGACCGGGAGGGAAGGTCGTAATAGGCTTCCTCCTCGGGCTTCAACAGACGCCCGGCGAGAAAGGGAATGCGCTCGTCGAGCACCCCGGTGTCGCCAGTCCCCTTGACATAGCGGCAGGTTGCCAGTGGCAGCCACAGGTAGTCGTCGGAGAAGTGCGTACGCACGCCACGGCCGGTGGGGGGGTGCCACCAGTGCTGGACGTCGCCTTCGCGGAACTGATGGGACGCGCAGCGAAGTAGATGCTCGCGGAGCAGGCGCGGCTCCGCGTGGAGCAGCGCCATCACGTCCTGAAGCTGGTCGCGGAAGCCGAAGGCCCCGCCCGATTGGTAATACCCGCTACGGGCCCACACGCGGCAGGCCAGGGTCTGGTACAGGAGCCAGCCGTTCGCCAGGAAGTTGATGGAGGGGTCGGGCGTGTCCACGTTGACCGCGCCCAGGGTGTGGTTCCAGTAACTCCACACCGACTCCAGCGCGCGCCGGGCCGGGTTTGATCCCCGAAAGCGCTGGATCAGGTTGCGAGCGTCGTCGGCGTCGCGCCCGATCCCGAGGGTGAAGCAAACCTCGTGTTCCTGTCCCGCGGCCAGATCGAAAGGGACCTGCATCGCGGCGCACGGGTCCAGGGCAGCGCCGACCCGGCCGGAGAGGCGGGCCCGCGTCAAGGCGGCGGGGCTCGCAGGCGTGCCGTTTCGGCCGAGGAACTCGGCCCGGTCGCCGGTGACGCTCCGCGCGGCATCGTTCGCGTCGAGGAACGCGACGCGCTCACCGAACTCCGCGCTGTTGGGGTTGCGAGCGAAGACGGCGCCCGACTTGGGGTCGACTTCCGTCGTGACGTACATCAACGATCTGGGGCGGAGCTCGCCCAGCACCCACTCGCAGTAAGCGGTCGCGGAGAGCCGTCGCGGACGCTCCGACTCGTTACGGACCCTGAGCACCGCGAACTTCACCGGCGCGTCCGTGGCCACGTATACCCATAACTCCGACGCGATGCCGTCCTCGGCGTGCTCGAAGACGCTGTAGCCGAACCCATGCCGGCTGACGTACGGTGTGGCCCCGCGCGCGGGCAGCGGTGTCGGCGACCAGAACCGGCCGGACTCTTCGTCGCGGAGGTACAAGGCCTCGCCGCTGGCGTCGGTCACGGGGTCGTTGTACCACGGCGTGAGACGCAACTCGTGGGCGTTCTCGCACCAAGTGTACGCCCCGCCGCTCTCGGAGACGACCGTGCCGAAGTAGGGATTTGCCAGCACATTGACCCAAGGCTCCGGCGTCATCCGCCCCGGGCTGGTCGTGATGACGTACTCGTGGCCGTCGCGAGTGAATCCGCCGAACCCGTTGAAATAGGACAAGTCGCGCTGGGGAGTTTCGGCGGCGGTGGCGGTCTCGGCACGACCGCCCCGAGTCGGCCGCATTCGGGGGACAATCGCCTCGATGCGCCCGCGGCGCTCGAGCTGGTCCCCCAGGGTGCCTGCGCTGTCGTCAACAATGACACGGGCGACGGTCTGTAGCAGGGTGCGGTCTTCGTCCGACATCTGGTCGGGGCGGCGGACGAAGACGCCGCCCGGCCGGTCCACGACCTGGGCCTCGGAGCCGGCGGCAATCAAGGCCATGATCTGGTCCTGGAGGACCTGGCGGTAGCCCGACGGGTCCTCGTTCCAGATGACCAGGTCGACCGTCAGGCCCTTGATCCGCCAGTACGCGTGCGCCTGAACGAGCTGTCGGACCAGTTCGATCTTCTCCTGATCGGCGATCCGCACGAGAACGATCGGCAAGTCACCAGAGATTCCGTGGCCCCACAGACTGGATTGCCCCCGGCGGTTCTTCATCAAGAGGCTCGGGTTGGCCCGGTGTGCGGGGTTGGCGTAGAGGATGGAGCTTTCGAGTCGTCCGTAGAGCTGGGCGTCGGCCTCGCTGGCATTGAGCTGGCGCAAGACTACTTGGCCGTGAGACCACGCAAGGTCGAATACGCGGTCGGCCAGGCTCTTGTCGCGATACTTTTCGATCAGTCCGAGCACATCGTCCCGAGTCCCCGCAACGCCCGTGACGAGGTCGATTCGCGCGGACTCTTCCGCTTCGATCGTGACCCGCTGTCGGATCGCGACGATCGGGTCGAGGACGGAGCCCTCGCCGTTGGAGAGGAGAGGCGAACGGTCCAGCGCCTCGGGATTCGCGACCGAGCGTCCGCGTCCGAGGAACTTGAGCCGATCGGTCTCGTAGGACATCTCGCCGATCGCCGTTCCGTGGACTGCCATGAGGTGGAACATCAACGGCGTCTGATCTTGATCCGACCGCGGCCGGCGGGTGCAAATGATCGCCTGGCGGCTGCGCAGGATTTCCGTCTGCACGAATAGGTTACTGAAGGCCGGGTGGGCCGCGTCCGCCGCGGCCGTGGCGAGGACGACCTCCGCGTAACTCGCGATGTCGATGGTCCGACGTTCACGCGACCGGTTGGTGATGGTGATGCGCCGCAGCTCGATGTCGTCCTCGGGGGAGACGGCGATTTCCAGGTGCGTATCGATGTCGCCGTCACGGCGGCGGATCTCCGCCCGGGATTGGGAGAAGATCGCCTCGTAATCCTTCGCGCGCGCGAGCGAGGGTTGGTGCCCGGCCGACCAAACAGCACCAGTCGTCACGTCGCGGAGGTAGCAGAACGAGCCGGTGTTGTCGCGGGTCGTGTCCTCATGCCAGCGCGTGACTGCGAGGTCTTTCCACCGGCTGTAGCCTCCCCCCGCGTTGGTAACCATCACCACGTAGCGGCCGTTGGAGAGGAGCTGCACTTCCGGGGTCCGCGTGTTCGAAGTCTTGTAGACCCGCAAGAGTGCCTCGTCCCCACCTCCAACCCGGCGCGACACCGAACTTTCGACGGCGTGCGGATAGAACGGGTTGGCGACCGGAATGCGCTCTTGAAGGAGGAGTTCCGTCGCCTGGACCGAGGGATCCGATTCGAATCGCCTCTGCATCGGCCGGTCCAGCAGACGATACGCGAGCGACAAAAAGCTCATCCCCTGGTGGTGCGCCATGAACGAGCGAATGATCGCGCACGACTGCCCCCGCCCCAGCCGAGAGGCGGTGTAGTCGATAGCCTCGTAGAACCCGTACCGCCCCTGGAACCCCTCCCCGGCCATCCGCCGCAGGTTGGCGTATGCCGCCCCGGGGGCCACCATGAGCGCCAGGACCGTGGCGTACGGCGCGACGACCAGGTCCTCGACCAGGCCGCGCTTCAACCCGAGCCCCGGTACACCGAACGCGCGGTACTGGTAGTTCAAGTGAACGTCGGTCGTATTGAACCCCGATTCGGAGACCCCCCAGGGCACTCCTCGCTGGGCGCCGTACTCCGCCTGACGTGCGACGGCCGCACGGCAGGTCTGATCGAGCAGAGTCCCCTCGTAGGTCGGCATCACGAGCAGCGGCATCAGGTACTCGAACATCGAGCCGCTCCACGAGATCAGCACCGGCCCGCTCCGGGTGGCCGTCAGCAGCCGCCCCAAGGCGAACCAGTGCTCCTGTGGCAGGCGTCCCTGCGCGATCCCGACGAAACTCGCCAGGCGGGCTTCCGACGCGAGCAGATCGTAGAAGCTCGCGTCGGTCCGCCGGTCGTCGACGTTGTACCCGATCGCCAGCAGGCGGCGTGACCGATCGTAAAGGAACTGGTAATCCAGGTCTGCGAACTCGCCGCACCGGAGCGAGAGCTTTTCGATGGCCGTGATCCTCTCGCCGGCCCGGGTGCTCGCCTCGGCGATGGTCCGCCGCAGTTCCACGACGCCGTCGCCCTCGCCCCCCTGATCGTCGGCCGGCGGTAACGTCAGGCCGAGACGTGCCACCTCGCGCAGCGTCGGGACCGCGCCGCGCCGAAGCCGTTCCTCAACCCACGTGCCGAGCGGGGCCGCGTCCGGAGCGAGGAGCAGCCAGGGGGCCAGCAGGGTGAGCGTCGTGAGGTGATCGCGGCACTGCCGGTCGAAGGCTTGGGCCCACCATGCCACGTCTTCACCGGGGCTGGCACCCAGGCCGCCAGCCAGTTCCGTCGCGAGCGCCGCCAGCGCCGGCAGCCGGTGCAGCGAGTGTCCACGAGAAAGGGATTCGAGCTGGCTGCGCAGCCGGCTGATCCGCGAACTGATCTCGCTCGAGGTAGAACCGCCCAGGCGCGGGCCTCCGTCCCTTCCGGCGGCGTCGGTCAACGCCTGCAGGGTTGTCGTGAGACCCTCGAAGGCTCGCGGCGGGAGGATCGGGCGGTCAGGGAGGTCATCCAACCCCACCTTCAAGCAGAGGAGGTGGCCTGCGAGATTGCCGCTGTCCACCGTCGAGACATACCGCGGCGGTAGCGGGCTCAGCGTCAGCGTGTCGTACCAGTTGAAGAAGTGACCCCGGAATCGGTCCAGGCCTTCCATGGTGTCCAGCGTCCGGGACGTGCGGTCGATGAGTCCGTCCGGCGAGATGTAGCCGAAGTCGTACGCCGCCAGATTCGCCAGCAGCGCGAGCCCCATGTTCGTCGGCGACGTGCGATGCGCGACCACGGCAACGGGGTTCTCTTGAAAGTTGTCCGGCGGCAGCCAGTGATCTGCCGGCCCGACGAACGTCTCGAAGAACCGCCAAGTCCTGCGCGCCAGGCCGTTCAGGAATGCCACCTGATCGCCCGTCATTCGCTCCTCGCGCCGTGCGGTCGACCGGCTGATCCACCATGCGATCCACGGTGAGGCGAACCACAATCCAAGCCACGGCCACGCAGCGGCCAATGCCGCCGGTCTCGATAATCCGAGCCCGACCGCCAGCGCTGCTGCGAGCGCGGGGGCGATCGCCATCGCCCGGACGACGTCAACAGGCCGATCCGCGCGGGAGATCCGCCCCGCCTCACTCGACGTCGTCCATTCCAGGAGATGGGTGTGCGTCAGGTGCATCCGCACGCTCGTCCGCACGATGGCATCCAGGTTCGAGTAGGCCTCGTAGGGCAGAAAGGCCAGCATCAGCCCGGACTGGGCCAGGTCGCGTCCGATCGAGCGCAACGTGGCGCGGAGGTGCAAGCCAATCGTCAGGTCCGGTGGCTTGTGCAAGAGCCCTGTGACGGCCCGCAGCAACGTCGGGAACAGGCCGATCCCCGCCACGACGAGGGTCCAAAACCACGCCGGACTCAGCACCGACCACCCCATCACCAACACCAGCACCAGCGCCGGAGGCACGAGGCTACGCCTGAGGTTGTCGAGGATCTTCCAGCGTGAGAGGGCCGAAATCGGATTATCCAGTCGCACCCCTCCCGGGCCGGGAACGTGCGGCAGCAACCACGGCGAGATCTGCCAATCACCGCGGACCCAGCGATGTCTGCGCGCCACGTCCGCAAGGTAGCGCGGTGGGGAACTCTCGTAGAGCTGCACGTCGCTGACCAGGGCCGTCCGCGCGTAACACCCTTCGAGCAGGTCGTGGCTGAGGATCAGGTTCTCCGGAAGTTGGTCCCCCAGGACGCAAATGAACGCATCGACATCATAAATCCCCTTTCCGATGAACGACCCTTCGCCGAATGCGTCCTGGTACACGTCCGAGACGGTGCGCGTGTAAGGGTCCAAGCCCGACTCGCCCCCGAAGAGGCGCAGAAACCAGGACCGCCCGCCGACCGGCATGCTCTCCGCCACGCGGGGCTGGAGAAGCCCGTACCCTTCGCAGACGCGCCGCGACCCCTCACCGAACCGCGGACGGTTCAGCGGGTGCGCGATCGCTCCCACCAGCTCGTGAGCCACGTCGCGCGGGAGGTGGGTATCCGTATCGAGGGTGATGACGTACCGCACGCTCGGCAGGACGGATGTTTCGCCCACGACCAGGGAGAAGCGATCTCCCGGCCTGCCGCGCAAGAGCGCGTTGAGCGCGGAGAGCTTGCCTCGCTTGCGCTCGTAGCCCATCCAGACCTGCTCCCGCGCATCCCAGCGCCGGGGGCGATGAAAGAGGAAGAATCGGTCACCTCGGTCACCTCGGTACTTCGCGTTCAGGGACTCGATCCCCTCTTGCGCCCGCCGCACGAGCGCCTCGTCCCCGGGCATTGTCTCGTGGGGGGCGTCCTGGAAATCCGTAAGCAGCGCGAAGTGCAGGTGGTCGTCCTGGTTGGCCAGGTAGCGAACCTCCAGCCCGTCGAGCAGCTCGTCCACGCTCGGCTCGCTGACGAGCATCGTCGGGACCGCGACCAGGGTACGTGTCTCGGGCGGAAGCCCCCGAGAGAAATCCAGCTTCGGGAGCCGTTTCGGCACGATGAGCATCGTGACGAGCCAGTTCACCACGGTGAGTGCGAGCTGGCTCACGCCCAGGGCGAGTGGGATGGCGACCAGTCCCAGGGCCCATCGGGTTGATCCGGCGGCGCGCCCCTGCGCGAGGAAGCCCGTCGTGAGCGCGGCCATAAGCGCGAGGATCGCGCCGAGGTAGAACCTGAGCGGGAAGCGGCGGCTGATCTCCCGGACCCGCGCGCCCACCGACCGCCGGGATTGCGCCGCGCGTTCGAGCTGCGGCCTACCCTTGCCGATCAGGTAGAACCCGACATGTGTCGCGCGGTCGTCACCGTCCGCGGTGGCGACCGCTTCGCGAGCCAGCGCGACCGCTCGATGGGCGACATCGACCTGCGTGAGCGAGCAGCCCTTGGCGACCTCTTCGATGGCGTGGCGATACAGGTCGCGCGTGGCGAAATCCATGGCGCCGAAGACGCCCGCCGGATCCTCGCGGAGCTCCTGATCGACGAGGCTCATCGCCTCGACGAACTCGCGCCAGTCCGTCGCCCCCAGGAGGCGGAGACTGCCGATGCTGTTGCCGATCGACACCTGGTCGGCGGCCTGTCGCTGGCCCTCCGATTGCACGAGCCGCTCGATGGTCTGACCTTCGTCGGCCAGGCGTTGCTCGGCCCAGGTGAGCGGGAAGGCCAGCGCCGGGCCTTGGCCCTGCAAGCGTCGCGCCAGCTCGGCGATGAACGCGCTGGTCATCGGCAAGTGGGATTTCACCATGTCCGCGAGCACGAGGATCAGGTTTCTCGCATCCTGTTCCGCAACCTCCGTCAACCGGTCTGCCCAGCGATTGGCGTTGTTGCGGTCGCGCTTGTCGGCGGCGATGCGGACGGCGATGCGGCGCAGGTTCTCGATCAGCGCCAGGCGGAGCATGATCGGGATCGCCCATAACTCACCCAGTGTGAGCGGAGCAACGGTCTGGTAGGCCGCCACGAAGCTCCGGAGGCCTTCCGCGTCGACCCGGCCGTCGGCGTGCGCGATCAGCTCGAGTGCGATGTCATACCCGCGTGGGTATCCCGCCGATGGCCCGTTCCGCAGCCGGGGGAGTTCCCGACTGTAACCTCGCGGCAGATGCCTCTGCGCGGTCCGGATCTGCTCCTCGATCAGATAGAAATTGTCGAGAAGCCATTCGCTGGCCGGCGCGATCCGTCGTTTCGCCACGACCGCCGCGGTCACCAGCTCGTACGTCCGCACCAGGACCGCCTCGTTCTCCTTGAGCCGCGGCAAGAGGCGGTCCGGGCCTCGCGCTCGATCGACCTGATGCCAGCCGGCGACGGCTTTGGCGTGCAGCTCCAGTTGATCGACGCTGAAGAGCTCCGACCGGAGCGGCTGCTCCTCATTCGGCGTCTGCGGCGGAACGCCGCCGCGCGCAGGCGCTGGGGGCAGGAATGATTTCGCGCGGCGGATCATGCTGTACAGGGCCACTAAGATTCCCCGCGTTCGGGAACCGGGAGCACCATGCGCGCCCGTCCGGCTCGAACGTGCCTCGCGAAATCTCGCAGATGTCGCGCCCGACGCGACGCGAACACCGAAGGGAGCCACGTCAGCACCACCGACTTCCCTCGATCTTACTACAACCGAGGAGCAGGTGTGACAAAAACAGGGGCGCCCCGACAAATCACCGAGGTCTGCGCCTCAATCGAGGGCCATTGCCGCCATCGTCGCGCGCGCCGGCTCGTCAAAGGGGGAGCGGCGGGCGGCCGAACCCCAGGGCCCTGCGCAGCCAGCCCTCCTTCCGAATCGGCGCGGTGGGCTGGTTGGCCATTCCGGGGTCGGGCGTTGCCCGGTGCCCGGTGACCCGGTCGAGACAGACTCGGTAGTACACAGGGGTGAACGGCTCCGCCGGTTCGCGATGGGTGCGGGCAGCATGGGCGGTGCAGGCCGGTTCCCACCATATGGCTTGAGACTGGAGAATCTGGTGGGCCAGGCGCTGCTGGTCGTCGCGCCTTGCGGCATCAGGACCCTCGTAGCGGCCGACCTGGAAGACCTGGTGGGCCAGGAGCCGCTGGCCGTTGTTTTCCGGGATATCGGGCAATTCCTCGTAGCGGCCAAAGGCGATGACGCTGACCCACTGGTCGTGGGCCGTCACGTCGTCCACCTCGATACATACGAGCGGGTTGGCCCGCATCCACTGGACCTTCTGCCCAGGGGTCGTGAAGCCGTAGAGGCACGGCTTGTCGACAGGCTGCACATCGTACGCGAGGTACACAGGGACGATATACGGCTGGTTCTCATAGGCGCACGCCAGCCTGGCAAGCCTCGCTCCGGCCAGCAGCCGGAGGCACTCCTCTTGACTCATCTCGTGGATTACCAATACTCACCTCCTTCGTCACCCTCCAGCAGAGGCATCGTCCTCTTCGTCGCACCCCGTGTCAATGGATCGTCAGATCAAAAGCAATATGGTCTAATATCATATAACATCAAAACATGATAACTGTCGGCGGGAAAACGGAGACGTCTCGTTGATCTCCACCGCGACCGGCGGAGTCGCCTCCAGCCGCTGAGTCGAAGCGGGGTCGGGTGCCATGGCCACGTCTTCGTGGGCATGCGCCCATACGTCGGCCCGGCCCGCGGCGCATGCCCACGAAGACGTGG